>NZ_JAKGBU010000032.1:0-34262 GCF_021555155.1 Rhizobium alarense
GCCGAGGCTGTGGCAGCCGCCCCGGTCCCGGACAAGGCCGATACGGTCTTCATGTACATCACGACGCTTCTCGTGCTCTTCATGCTCGTCCCCGGCCTCGGCCTGTTCTACGGCGGCCTCGTCCGCGCCAAGAACATGCTGTCGGTGCTGATGCAGTGCACCGTCATCGGTGCCGCGATGATGATCGTCTGGGTCGTCTACGGCTATTCCTTCGCCTTCGGCGGCTCGACGAACGCCTATTTCGGCGGCTTCGCCAAGCTGTTCCTGTCGGGCGTCACCGTTGACAGCACCGCTGCGACCTTCAGCGACGGCGTCGTCATCCCGGAATATCTCTTCATCCTGTTCCAGATGACCTTCGCGGCGATCACGCCGGCGCTGATCATCGGTGCCTTTGCCGAGCGCATCAAGTTCTCGGCCGCCGTGCTCTTCGCCGTCCTGTGGGCAACCTTCGTCTACTTCCCGATCGCCCACATGGTCTGGGATGCCAACGGCCTGATCTTCGGCATGGGCGCCCTCGACTTCGCAGGCGGCACGGTCGTGCACATCAATGCCGGTGTCGCCGGTCTGATCGGCGCGATCCTCGTCGGCAAGCGCACGGGCTTCGGCAAGGACATGATGGCGCCCCACTCCATGACGCTCACCCTGGTGGGTGCCGCCATGCTGTGGTTCGGCTGGTTCGGCTTCAACGCCGGTTCCAACCTGGAGGCCTCCGGCGGTGCGGTTCTCGCGACCGTCAACACCTTCCTGGCAACGGCCGGCGCGATCGTCGCCTGGTGCCTGGCTGAAACCTTCACCCGCGGCAAGGCGTCGATGCTCGGCGCGGCATCCGGCATGATCGCCGGTCTCGTCGTCGTCACGCCGGCAGCCGGCTCCGTCGGCCCGATGGGTGCGATCGTTCTCGGCCTCATCGCCGCTCCGATCTGCTACTTCTTCTGCTCGACGATCAAGAACAAGTTCGGCTACGACGACACCGCGGACGTCTTCGGCGTCCACGGCATCGGCGGCATCATCGGCGCTGTCGGTACCGGCATCTTCACCGCGCCGTCGCTTGGCGGCACGGGCGCCGAGGACTTCTCGATCGCCGCGCAGACCTACACGCAGATCGTCGCCGTCCTCATCACGATCGTCTGGTGCGGCGTCGTCTCCGCCATCCTCTACAAGGTCGTGGACGCCATCGTCGGCCTGCGTGTCTCGGTCGAAGCCGAACGCGAGGGTCTCGACCTGTCGTCGCACGGCGAAGCCGCATACCACTCCTAAGCGCTTCGCGGCGGCACCTCCCGAAGGGTGCCGCCGCTCAACGTCCCGTCGCGGTCATATGATGAATATGCCGCATTTGGCCCGGGCTTCCCGCCCGGGCCCTTTTTTTGCCCGGTGCCCGGTGGAGAACCGTCCTGTCGGGCACCATGGTTAACACGACATTAAGCGTTGGCTTGGTACGATTCGGTTCGAGCATGCCCCGACACCGCACGGTGCCGGGCTCTCCCGATCGAACGCACACGGGCTGACTTTCATGGGCAGAAGCACTTCGGCACTCCTGGACAACCGGTCCGACCGGTTCATCTTGTCCGCCTTCGTCTGGCGCCAGGTGCAGTCGCTCCTCGGCCTTGTCCTTTTCGGCATGCTGGCGCTCGCGATCGCCGCGCTGTCGACCTGGAACGTCTCGGACCCGAGTCTGTCCTACGCCTCCGGCGGCACGCCCACCAACATCCTCGGTTATCCCGGCGCGGTCTTCGCCGACCTCTTCATGCAGTTCTTCGGGCTTGGCAGCGTCATCGCGCTGCTGCCGGTCGTCGCCTGGGGCCTCGTGCTCATCGGCGGCAAGCGCTTCGGCCGCATTCCGCAGCGCGCCGCCGCCTGGTTCGGCGGCTCGGTGCTCGCGTCCGCCGCGCTGAGCTGCGTGCCGCCCACCGTGACCTGGCCGCTGCCGAACGGCCTCGGCGGCGTCTTCGGCGACATGATCATGCGCCTGCCGGCGCTCTTCATCGGCGCCTATCCGGCGGGCGTCGTCGGCCTGGTGCTCGGCGGCCTCGTCGCCGTTCCGGCGCTTTGGATGCTGATCTTCAGCGCCGGGCTGATCGGTGCGCACGACATCGACGAGGACGAGGAGCCGGCCGTCGCCCCCCCTGTCGAAAGCCGCGCGCGCACCATTCCCGGCGACGAGGAGGACGATTCGGACGGGCCGCTGATGCTGGCGGTCGGCGCTCTCACGCATGCCTGGTACACCGGCAGCGCCCGCATGCGGCGCCTGTTCGGCGCGAGCGGACGGCCGGGCAGGCGCCGGGCCGTCGAACAGCCCTTCGATTTCAACGAAGATGTCTACGCGCCGCAGGGCAGCGCCACCGGCCGTTCCGCTCCCGCCGCCCGCGCGGGACGCGTCGAGCCCTCGCTCGAACCGCAGGCACGCCGCGTCGCCGGCCGTCACGAGCCGGATTTCGATCCCGGCGAGGACGGCGTCGACTTCAATATGGACGACTACCTCCTGCCGCGGCCGGACGGCATCCTGCCGGACGAGGACGACGACCCGGCCGCCGACTGGGCGCCGAGAAAGGCGCCGCCGCGGCCCGCCCTGCCCGGCGCCTCGCCGCGTGTCGTGGCGCCGGCCGCGAAACCCCGTCCGGGCCAGCGGATCGAGCGCGAGGCCCAGACGTCGTTCGTCGCCGAAGCCGGCGGCTTCGAGCTCCCGCCGCTGCACCTGCTCGCCGAACCGAGGAACGTGGCGCGTGACGCGACGCTTTCGCCGGATGCGCTCGAGCAGAACGCCCGCATGCTGGAGGGCGTGCTGGAAGATTTCGGCGTCAAGGGCGAGATCATCCACGTCCGTCCCGGCCCCGTCGTCACCCTCTACGAACTGGAGCCCGCACCCGGCATCAAGTCCTCCCGCGTCATCGGCCTTGCCGACGACATCGCCCGCTCGATGAGCGCGATCGCTGCACGCGTCGCCGTCGTGCCGGGCCGCAACGCCATCGGCATCGAACTGCCGAACCAGAGCCGCGAGACCGTCTATCTCCGCGAAATGATCGGCAGCCGCGACTTCGAGACGAGCAAGGCCAAGCTCGCCATGGCGCTCGGCAAGACGATCGGCGGCGAGCCGGTGATCACCGACATCGCCAAGATGCCGCATCTGCTCGTTGCCGGCACCACCGGCTCGGGCAAGTCGGTCGCGATCAACACCTTCATCCTGTCGCTGCTCTACCGCATGACGCCCGAGCAGTGCCGCCTCATCATGATCGACCCGAAGATGCTGGAACTCTCCGTCTATGACGGCATCCCGCACCTGCTCTCGCCCGTCGTCACCGATCCGAAGAAGGCCGTCGTCGCGCTCAAATGGACGGTGCGCGAGATGGAGGAGCGCTACAAGAAGATGTCGAAGATCGGCGTGCGCAACATCGACGGCTTCAACGGCCGCGTCGAGCAGGCGCTTGCCAAGGGCGAGGCGATCACCCGCACCGTGCAGACCGGCTTCGACCGCCAGACCGGCGAGGCGATGTACGAGACCGAGGAATTCGATCTTCAGCCGATGCCCTATATCGTCGTCATCATAGACGAGATGGCCGACCTGATGATGGTGGCCGGCAAGGACATCGAGGGCGCCGTGCAGCGGCTCGCCCAGATGGCGCGCGCCGCCGGCATCCACGTCATCATGGCAACGCAGCGCCCGTCGGTCGACGTGATCACCGGCACGATCAAGGCGAACTTCCCGACGCGCATCTCCTTCCAGGTGACCTCGAAGATCGACAGCCGCACCATCCTCGGCGAGCAGGGTGCGGAACAGCTGCTCGGCATGGGCGACATGCTCTATATGGCCGGCGGCGGACGCATCCAGCGCGTGCACGGCCCCTTCGTCTCCGACACGGAGGTGGAGGCCGTCGTTGCGCACCTGAAGACGCAAGGCGTGCCGCAATATCTCGATGCGATCACCGAGGACGACGACGAGGACGGCGAAGGCGGCGCCGGGCCTGCCGGAGGCGCAAGCTTCGAGGATTCCGACGATCCTTACGACCAGGCCGTCGCCGTCGTGCTGCGCGACGGCAAGGCCTCGACCTCCTACATCCAGCGGCGCCTCGGCATCGGCTACAACCGGGCCGCGTCGCTGATCGAGCGCATGGAGCAGGAGGGGCTGATCGGTCCGGCCAACCATGCCGGAAAACGCGAAATCCTCGTGCCCGTCGAGGACGAGATTTCCGGCCGCTGACGGCGGAACCGGAGGGCGGCGGAACCGTTGCGCGCGGGCCGCGCCGGCACGGTGCGAGGCGCCTTGAAGGCGCCGCACTTCACACGCATGAGAGCCTAATGAAGGAGTTCGACATGTTGAGAACCGATTCGGTCGACCGGGCCGCACCTCTTCACAGCGCCGGCCTGACCCGTCGCAGCGTCGTGACGCTCGCGGCCTTCGTGCTGGCCGGCGGCCTGTCGACCCTGGTGCCGTCCGGGGCCGAAGCACAGGTCAGCAGCACCGCGCAGAAGATCGCCGATCACTTCTCCTCGGTGAAGACAATGATGGGCGAGTTCGTGCAGTTCGGCCCGCGCGGCGAGCAGACGGGCGGCAAGTTCTATATCGACCGGCCGGGCAAGATCCGCTTCAACTACGAGCAGCCCTCGCCGATGCGCGTGATCGCCGACGGCAAGGCCGTCGTCATCGGCAACATGAAGCTCAAGACCTGGGATCTCTATCCGCTGTCCAAGACGCCGCTCAACCTGCTGCTGAGCGAGAGGATCGACCTGTCGGCCAAGATGGTGCGCGACGTGAAGGAGGAACCGGATCTGACGACGATCGTGCTCGGCGACAAGAGCCTGTTCGGCGATTCCACCATCACCATGATGTTCGACCCCAAGACCTTCGATCTCCGCCAGTGGACGATCACCGACGCCCAGGGCAAGGACACCTCCGTCATGATCTTCAACGTGCAGACCGGCGTCGACCTCGACAAACGGGTCTTCGAGATCCCCTACGACGAAGTGCGCAACAGGAACTGACGGCCCCGGCCGGCACCTGCCGGCCATGCCCCCCCCGCACGATTGCGCATTCCGCTCGCCGCCCGTATCGGCTAAGAGCATGCCGGCACCGACAACGGGAAGAACGGCATGGCACTTTCGATCGCGACCTGGAACATCAATTCCGTGCGGCTGCGCATGCCGCTGGTGGAGCGCTTCCTGAAGGACCACGGTCCCGACATCCTGTGCCTGCAGGAGACGAAGTGCCCGAACGACCAGTTTCCGGCGAAACCGCTGAAGGCGCTCGGCTACGAGCACATCGTCATCCACGGCCAGAAGGGATACCACGGCGTCGCGACCGTCTCCCGCCTGCCGCTGACGGAACTCGTCGAGCGGCGCGACTATTGCGGCGTCGGCGACGCCCGGCACATTTCCGTGGTCTTCCGGCACCGCGGCAGGGCGATCCGGCTGCATAATTTCTACGTGCCGGCCGGCGGCGACGAACCGGACCGCACGATCAACCCGAAATTCGGCCACAAGCTCGATTTCATCGAGGAGATGAAAGAGCTGCATGCCGAAGCCGAGGCCGGCATTTCCTCGATCCTCGTCGGCGATCTCAACATCGCGCCGCTGGAACACGACGTCTGGTCGCACAGGCAACTGCTGAAGATCGTCAGCCATACGCCGGTCGAGACGGAGGGGCTGATCGACGTCATGACGAAGGGGGCCTGGGTGGACCTGATGCGCCGCAGGGTGCCGGCCGACCAGAAGCTCTATACCTGGTGGAGCTACCGCTCACAGGACTGGCAGGCCGCCGACAAGGGCCGCCGGCTCGACCATATCTGGTCTTCCGCCGACCTCGAGCCCCACCTTGCCGACATCAAGGTGCTGCGCGAGGCGCGCGGCTGGGAGCGGCCTTCCGACCACGTGCCGGTCGTCGCGACGTTCGACGTCTGATACCGACCTCTTCGCCGATACAGGGCCGTCAGGCAAAGCGGCCGGCAAGCCGCCCCGCCCCGCCGATCATCTCCGCGAGATTCGCCCGGATGCGCTGGTCGACCAGCACCGCGACCTCCGGATATTCCTCCAGCATGCGCCGGAAGAGCGGCCGGTTGATGCGGATGACCTCGCTGTCCTCCACCGCCGTCGCCGTATATTTGCGCTCGACCGGCGAGACCATGGCGAGTTCGGACAACAGGATGCCGGCGCCCGCCACCCCCTCGTCGCGCAGGCTGCCGTCGCGAAGCGTCACGGTCAGCCGGAACGACCCCGACGCCACGACGAAACCGCAGTCGGCGGCGCTGCCCTCGCGGAACAGCGTCTGGCCCTCAACCACGCGCCGGCGCTCGGCGCCGAAGGCCATCAGCCGCAGCTTGTCGTCCGACAGGCCCGCGAAAAGCGGGACGCGCGCGAACAGGGCGATGTCGTCACTGAGAGCCAAGCGGCGCTCCTCGAATCTACGGCACGATCTTGTAACCGCCGTTCTCTGTCACGAGAATTTCCGCATTGGAAGGGTCGCGCTCGATCTTCTGGCGAAGACGATAGACATGCGTCTCCAGCGTATGGGTGGTGACGCCGGAATTGTAGCCCCACACCTCCTCGAGCAGCACGTCGCGGGTGACCACCTTCTGGTCGGCGCGGTAGAGATAGCGGATGATCGCCGCTTCCTTTTCGGTGAGGCGGATCTTCTGGCCGTTGTCCATCGTCAGCAGCTTCTGGCCCGGCTTGAAGGTATAGGGACCGACCGTGAAGGTGGCGTCCTCGCTGTTTTCGTGCTGTCGCAGCTGCGCGCGGATGCGGGCCAGCAGCACGGCGAAGCGGAAGGGCTTCGTCACATAGTCGTTGGCGCCCGCTTCCAGCCCGAGGATCGTGTCGGAATCGGTGTCATGGCCGGTCAGCATGATGATCGGCGCCTTGAAGCCGCCCTTGCGCAGCAGTTTCACGGCCTCGCGCCCGTCCATGTCAGGCAGGCCGACATCCATGATGAGGAGGTCGATCTGCCCCCCCCGCACGGTCTGGATCGCCTTCGCGGCGCTGCCTTCCTGCAGGATCGAGAATTCCTCGTAGAGTTCGAGCTGTTCGACCAGCGTCTCGCGCAGGTCGCTGTCGTCGTCGACGATGAGGATGGTTCTCGATGTCATGGGGACCTCTCGGGCTTTTCCCTGAAACTAAGCCATATCGCAGTTTTCGCAAGGGCATGCCCATTCTGGCGCCGCTTGCCAAGGCCGCTATGCTTTGCTTGATGTTCACGGACAAGGCAAATCACCGTGAGCGGAGCGAGAGTGGCTGGAACGGCGGGCAGGACCGGAACAACGACGATCGTGGTGCGGCGCCGGCCCGGCCGGCCGCAGGACGCCACTGTTTCGCTCGGGCCGCTGCGGCTGCGCGCGGCGATCGGCCGGAGCGGCACGACGGCCCGCAAGCGCGAGGGCGACGGCGCGACGCCGATCGCGACGATGAAGCTGCTCTACGGCTTCAGCCGCGGCGAGCGCGTCCGTTTCCTGTCGACGCCGCTGCCGATCCGCCGCATCAGGTCCGACATGCTCTGGTGCGATGCGCCGTCCCATCCCGCCTATAACAGCCTGGTGCGCACGCCGTTCCGGGCAAGCCACGAGGAGATGGCGCGGGCGGACGGGCTCTACGACATCTGCCTCGTCCTGGACTGGAACATCACCGCGCGCTCCCGCGGCCGCGGCTCGGCGATCTTCTTCCACCTCATCCGTCCCGGCTACCAGCCGACCGCCGGCTGCGTCGCGATCAGCCTGTCCGACATGCGGCGGCTCATGCCGCACCTGCGGCGGGGCACACGCGTCCGGGTTCTGTGAGCGAGGCGGTGCCTCTTTCGGTTCATTGCATGTCGCGAACCGATGCGCGGGCCGCCCGTCCGAAGCATAGCCTTCCGATCGCTCGTCCGGGGCTTGCCAAGCCGCCGGACGCCTGAGATACCAGCGTGCTTCCCGACGGAAGCGGAGAGAAGAAACCGCCGCGCCCGCCGCAAGAGGCGCCGGCCAGCCGACAGCGAGAGTGGAACCGATGAAGAGCTATGTCCTGACCATCACCTGCCAGTCGACCCGCGGCATCGTCGCCGCCGTGACGGGTTGTCTCGCGGGCCTCGGTTGCAACATCATCGACAGCTCGCAGTTCGACGACCTGGAAACGGGCCTCTTCTTCATGCGCCTGACCTTCATTTCCGAGGAGAAGGCGGACCAGGCCGCGATCGAGAAGGGTCTTGCGCCGGTCGCCGAGACCTTCGCCATGACCTGGCAGGTGCATGACAGCGAGGAGCGCATGAAGGTGCTGCTCATGGTGTCGCGCTTCGGCCACTGCCTCAACGACCTGCTCTACCGCTGGAAGATCGGCGCGCTGCCGATCGACATCGTCGGCGTCGTCTCCAACCACTTCGACTACCAGAAGGTCATCGTCAACCACGACATTCCCTTCTACCACATCAAGGTGACGAGGGAGAACAAGCCGCAGGCCGAAGCCCGGCTGATGGAAGTCGTCGAGCAGTCCGGCGCCGACCTCATCGTGCTCGCCCGCTACATGCAGGTGCTCTCCGACGCCGTCTGCAAGAAAATGTCGGGACGCATCATCAACATCCACCACTCCTTCCTGCCCTCCTTCAAGGGTGCAAACCCCTACAAGCAGGCCTACGAGCGCGGCGTGAAGCTCATCGGCGCCACGGCGCACTACGTCACCGAGGATCTCGACGAAGGCCCGATCATCGAGCAGGACGTCGCGCGCATCACCCATGCGCAGTCGGGGGACGACTATGTCTCGATCGGCCGCGACGTGGAGAGCCAGGTGCTCGCCCGCGCCGTGCACGCCCATATCCACCACCGCGTCTTCATGAACGGCAACAAGACGATCGTCTTCCCGCCGAGCCCGGGTTCCTACAAGTCCGAGCGCATGGGCTGACGTCCGTCCCCTTGTCGACCGTCCGGGCCAGGTGAAATGTCCCGCGTGCGGGCTGCCGGGAATGTCGAGGCGATCCGGTCCGGAAGGCCGCCGCGAAAGCGATCGTTGCGATATCCCGAACAGCGGCCGCAAAATCGGCGCTTTGATCGGCAGTTTTGCGACCGTTCAGGTTGGAAGGACGTTCATGCTCGATACTTCGAAGAAATTGCGTATTGGTGTGTTGTTTGGCGGGCGCTCGGCAGAGCATGACGTTTCGGTGCTGTCGGCGACCAACGTCATGAATGCGCTGGCTCCGGCGAAATACGACGCCATCCCGATTTTCGTCACCCGCGAGGGGCGCTGGCTGTTGAGCGCCTTCGAGGGCGGCAGGCTTGCAACGCCGTCGAGCGGTACGGAACTCTGCCTGCTGCCCGGCGGACATGGGCGGGCCATCGCCCTTCCCGCAGATGACGCCCCCTACGAAGTGCCGGGGATCGACATCCTCTTTCCCGTCCTGCATGGGCTTCACGGCGAAGACGGCGCCGTGCAGGGGCTTGCCGAAGTGGCGTGCGTGCCGCTTGCAGGGTGCGGCATCCTCGGCTCCGCCAACGCACTCGACAAGGACATTGCCAAGCGACTGTTCAACGAGGCCGGCATTGCGGCTGCGCAGTCAATCACGATCCATCGCGACGCAGCGCCACGCTTCGATGCGCTTGAACATGCGCTCGGTCTGCCCGTCTTCATCAAACCCGCCCGCCAGGGTTCCTCGGTCGGGGTCAGCAAGGTCGCGACCGCATCGGACTACGCGGCAGCGCTCTCGGAAGGCTTCCGCCATGACAGCAAGCTTCTGGCCGAGGCGTTCATTCACGGGCGCGAGATCGAATGTGCCGTGCTGGAGGATACCGACGGCGTCCTGTTCGTGTCGCGAACCGGGGAGATCATCCCGGCGGAAAGCCACGGTTTCTACAGCTATGACGCCAAATACATCGACGAGGACGGTGCGGCGCTGAAGGTGCCGGCCGACTTGTCCGAGGCGGTCGAAGACGAAATCCGGGCGCTTGCGGCAAGAGCGTTTCGCGCGCTCGGATGCGACGGCATGGCGCGCGCCGACTTCTTCCTGACGTCGGACATGCGGATCCTCGTCAACGAGCTCAACACCATCCCCGGTTTCACGGACATCAGCATGTATTCCAAGGTGATGGCCGCAAGCGGCGTCAGCTACCCGGAAATCATCGACCGCCTGGTTGCACACGGTCTGGCACGCGCGGACCGGGCGATCTGACGAACGCCCGTCGCGATACGCGCCGGCGTCTGTTTCTGCTTATCGAGCCGCCACGACCGGCGAGCTGTCAGCCCGTATCGCAAGCTCCGCCAGAACGAGCGAACTGACGCCGGCGATGGAGAAACCCGTGGCCAGTATCGTGGTCGTACCGTCATAGAAACTGCCCAGGCCGATAGCGAACAGGGTGGCAATGAGGCTCGACCCCGACGCGATCAACGATGCGCCCAGGCCCGCGACCTGGCCGAGAGAGCGCATCGCCATGGCGTTGAGATTGCCGAACAGCACCCCGATGGCGAAGAAGGCCGCAAACCCGAACGCCATCAGCGCGACAAGCGGCAGCCGGCCGTCCAGGAGCGTCGACGCGATCAGCATCAGAAGTCCCGCCGATGCCAGGCCCATGAAAGCGGCACGCGCCATGGCATCCATGCCGAAGCGCTGCACGAGCCTTGCGTTGAGGAAGGAGGCAAGTCCCACCCCTGCGGCCAGCACCGCGAAATAGAAGGGGAAGGTTTCCTTTATTCCATAGACGTCAAAGAACAAATCGGCGGCCGTGCCGAGATAGAGAAGCTGCGCCCCGAACACGATCCCGGTGGCGATGATCAGCAACGCCACGCGGCGTTTGGAGAGGATGCGCCGGCCGTTCCGGACCATGAGCCTCGGCCGGAAGGCTATGCGTCTGTCGGCGGGCAGTGTTTCCGGCTGCCGCATCACCAGCCAGACACCGAGAAGCATCGCAATGACAAGATAGACGCCGAACACGGCGCGCCACCCCGCAAGGGAAATCAGTCCCTGTGCCAGGGCAGGGGCCAGCATCGGCACGAGAATGAAGAGCGTGAACATGAAGGACATGACGCGCGCCATCGCCTCGCCCTCGAACTGATCGCGGATCATGGCGCGCGTCGCGATCTTCGGGCCGGACACGCCGACGCCCTGGAGGAACCGCCCAAGGATCACCATTTCGAGCGATCCGGCCAGCATGGCAGTGACGGTTCCGACCGCATAGACGGCGAGGCCGAGCACGAGCGCCTTTTTGCGCCCCATCGCATCGGACAAGGGCCCCAGGAGCAGTTCGCCGAACGCCATGCCGAAAATGAAGAGCGATATGACGTGCTGCGTCGATAGCGGCGGTGCGACACCGAGATCCTCGCCGATCTGGCGCAACCCCGGCAACAGCGCGTCGATACTGACGGAGGTCAACGAGGTCAGAAGGGCATAGAGGGCGATGCGTTCGCGAAAACTGATGGCAGATGTCATGGGCCGTGCACAGCGAGAGGGACGAGCCTCAGTCCATACCGACTTTTCCGCAAATGTCTCCTGTTGCTGCGGCTGACTTTGGCGGCCCGGCCCCGTTGTCGTGCCAATGGAGGCCTGCCGGGCACCTACAACCCGAAGGCGTCCTTGAACTGGTACCACCAGGAACCGATGGTCGAGTACTGGGCGCGGAACAGGCGCCCGCCCGGAAAGGGGACCCAGGGCAGTTTCTCGAACTGGCTGAAGCGGGAAAGGTCGCCGTCGATCGCCTCGCTGAGGATCCTGCCGAAGAGATGCGAACCGGTGACGCCGTGGCCGCTGTAGCCGTGGGCGAAATAGGTGTTCCGGCCGATCCTGCCCATCTGCGGCACGCGCGAGAAGGAGAGCGCGAAATTGCCGCTCCAGGCATGATCGATCTTCACGCCCTTCAGCGACGGGAAGACCTTTTCCATGTTTGGCCTGAGCTTGGCGCGCACATCCGCCGGATCGGTGCCGCCATAGACGGTGCCGCCGCCGAAGATCATGCGGTTGTCGGCCGACAGACGGAAATAGTCGAGGATGTAGCGCACGTCCTCGACGCACATGTCGCTCGGGATGAGCGACAGCGCCCGCTCGCGGCCGAGCGGCTCGGTCGCCATCATCTGGGTCGAGACCGGCATGACGCGGGAGACGAGTTTCGGTACGACATGGCCGAGATAGGCATTGCCGCAGAGCACCGCGACATTGGCCGTCACGCGACCCTTCGCCGTATGAATCACCGGCTTGTCGGCCTCATGCTCGACCTTCGTCACCGGTGATTGCTCGTAGATCGTGCCGCCCAGCGATTCCAGCGCCTTCGCCTCGCCGAGCGTCAGGTTCAACGGATGCATATGACCGCCGGTCGTGTCGAGCATGCCGCCGACATAGGCGTCGGTGTTGACGAGCCTGCGCATCGCTTCGCGATCGAGAAGCTGGTGGTCGTCCATGCCGTAACGCTTCCAGAGCGCCTTTTTGTGCTCAAGATCCTTCATGTGCGCCGCTGTATAGGCGGCGTAGATGTTGCCGTCCTTCAGGTCGCAGTCGATGCCGTAGGTGGAAACGAGGCGGCGGATGATCCGGCCGCCCTCCTGTACGAGGCTGCCGACGAAGGCGCCGGCCGCCTCGCCGTAGCGCCGCCGGATCGTGTCGAGGCTGGCGTTGAGGCCGTTGACGATCTGCCCGCCATTGCGGCCGGAAGCCCCCCAGCCGACCCGTGCACCCTCGACGACGGCGACCTTGTAGCCCTTTTCGGCCAGATGGATGGCGGTCGAGAGACCGGAATAACCGGCGCCCAGCACCGCGACATCCGCCTGGATCTCGCCTTCGAGCACGTTCAGCGTGCGGACGATGGTGCGCGAGGCGGCGTAGTAGCTGTCGGGATAGGCGCCGTTGCCGGCATAGGAAGGCTTGGCTGACATCAGACGATTTCCAGATAGGCGCTGAACTCGAAGTCGGTGACCTGTTCGGAGAAGCCGGCGATTTCCTGCCGCTTGCAGGCGATCAGCATCGACCGCAGGTCCGCGTCGAAGATCTCCGAGACGATCGGACCGTTCTCGAAGGCCGTCACCGCCGAGCCCCATTCGCTGGGAATGCGCGGCAGTTGCGAGAGATAGGCGCGGCCGGAGACGGGCGCCGGCGGTTCCCACGCGTTGCGGATGCCGACGAGGGCGGCGCCCAGGATGCCGGCCATGACGAGATAGGGATTGGCGTCGGCGCCGGCGACGCGGTGCTCGATGCGCCGCGCCTTGCTGTCGCCGCCCGGAATGCGGATCGCCGCCGTGCGGTTCTCGTATCCCCAGGAAACGGAGGTCGGCGCGTGGGTGTCCGGACGAAGCCGCCGGTAGGAATTGAAATGCGGCGCAAAGAGCAGCGTCGATTCCGCCATGCCGCGCGTCAGGCCCGCCACGGCGTGTTTCAGCACGGCGGAACCCTCCGGCGTGCCGTCGTCGAAGACGTTGTTGCCGTCGTCGTCGATCACGCTGAAATGCATGTGCATGCCGCTGCCCGAGCGCATGCCGTAGGGTTTCGCCATGAAGGTGGCGGCAAAACCGTGCTTGCGGGCGATGCCCTTGATGATGCGCTTGAAGAACAGCGCGTCGTCGGCCGCCTTCAGCGGATCGTCCGTGTGCATCAGGTTGATCTCGAACTGGCCGATGCCGTTTTCGGCGACGGCCGAATCCGCCGGCACGTTCTGCCGTTCGCATTCCGCATAGACGTCGGAGAAGAACTGGCCGAAATCGTCGAGTTCGTCGATCGACAGGATCGCGTCGGAATCGAGCCGCTTGCCGGTATAGGGCGAGATCGGCGGCTCGGCATGATCCGGCTCGGCGTCGATCAGGTAGAATTCCATCTCCGAGGCGACGACGGGCCTGAGCCCCAGGTCGTGATACTGCCGGACGATATGGGCGAGCGCCTGGCGCGGGTCGGCGAGGAAGGGCTCGCCGTTCTCCTTGAAGAGCCAGAGCGGCACGACGGCGGAGGGCTTCAGCGTCCAACTCACCGGCAGGGCGCCGCGTCCCGTCGGGCTGCAGATGCCGTCCATGTCGCCGCTTGCGAAGACATGGGAGGAGCCGACGATGTCCTCGCCCCAGACATCAACGCCGACGATGGAGAGCGGCATGCGGATGCCGCCCTTCAGCACCTTTTCCGCCTGGCCGACGGGCACGCGCTTGCCGCGCAGAATTCCGTTCAGGTCGCAGACCACAGCCTGTATGCTTTCGACGCTGTCGCCCTTGATGAGCCAGTCGAGATCGTCCGTCGCAGCCATTGCATTTTCCATATCACATAATTATATTTGTGATCACATTCTAAAGATATGCACACTTTCTTGTCGCCGGTCAAGCTGATAGAACCCCGCTTCGGACCGCACTTCGCCGGCGGCATTCAGGAGGAAGGGATTGCGCAATCTGTCGCTGGAGCCGCTCGACCGGCCGGAAGGCATGCCGACGCATGAATATGCGCACCGGCGGCTGAGGCAGGCGATCATGGTCGGCTCGATCCGGCCGGGCGAATCGCTGACCATCCGCGGCATCGCCGAGGCGATGGAAAGCAGCCCGACCCCGGTGCGCGAAGCGTTGCGACGGCTTTCCTCCGAAGGCGCGCTGAAGGTGCTCGACAACCGGCGCATCATGGTGCCGAAGATGACGGTCGAACGCTTCGGCGAACTCATTGCCTTGCGCTCGGTGCTGGAGCAGCATGCCGCCCGGCGCGCCGTGCCGCATGTCACCGAACGGGTGATCGACCGCATGGCGGAGATCGACCAGGCGCAGGACGGGGCGATCGCCCGCGCGGACAACGCCACCGCCCTGCTCCTGAACCAGGAGTTCCACCGCACGCTCTACACGGCCAATCCCGACCAGATCCTCATGCCGATGGTCGAAAGCGTCTGGCTGCAGCTCGGCCCCTTCCTCGGCATCGCCATGGAGCACGTCGCCCAGCTCTATTTCGTCGACCGCCACCAGGAGGCGATCGCGGCGCTGCGCAAGCGCGACGCCGACGCGGTCGCCGCCGCCATCGATCTCGACATCCGCGAGGGGATCGGCGGCTTCGAGCGGTCCGCCATCGAGCACCTGCTGCGCCTCGCCGGCCAGTAGATAGCGCCTTGCGCTCGCCCGGACGCCCGTGCATTGATGCCCGCAGGGGCAACAGACAGGGCTTTTGGCATGAAGACGGACGTCATCGTACTGGGCGCGGGTGTGGTCGGAATATCGACCGCGATCCATCTGGCGCGGCGCGGCAAGCAGGTGGTGCTCATCGACCGGCGCGGTCCGGCGGAGGAGACCTCCTACGGCAATGCCGGCCTCATCCAGCGCGAGGGTGTCTTCCCCTACGGTTTCCCGCACGATTTCGGCGCGCTGTTCCGCTATGCGCTGAACAACACGATCGACGCCCATTACCATCTCTCGGCGGTGCCCGGCATCATCCCGTTCCTCGCCCGCTACTGGTGGCACTCCGGCTTCCGGCAGCACCAGAGCATCGCCCATCTTTACGCGCCGCTGATCGAGAACTCGATCAGCGAGCATGCCGACCTGATCGCCGCCTCCGGGGCGGAGGAGCTTATCCGCAAGGACGGCTGGATGAAGGTGTTCCGCAGCGAAAAGGAGCGCGACGCGGCCTACGCGGATGCGGAAAAGCTGTCGGCGGGTTTCGGCGTCAACCACCAGAAGCTCACGACCGCCGAGCTGAAGGTCATGGAACCGCATATCCGCGCCGAGCTTACGGGCGGGTTGCGCTGGACCGATCCGTGGTCGATCAAGGATCCCCAAAGCCTCCTGAAGCGTTATCTCGGCTATTTCCAGTCGCTCGGCGGCAAGCTGAAGTCCGGCGACGCCGCGACGATCGAACATGTGCTCGAAGGCGAAGGCTGGCGTGTCGCCACACCGGAGGGGCCGCTCGAGGCGCGCGACGTCGTCGTCGCGCTCGGCCCCTGGGCGGATACCGTCACCCGCCGGCTCGGCTACCATTTCCCGCTCGCCGTCAAGCGCGGCTACCACATGCACTACGGCTCGGAAGAGGGCGCGGTGCTCAACAACTGGGTGCTCGACGCCGAGCGCGGCTATTTCCTGGCGCCGATGCTGAAGGGCATCCGGCTGACGACGGGTGCCGAATTCGCCAAACGCGACACGCGCAAGACGCCGGTGCAGCTGCGCCGCGCCGAAAAGGTGGCGCGCGAATTCTTCCCGCTCGCCGAGCGGCGCGACGAGGAGCCGTGGATGGGCGCCCGGCCCTGCACGCCGGACATGATGCCGATCATCGGCAAGGCGCCGCGCCATTCCGGCCTGTGGTTCGCCTTCGGCCATGCCCATCACGGCATGACGCTCGGCCCCGTCACCGGCCGGGCGCTCGCCGAAAAGATGCTGGGCGAGCGCACGGTCGTCAATCTCGGCCCCTACCGGCCGGAACGGTTCCTCATCTGAACCGGCGACGGCCGGCTGGCGTATCCGGTGAAATCCGGATCACCGGAATATTCTGGCGTTCTGTTTTGCCGCATTGTCCGACGCCGAAGCGATTTCGCTTCGGCTGGAAATGCTCTACCGCCTGATCCGCGTCGACAGGATGATCGACGACAGCGTGCGCTCGACGCCGTCGATCTCGCCGATCCGGTCGATCAGGTGATCGAGTTCGGCGATCGAGGCGGCCTGCACCACCGCGATGAGGTCGAACGTGCCGCTCACCGAATGCAGCGTCTTGACCTCGAGAATCGCACTGAGCTCCGCCGTAATGCGCGCCAGCGTCTTCGGCGCGATGGTGATCAGCACATGCGCCCTGACGAGGCCGCTCTCATAGGCGTCGGAGAGCCGCACGCCGTAGCCGGCGATGACGCCGTCCCGTTCGAGCCGCTCGATCTTCGCCTGCACCGTGGTGCGTGACAGGCCGAGCCGCCGCGCGATGGTCGCCGTCGAGGCGCGGGCGTTCTCGGAAAGCATCGCCAGCAGGTCCCGGTCCTTGGCGTTCAGCGTCGTTTTGTCCATTTTACTCGTCTATCTGCCGATAATGATCGGACATTATGCCTGAAACGAAGCTGTAAATCGACAGCAAGCAACGGCAAAATGACACACATCATTCTGCCGGAGGGAAACAGCATGAAAGACATCGTCGTCATCGGCGCGGGCAAGATCGGCTCCACCATCGCCCGGATGCTCGCCCATAGCGGGGACTACCGGGTGACCGTCGCCGACCGGTCGGACGAGCAGCTCGCCGTGATCGAGAACCACGACGCCGTTTCGACGGTCGTCGTGGACATCGCCGACGGCAAGGCGCTCCGCGCCCTGCTCTCCGGAAAGTTCGCCGTGCTCTCCGCCGCGCCCTATCACCTGACGGTGGCGATCGCCGAAGCGGCGGCCGATTCGGGCGTGCACTATCTCGACCTGACCGAGGACGTCGAATCCACCCGCCAGGTCAAGCGCATCGCGGAAACCGCCAAGACCGCCTTCATTCCGCAGTGCGGCCTGGCGCCCGGCTTCATCTCGATCGTCGCGAACGACCTCGCCAGCCGCTTCGACACGCTGGAAAGCGTGCGCATGCGCGTCGGCGCGCTGCCGCAATATCCGTCCAATGCACTCAACTACAATCTCACCTGGAGCACGGACGGCGTCATCAACGAATATATCGAGCCCTGCGAGGCGATCGTCGAGGGCGCGATGATCGAGGTTCCGGCGCTCGAGGAGCGCGAAGAGTTCTCGCTCGACGGCGTCACCTATGAAGCCTTCAACACGTCGGGCGGCCTCGGCACGCTTTGCGAGACACTGAAGGGCAAGGTGCGCACGCTGAACTACAAGACGATCCGCTATCCGGGCCACGCCGCGATCATGAAGGCGCTCCTGAACGACCTCGGCCTGCGCCACCGCCGCGAGGTGCTGAAGGACATTTTCGAGAACGCCCTGCCGACCACCACCCAGGACGTCGTCATCATCTTCGTGACGGTTTCCGGCCGCAAGGACGGCCGCCTGATCCAGGAAACCTACGCCAACAAGGTCTACAGTGCCGTGGTCGCCGGCCGCATGCATTCGGCGATCCAGATCACGACGGCGGGCTCGATCTGCGCCGTGCTCGACATGCTGGCCGACGGCTCGCTCCGCGCCAGGGGCTTCGTCCGCCAGGAGGAGATCGCGCTTCCCACCTTTCTCGCCAACCGCTTCGGCCACCACTACGCCCAGGACCAGCACGGCGCCCGCGCCGCCTGATCGAGCTTCGAACCTGCCGACGCGCCCCGGCCCCGCCGGGGCGTTGACGCATCTGCGGTCAACCCCGCGGGGAAGAGAGATGCCCGGCAAGGGCACGGACGATAAGACTGGGGGGCCTCGCGAGGCCCCTTTTCTTTTGATGGGCTTTCCCGGCGCGGCTCACGCGAGCCTTGCGCAAGCCTCAGCAATCCGCCGCAGCGCTTCGGACAATTCCGCTTCCGACGTGGCGTAGGAGATGCGGAAAAAGGGCGAGAGGCCGAAGGCGGAGCCGGGCACGACGGCAACGTGAGCGTCTTCCAGCAGGTAGTCGGTGAAGTCGCTGTCGGCGTCGATGCGCTTGCCCCTAGGCGTCACCTTGCCGATCACGCCGGCGCAGCCGGCGAAGGTGTAGAACGCGCCTTCGGGCACGCGGCAGGCGAGGCCGGGGATAGCGTTCAGCGCCGAGACGACGCGGTCGCGGCGGTGCCTGAAGCCTGCCTGACGGTCCTTCAGGAAGTCCTGCGGGCCGTTCAGCGCCTCGACAGAAGCGGCCTGACTGACGGAGGAGGGGCAGGAGGTCGCCTGGCTCTGGATCACCGCCATGGCTCTGATCAGCGCCTTCGGGCCGCCGGCATAGCCGATGCGCCAGCCGGTCATGGCATAGGCTTTCGAGACGCCGTTGATCGTCAGCGCCCGGTTTTTCAGGCGTGGCTCGATGGCGACGGGGGTGACGAATTTGAAGCCGTCATAGACGATGTGCTCGTACATGTCGTCGACCATCAGCCAGACATGCGGATGCCTGAGCAGCACGTCGATGAGCGGCCGGTAGTCGGCCTCGCTGTAGGCAGCACCCGAGGGGTTGGAGGGCGAGTTCAGGAGCACCCAGCGGGTTTTCGGCGTGATCGCCTTTTCGAGCTGGTCGGCCTTGAGGCGAAAACCGGCTTCGGCATCGCAGGGGATCAGCACCGGCACGCCGCCGCAGATCTCCACGATGTCGGAATAGGAGGTCCAGTAGGGCGTCGGGATGATCACCTCGTCGCCCGGATTGATCGTCGCCATGAAGGCGTTGAACAGGATCTGCTTGGCGCCCGTCGCGACGGTGACTTCGTCGAGCGCGTAGTCGACGTTGTTTTCGCGCCGAAATTTTTCGGCGATCGCCTTCTTGAGGTCCGGCGTGCCGTCGAGCGCGGTGTATTTCGTCTCGCCGCGGTCGATGGCGGCCTTGGCGGCTTCCTTCACATTGTCCGGAGTGTCGAAATCCGGTTCGCCGGCGCCGAGGATGATGACCGGCAGGCCGTCCTTCTTCATGGCGCTCGCGCAGGCGCCGATCTGCAGGATTTTCGAGACGCCGATGGCGGCGATGCGCGAGGCGGGTGCAAAACCCGCCTCCTCAATCTTGCTCTGGTCGTTCATGGCGGTTTGCTCGATGTCGCCCTTATTCGATGTCGAACGAGACGCCCTGGGCGAGCGGCAGGGCCTTGGAATAGTTCACCGTGTTGGTGGCGCGGCGCATATAGGCCTTCCAGGCGTCGGAGCCGGATTCACGGCCGCCGCCGGTCTCCTTCTCGCCGCCGAAGGCGCCGCCGATTTCGGCACCCGAGGTGCCGATGTTGACATTGGCGATGCCGCAGTCGGAGCCATCGACCGAGAGGAAGCGCTCGGCTTCCTGCATGTTCAGCGTGAAGATCGACGAGGAGAGGCCGGCGGCAACCGCATTGTGGTCTTCCAGAGCCTTGTCGAAGTCGGAGTACTTCATGACGTAGAGGATCGGCGCGAAGGTCTCTTCGAGAACCGGGCCGGCCTGCTTCGGC
Organism: Rhizobium alarense; assembly: GCF_021555155.1. GTDB lineage: Bacteria > Pseudomonadota > Alphaproteobacteria > Rhizobiales > Rhizobiaceae > Rhizobium_D > Rhizobium_D alarense. Next base: position 19,854 of record NZ_JAKGBU010000032.1, read on the forward strand.
ATTTCGACGATGGCGGGCTTCACATAATAGGCCGTGTCCTTGCCGGCCGCGGTGACGCGCTCGCCGCCGGTCACAGTGCCGCCTTCAACCCTGGCGGCTTCCAGCGCCTTCTGCATGCCGTCGTAGGCTTGGCGGTCGACCAGTGGGCCGACGAGTGCCGAGGTCTCCAGCGGATTGCCGACGGACACGCTCGTATAGGCCTTCTTCAGGCGCGGAACGAGCTCGTCGTAGACGCTGTCATGTACGAAGAGGCGGCGGAGCGTGGTGCAGCGCTGGCCGGCGGTGCCCATCGCACCAAAAGCAATCGCGCGCAGCGCCATGTCGAGATCGGCCGAGGGGCAGACGATGCCGGCATTGTTGCCGCCGAGTTCAAGGATCGAGCGGGCGAAGCGCTTGGCAAGACGCGGGCCGACCTCCCTGCCCATGCGGGTGGAGCCGGTGGCCGAGACGAGCGCGATCTTGGCATTGTCGACGAGGGCCTCGCCGATGGCGCGGTCGCCGATGAGGACCTGGCTGAGGTTTGCCGGCGCGTCGCCGAAGCGGGCGAGGGCGCGATCAAAAATAGCCTGCGAGGCCAGCGCCGTCAGCGGCGTCTTTTCAGAGGGCTTCCAGACGATGGAATTGCCGGCGACGAGGGCCAGCGCGGCATTCCAGGACCAGACGGCGACCGGGAAGTTGAAGGCGGAGATGATGCCGACGACGCCGAGCGGGTGCCAGGTTTCCATCATGCGGTGGCCGGGGCGCTCGGTGGCGATCGTCAGACCGTAGAGCTGGCGGGAGAGGCCGACGGCGAAATCGCAGATGTCGATCATTTCCTGCACTTCGCCGAGGCCTTCCGAGGTGATCTTGCCGGCCTCGATCGAGACGAGGCGGCCGAGATCGGCCTTGGCGGCGCGCAGTTCCTCGCCGAGCAGCCGCACGAGCTCGCCGCGCCGCGGCGCCGGCACGAGGCGCCAGGCCTTGAAGGCCTCATGCGCGGCGTCGATGACCTTGCCGGCATCGGCGGTAACCGGCAGGCGGGCGATCTCCTCGCCGCTGATCGGGCTGTAGGAGGCCATGCTGCCGCCCTGCCAGGCGGCGCGCGGCACGCCGAGCTTGTCGAGAAGGGTTGCGGTTTCCTGTTTGACGTCGACGGTCTTGCTCATCGTCATTCTCCGTTGTCTCTGGTGTTCGTCGCGCGGCGGGCCGCGTCGTCTAGAAAGTGGTGGTGCCGAGCGGGCCGGGTGAGGTGAGGACTTTCAGCCCCGCCGCCAGCGCGCGGATTTTTTCCGGCGTGTACCGGTCGTAAAAACCCTGGTTCTTGCGGCCGATGGCGTGTTCGGCGCTGAAGCTGCCGTCGAACTGCTCGACCGCCGCCGTGAAGACCCAGTCGCGCAGGTCCGCCTCGAAATCAGGATCGGCAAGCCGCGGATCGTCCTTGGCGACGACGAGGTTGAAGTGCACGCCACCATCGCCGATATGGCCGAAGTCGCAGATCGTCACGTCCTCGAAATGCTCAGGCATCTCCGCCTTCATATGGTCGAGGAAAGGCATGACGTCACCCCGGCGGAAGGACAGATCGAAGGCGATCAATCGCCCGCTATGTTTCACGCCCTCCGACAGCGCATGGCGCAGCGTCCAGATCTCGTGCGGCGGACCGACGAAGGCATCAGTGAGCGGCGCGTCCGCCCGTTCCCAGATCGCCGCCAGCACCTCTTCCAGCGCCGCATCGAGCGGCTGCTCGCCCTCGCGCGGTGGGCTGGACCGGGAGATTTCCGCGAGGATCACGTAATCCGGCACGATGCCGCCCTGAAAGGGGTTTCGGAGCGACGGCACATGGTCGAGCGCGGCGCGAACCGCATTGCCGGACATGCCCTCGAAGGCCGAAAGGTAGCTGCCGAGCGCGTCTTCCATGGCGACGAGCAGGGTCGCGACCTGCTCGGCCGAAGCGGGAACGAGCAGGGCGGTCGCCGACTGTTTCGGTACCGGTTCGAGGTTCAGCACGCATTCCGTGACGATGCCGAAGGCGCCTGACGTGCCGATGAAGAGCTGCTTCCAGTCGATGCCGGTGTTGTTCTTGCGCAGATCCGAAGAAAGGTCGAGCACCGTGCCGGCCGCGTCGGCGAGCACGACGGTCAGGCCGAGCGTGTTGCGGCGCACGTCGCCATAGCGCAGGAAGCGCGAACCGCCCGTGTTCGTCGCGATCATGCCGCCGAGGCGCGGGTCGGCGCCGAGATCGATCGGGAAGAACAGGCCGCTTTCTTCCAGCTTGCCATTGAGGTCGGAGAGGCGCAGGCCCGCGCCTGTTTTCACCGTGCGGTTCACCCGGTCCAGCTCAAAGGGTGCGGTGAGGCGGTCAAGGCTGAGCACGCCCTGCGTTCCGCTTCCGTCCGGCGTCGAGCCGGAGACGAGGCCGGTATTGCCGGATTGCGGAATGAGCGCGATGCCGTTCGTCACGCAATAGGCGACCACGGCGGACGTTTCCTCCGTCGAGGCAGGCCGCGCGACGAAGGCGGCGCGGCCCTTGTCGTAGCGCGCGCCTGTCTCGTAGGCGGCCATGTCGGCGGCGGCAGTGAGAAGGCCCTTCTCGCCGAGCATGGCTTTCAGCGCGTCGATGTGGCTCGCCTCGATCATGTCGCTCCCGTCACTCCGCGGCGGCCGCCATGTTGACGATGCCGAGGCACATTTCAAGCGAGGCACGCTCGATGCCGGCATAGTGGGCGAATTCGTCGAGCACCGCCGCGCCCAGATCCCGCTCGAACATCACCTGGTTGGGGCTTGCGACGAAATCCTGCGTCGCGTCGTCGCCGAGGTTCGACTGGAAGATGCCGGCGGCGCTGACCGGCAGGAAGTCCTCGTAGACGATCGGGTCGAACTGCACGAGGCCGTCCGAGATCGCCGTTTCAAGATCGACCTTGCGGCCTGAGACGGCTTTGCCTTTTTCGGTCAGCGAATAGCTGAAATAGCCGAGGCCCGCCTTGCGGATGCCGTCCCAATCGTCCGGGAACGCCTTGAAGACGTCGGCAAGCGCTGCCTCGTAGTCCGCTGCGTTGGAGCCGTCGGCGGCGGGGCGCACGATCGCGCGGGTGTCGTTGAGCAACCTGTCGTAGAGCGCGCGGCCCTTCGGGGTCAGCGCCACGCCGCGCTGCTCGATCTCGCCGAAGCGGGCGGTGTGCGACCCCTCCTGCCAGCTGCCGTCCGTGCCGATGAAGGACACGGCCTCCTCCAGCGCCTTGAACGAAGTCTGGCGCAGCAGGATCGGGCAGTGCCGCGTCGGCGGGCCTTCGACGATCGCCTTGGGCGCGATGCCCTCTTCCGGCATCAGCGCCTGCACCTTGTCGATGTCCAAGGTGCGCGGTGTCAGATGGTTGATGTGCGGGCCCTTGAAGGAGACGACGTCGGCGATCAGGCGATGCGCATCGTGCAGGCGCTTGTACATGTCGGCGCTGACGATGGCGCGGTCGTGCCAGCGGAAGGTTTCGAGCACCTGCGCAACGAAGCAGGCGGCGTCGGCGGCATTGAGGCCGCCGTCACGCTCGGCTTTTTCGACGAGGGCCACGGCTTCGTCCGTGAAGATTTTCCGAGCAGCAAGCACAGCCGCCGCTTCGGCGCGCAGTGCCGGATCGGCGACGAGATCGAGCCGGAGCAGCGAGGTGAAGACGCGGAAGGGATTGCGGCTGAGGCTCTCCGCGCCGACCGGGCGGAAGGCGGTGGAATGGACCGGAACGCCGGCAGTCGAAAGATCGTAGTAGCCGACCGGGTGCATGCCCATGACGGCGAAGACGCGGCGCATCATGGCGAGTTCTTCCGGCGTGCCGAGGCGGATCGCGCCATGGCGCTCTTCCGAGATGCGGTCGAGCGAATCGGTCGCTTCCAGCCGTTCCTCAAGATGCGGGTCCGCCGCGAGCGTCTCGCCGTTCACCGTCGCGACCAGCGCCATCAGCGTGCCATAGGCCGGCACCTCGTCGCGGTACATGGCCGACATGGCGGCGGAGAAGTCCGAACGGATCTTGTCGGCGGAAACATACGGCGGTGTTGTCATCATGGCGAACGGTCTCGTCTCGTTGGCGCGGCAGTTCCGGCTGGAAAAAGCTTCGCACTTCTTCCGGAATTGCTTTAGAAGGGTGGGAGGCTCCGGTCATTCTCAAAACGGATCATACCGGCTCGTTTGCTTGAGCGATTGCGACCGTTCTGACTATGTTGATGCGAGGAATGAATGAAGCTGAGTCGAAGGCTGATCCCGGACGTCACCACGCTGCAGGCCTTCGAATGTGCCGCCCGCCACGGCAGCTTCACCCAGGCGGCACACGAGCTGAACCTGACGCAGAGCGCCGTCAGCCGCCAGATCAAGGACCTCGAAGACCAACTCGGCGTGCTGCTCTTCGAGCGCGTGCGCCAGCGCGTCGTGCTGTCGGAGGACGGCCGCCGCTTCCTGCCGGAGGTGCGCAAGCTGCTCTACCAGACGGAAGAGACGATGCTGCGCGCCATGTCCGCCGCGCGCTCCGATCACAGTCTCTCGATCGCGACGCTGCCGACCTTCGGCAGCCGCTGGCTGACGCCGCGCATCCCGGCCTTCCTCGCCGAACACCCCGGTACGGTGCTCAACATCGCCTCGCGCTCGGCGCCCTTCGATTTCGACGAGGAGAACTTCGACCTCGCAATCCACTACGGCCAGCCGGTCTGGGCGCGCGCCGCCTGTTCGTATCTCTGCAGCGAGACGATCCTGCCGGCGGCAAGCCCCGCGCTCATCGGCGAATTCGCCCCGAAGGAGCCGGGCGCGCTGGCGTCGGCCCCCCTCCTCCACCTCGCGACGCGGCCGAAGCTCTGGGCGGAATGGTTCGAGCTCGCCGGCGGCACGACCGAAACCGCCTATCGCGGCCATCGCTTCGACCAGTTCTCCATGGTGATCGAATCGGCCGTCGCCGGCCTCGGCTTCGCGCTGCTGCCAAAATACCTGATCGAGCAGGAGCTTCAGACCGGCCGCCTCGCCATCGTCTTCGACCGGCCGATGGAGACGGAGAACAGCTACTATCTGGTTGTGCCGGAGGGAAAACAGGAGAATGCCCTGACGCAATCCTTCCGCGCCTGGATCACAATGCAGGTGCGCTGACCTGCGACCTCATGCCCCCGCCGCATCATCCGGTGCGGAATTTTCGTTTTTCCGCTTGCGTGCGATGCAAGAGTGTGGCGGCAATCGAATTCCCTCCGGACATGAAGCCAGACCCATGCTGAACGACCCGCGCTCCCACGGCCTGTGGGAAATGACCGCCCCGCCCGCCCCCGAGACGCAACCCCTGACCGGGACGGAAAGGGTCGACGTGGCCATCGTCGGCGGCGGCTATACCGGTCTCTCGGCGGCGCTGCATCTCGCCGGGCGCGGCGTCAGCGTTGCGGTCGTCGAAGGCAGGGAGATCGGCTTCGGCGGCTCGGGCCGCAATGTCGGCCTGGTCAATGCCGGCATGTGGGTGATGCCGGACGACCTGCCGGGCGTGCTCGGGACGCACTACGGCAGCCGCCTGCTCGACACGCTCGGCGATGCGCCGCGCCTCGTCTTCGACCTCGTCGAAAAGCATGCGATCGACTGCGAGGCGACGCCGGCCGGCACCCTGCACTGCGCGGTCGGCCGTTCGGGGCTCGACGAGATCCGCGACCGCGCCGAGCAATGGTCGCGACGCGGCGCACCGGTCCGGCTCCTCGATGCGGGCGAGACGGCCGCGAAGGTCGGCACGGACGCCTATGCCGGCGCACTGCTCGACCTCAGGGCCGGCACGATCCAGCCGCTCGCCTATGTGCGCGGACTGGCCCGCGCGGCGATCGCGGCCGGTGCCACGATCTTCACCGGCAGCCCGGTCACCGGCTGGCAGCAAGCCGGCAGCCGATGGCGGCTGGAAACGGCCGGCGGCAGCCTCGAGGCGGACTGGGTGATCGTCGCGAGCAATGCCTACACGGACGCGCCCTGGCCGGAGGTGCGGGCCGAACTCGTGCACCTGCCCTATTTCAACTTCGCGACGGCGCCGCTGTCAGACGACATGCAGAAGCGGATCCTGCCGGAACGGCAGGGCGTCTGGGATACGCGGGAGGTGCTCTCTTCCTTCCGCTTCGACAAACACGGCCGTCTCGTCGTCGGCAGCGTCGGCGCGCTGCGCAGCACCGGCACGGCAATCCACAGGGCCTGGGCGCACCGGACGCTGAAGAAGCTCTTCCCCGCTATCGGCGACGTCGCCTTCGAGGCGGAATGGTACGGCAAGATCGGCATGACGGCAGACGCCCTGCCGCGCTTTCACCGCTTCGCCGAGCGCGTCGTCGGCTTCAGCGGCTACAACGGCCGCGGCATCGCGCCCGGCACCGTCTTCGGAAAGCTGCTGGCGGACCTCGCCGCCGGCGCGATCGTCGAGGACGACCTGCCCTTGCCCGTCACGGATCCGGCGGCGCAGAGCTTCCGCCCCGCCCGCGAGGCCTATTACGAGCTGGGCGCACAGATCGCCCATCTTGCCGGCGCACGGTTCTGATCCCGCGCCGGCGCCCGGCCTACCGCGCCGGTAGGCGCGGCAGCATGATCGTCAGGATGCCGAGCAGCGGCAGATAGGAACAGACGCTGTAGACGAAGTCGATGCCGTGGCTGTCGGCATAGACGCCGAGGATCGCCGCGCCGAGGCCGCCGGTGCCGAAGGCGAAGCCGAAGAACACGCCGGCGATCAGCCCGACGCGGCCTGGCACCAACTCCTGCGCGAAGACGACGATCGCCGAGAAGGCGGACGAGAAGATCAGCCCGATCAGCACGACGAGCACGCCGGTCCACAACAGGTTCGCATAGGGCAGGACCAATGCGAAGGGGATGACGCCGAGGATCGAGAACCAGATCACGAAGCGCGCGCCGAACCGGTCGCCGATCGGCCCGCCGAGGAAGACGCCCGCGGCCGACGCCCCGAGGAACAGGAACAGCATGAGCTGCGCCTCCTGCACCGACAGCCCGAAGCGGCCGATCGTGTAGAAGGTGAAATAGCTCGACAGGCTGGAAAGATAGACGTTCTTCGTCGTCGTCAGCAGCACGAGCACGAAGAGCGCCCAGGCGACGCGCCCGCGCGGCAGCGGCAGATCGCGCGAGACCGGCGGCCGGCCGGCGGCAAGGCGCCGCTCGCCGGCATACCAGGCGCCGACCCAGGTCAGGATACCCATGCCGAGAAGGGCAGCCGCCGAGAACCAGGAAACGCTCGTCTGGCCGAAGGGCAGGACGATGAAGGCGGCAAGCAGCGGCCCCATGGCCGTGCCCGCATTGCCGCCCACCTGGAACAGCGACTGCGCCATGCCATGCCGCCCGCCCGACGCCAGTCGCGCGACGCGCGAGGATTCCGGATGGAAGATCGCCGAACCGAAGCCGATGAGGCAGGCGCCGAGGATGAGCACCGGATAGCTGTGCGCATAGGCGAGCAGGATAAGGCCGCAGAAGGTGCTCGCCATGCCGGCCGGCAGCGAGAACGGCATCGGCCAGCGGTCCGTGACGAGGCCGACGGCCGGCTGCAGGAGCGAGGCCGTCACCTGGAAGGCCATGGTGAGCAGGCCGATCTGCACGAAGTCGAGCGCGTAATTCTCCTTCAGCAGCGGATAAAGGGAGGTCAGTAGCGACTGCATGATGTCGTTCAGCATGTGGCACACGCTGACGGCGACGATGATGGAGAAGGTGGTGCGCGCGGGCGAAGGCGCGGTGGGGGCTACCGCCGACATGTGGACCTCGACTGTTTCCGTCCGGAACTGTTGTTTTCTCGTCTTTACAGCGCCTGTCTATACAGGGATTGTCGGCGGCCTGCTTTCGTGCTTTGGTCCTCTTCTTTCGCAAGTGGGCCAAAATGGACAAGCTTCCGCAGGACATCATTGCGACGCTCGACGACGATCACATCCGTACTCTCGCGTCGATGGAGCAGTCCGACGCCGAGGTGATCGTGCGCAGTTCGGACATTCCGCACGGCTATGTCGTGCCGCCGCACAGCCACAGCCGCACGCAGTTCCTCTGCGTCTTCGCCGGGGTCGTGCTGGTCTCGACGATCCGCGGCCGCTGGATGATCCCGCCCGGCCACGCACTGCTGATCCCGCGCGGGCTCGAACATTCGGTCGAAATGTTCAGCGACGTGGCGATGCGCTCGGTCTACATCCTCTCGCCGCACGGCCTGGCGGGATCGCCGGAGCCGGTCGTGCTGGAAGTGACCGACCTCGCCCACCATCTTCTGGCCGAGGCCGTGCGCCACCAGCCCCTCAGCGGTGCTCCCCAGCGGCGGGACCTGGTGATGGCGCTGCTGATCGACGAGATGGGCCGCCTGCCGCAGCGTCCGCTCGGCCTGCCCTTTCCGGGCCATCCGCGACTTGCGGGCCTTTGCCGCGACTTCGTCGACCGGCCGTCGCCGGACGCCAAGATCGACGACTGGGCGCGCAGGCTCAACATGAGCCGGCGCAGCTTCACCCGCCTCTTCCGCGACGAGACGGGCGTCAGCTTCTCCACCTGGCGCCAGCAGGCGGCGATCTTCGCCTGCCTGCCGCGGCTTGCGGACGGCGCGCCGGTAACGCAGATCGCGCTCGAGGCCGGCTACGACAGCGTGCCGGCCTTCACCACCATGTTCAAGCGCATGCTCGGCGCCTCGCCGAAGCTCTATTTCAAGAGCCGCCAGGCCGCCTAAGGCCGGACGTCTCAAACAGAGCGTCGGGAGACGCGATTCAGGCACTGTTTTCCGGGCGCATTTGGGATTAGGAAGGGAGGCGCGGGACCCATACCGGGACGCGGCATGCCGGCAGCGCAAAGGGCGCACGGAGAGGACAGTGACGAGACGCATCCGCATCATCGGGATCGGCGCAGGCAATCCCGGGCATATGACCGTTCAGGCGATCGACGCGCTGAACGCATGCGACGTCCTCTTCATCCCGCTGAAGGGCGAGGAAAAAGCCTTCCTGGCCGATCTCCGCCGCGCGATCTGCGATCGTTTCATCAGGGGCGCATCGCCGCGCCTCCTCGAATTCGCCGTGCCGAAACGCCGCGACGACGGCGACTACGGCGCGGGCGTCACCGACTGGCACCGGGCGATCGCGGCAATCTACGAGGACATGCTGCTTGGCGAGGTGGGCGCCGACGAGACCGTCGGCCTGCTCGTCTGGGGCGATCCGATGCTCTACGACAGCACGATCCGCATCGTCGAGCATGTGCGCGACAGGGGCCGCGTCGCCTTCGACTACGACGTCATCCCCGGCATCACCAGCCTGCAGGCGCTCTGCGCCAGCCACCGCATTCCCTTGAACCGCATCGGCCTGCCGGTCGAGATCACCACCGGCCGGCGCCTTTCCGAAGGCTGGCCGCCGGGCACGCATGACGTCGCGGTGATGCTCGACGGCGTCCAGGCCTTCGAGACGGTGAACGATCCCGATGCAATAATTCATTGGGGTGCCTATCTCGGCACACCGATGGAGATCACGCTGTCCGGTCCACTATCGGACATTGCCGGAACGATCAGCGAAACACGGAAAGCGGCGCGTGCCGAACACGGCTGGGTCATGGACACCTACCTGATCCGCCGACCGGTCGAAGCGGCGGAAGGTGCGGAGGGCGGCGCATGAGCACGACCCTTTTTCCGGCCCTGGCGGCGGCGCCGAAATCCCCGCTGCGGCGCGGCGCCTGTCCTTCCGTCGCCGCGCCGATGCCGACCGGCGACGGCCTGCTCGTCCGGCTCCGGCCGCAGGCGGCCGAGCTTTCCCCGGCGCACTGGATCGCCATTGCCGCGCTGGCACGGGAGCACGGCAATGGCCTCGTCGAGGTGACCGCCCGCGGCAATCTGCAGGTGCGCGGCCTGTCCGAGGAGACTGTGGCGCCGTTTGCCGCGGGGCTCGACGCGGCGGGCGTTGCGATCCGTTCCGGTGTCGCGATCGAGGTGCCGCCGCTCGCGGGACTGGACCCCTCCGAGATCGCGGATGCGACGCCGCTCGCCGAACGGATCACCCGGATGATTGCCGCAGGCAGGCAGGCCCTTCGACTTGCGCCCAAGCTCGCCGTCGTCGTCGACGGCGGCGGGGTGCTCAATCTCCACGACATGGTCGCCGACATTCGGCTCGACGCCGTGCACCGCGCCGGCGAGGTGCGGTGGCGAATCGCCATCGCCGGCGATGCATCCTCCGCTGCGCCGATTGCCTGCCTGCCGGGGGACGCGGCGGCCGACGCCGTGCTGCGGCTGCTGCGGGAACTCGCGGCGCTGGGTCCGGCGGCGCGCGGCAGGGATCTGCGTGCGGCCGGCGTTCCGCCCTTCACGGACGACGGCGGCGATACCGTCGGTCGTGCCAAAGCGCCGGTCGGCCTGCTCGACATCGGGAACGGCCCGGTGCTCGGCCTTCGCCTGCCCTACGGCAAGGTCCATGCCGACCAGCTGGAAGGGCTGATGCACGATCTCGCCAGGCGTGGCGCGCGCGCGGTCCGGCTTGCGCCTCATCGGGCGCTGCTGGTGCTCGGCATCGCGGCCGAGACGGCCGGCGACGCCCTCCGCAGCGCCGGCCAGCACGGTTTCTGGACCGACCCGGACGCCCCCGGCAATGCGATCTCCGCCTGCGCCGGCAGTGCCGGCTGCGCCGCCGCACGGCTCGACACGCATGCCGTCGCGGACGCGCTGATCGCCGCGGCTCCCGGCCTCTTCGACGGCTCGGCCGCCATTCACGTCTCCGGCTGCACCAAGGGCTGCGCCCATCCGGCCGCAGCACCCCTGACGATCGTCGGCACCGGCGACGGCGCCGCACTCGTCATCGCCGGGCGGGCAGGCGACGATAGAGCCTCTCTTGCCGCACGAGATCTTCCCGCCGCCCTCACCGGCATCGGCGCGCTCGTCGCCAGCGAAGGCAGGCGGGGCGAGACAGCGCGCACCCTTCTCGAGCGGCTCGGCAGGGACCGGCTGCTCTCCGCATTTCAGGGCAGGACATGACAGACTACGACTACATCAGGAACGGCACCGCCATCTACGAGCGGTCCTTCGCCATCATCCGGTCGGAAGCCGACCTGTCGCGTTTTTCCGAGGCCGAGGCGGATGTCGCGGTGCGCATGATCCATGCCGCCGGCCTCGTGGAGGCGGCGGCGCATTTCCATTTCTCGCCGGATTTCGTCGCCTCCGCCCGCGCGGCACTTGAGGCCGGCGCACCGATCTTCTGCGACGCGGAGATGGTGTCGCGCGGCGTGACGGCCGCGCGGCTTCCCGCCGGCAACGACGTCATCTGCACGCTGCGCGACCCGCGCACGCCGGAGATCGCCGCGGAGATCGGCAACACGCGCTCGGCCGCGGCCATCCGCCTGTGGCTCGACCGCATGGCCGGCTCGGTCGTTGCCATCGGCAACGCGCCGACGGCGCTCTTCTACCTGCTCGAACTGCTGCGTGACGGCGCGCCGAAACCGGCGGCGATCCTCGGCATGCCGGTCGGCTTCGTCGGCGCGGCGGAATCGAAGGAGGCGCTTGCCGAAAAGTCCTACGGCGTGCCCTTCGCCATCGTGCGCGGCCGGCTTGGCGGCAGCGCCATGACGGCGGCGGCCCTCAATGCGCTGGCGAGGCCGGGGCTATGAACATGGCGGCGATGGTGACGGGACGGCTCTATGGCGTGGGCACGGGACCGGGCGACCCGGAACTCCTGACGCTGAAGGCGGTGCGCGCGATCGGCGAAGCCGACGTGCTCGCCTATTTTGCCAAGGACGGCCGCTCCGGCAACGGGCGGGCGATCGTCGAGGGGCTCTTGAAGCCCGGCATGGTCGAACTGCCGCTCTACTATCCGGTGACGACCGAGATCGACAAGGACCACGACGACTACAAGCGCCAGATCACCGGCTTCTACGACGCCTCCGCCGACGCGGTCGCCGGCCATCTCGCCGCCGGACGGACGGTCGCGATCCTCTCGGAGGGCGATCCGATGTTCTACGGCTCCTACATGCACCTGCATGTGCGGCTGGCAAGCCGGTTCCCGACCGAGGTCATTCCCGGCATCACGGCGATGTCGGGCTGCTGGTCGCTCTCCGGCCTGCCGATCGTGCAGGGCGACGATGTGCTCTCGGTTCTGCCCGGCACGATGCGCGAGGCGGAACTCGTTCGCCGGCTCGGCGATACGCAGGCCGCCGTCATCATGAAGGTCGGCCGCAACCTGCCGAAGATCCGCCGCGCGCTCGCCGCCGCCGGCAGGCTCGCCGAGGCGATCTATGTCGAGCGCGGCACCATGGCGGCCGGCAAGTCGACGCGGCTTGCTGAGAAGCCGGACGACACGGCCCCCTATTTTTCACTCATCCTCGTGCCGGGCTGGCACGGCCGCACGGGAGCGGAGTGATGGCGGGCAGGCTCTTTGTGATCGGCACCGGTCCCGGCAATCCCGAGCAGATGACACCGGAAGCACAAAAGGCCGTCGAGGCTTCGACCGCGTTCTTCGGCTACTTTCCCTATATCGATCGGCTCAATCTCAGGCCCGACCAGCTGAAGGTCGCTTCGGACAACCGGGAAGAGCTGAACAGGGCACAAGCGGCGCTCGCGCGCGCTGCTGCCGGCGTGGATGTCTGCGTGGTCTCCGGCGGCGATCCCGGCGTCTTCGCCATGGCGGCGGCCGTCTGCGAGGCGATCGATGCCGGGCCGGTGGAGTGGAAGTCCGTCGATCTCGTCATCGTACCGGGCGTCACCGCCATGCTGGCGGTTGCCGCGCGCATCGGCGCGCCGCTCGGCCACGATTTCTGCGCCCTCTCGCTGTCGGACAATCTGAAGCCCTGGAGCATCATCGAGAGGCGGCTGCGCCTCGTTTCCGAGGCCGGCCTCGTCATCGCGCTCTACAATCCGATCAGCAAGGCGCGGCCCTGGCAGCTCGGCAGGGCCTTCGAGGTGTTGCGCGAAACGCTGCCGGCCGAAACGCCGGTGATCTTCGGCCGCGCCGCCGGACGGCCGGACGAGCGGATGCTGGTCATGCCGCTCGCCGACGCGGAGGCAGAACAAGCCGACATGGCGACCTGCGTCGTCATCGGCTCGCCGGAAACGCGCATCATCCAGCGGCCCGGCCTGCCCGATCTCGTCTATACGCCGCGCTTCCTGCCGGAGGCGAGCAGGTGATCGATCAGCGGCAAGGCTTCCTCGACCGTTCCCGCGCGATTGCCGTCGCTCTCCGCCGCCCGCTCGATCAGGACGACCGGCAGGCCGAGGATGCGCGCGGCGACGATCTTGCCGTAGGTCGCCTCGCCGCCCGAGTTCTTGGCAACGACGACATCGGTTTCGTGGCGCTTCAGCAGTTCGACCTCGGCTTCGACCGCAAAGGGTCCGCGCGCGAGAATGTAGTCGACGTCGGGCGCGTCGAGCGGCGGGACGACCGGATCGACGCTGCGCACCAGATAGCGGTGCTGCGGTGCGGCATCGAAGGCCTTGGCCTCCTGCCGGCCGATCGCGAGGAAGACGCGGCGCGGCACATCGCCCAGCGCTTCGACGGCAGCGCGGACCGACGGGACTCGCGTCCAGCGATCGCCGTCGCTCTCGTCCCAGCCGAACCGTTCGAGCCGCAGGACCGGAATGCCCGCCGCTTCGCCCGCCGCACCGGCATTGGCGGAAATCCGCCGGGCGAAGGGATGCGTCGCATCGACGATGAGGTCGACGGCTTCGTCCCGGAGGTAGGTTTCCAGGCCCTGGACACCGCCGAAGCCGCCGCTGCGAACGGGCACCGGCTGTGGTGCCGGGTCGAGCGTGCGGCCGGCAAGCGACAACGTCACGGCCAGATCGGTGCGCGCCGCGAGGCGCGCGGCGAGGTCGCGCGCCTCGGTCGTGCCGCCAAGAAGAAGGATGCGTTTCGTGTCCAAGCCGGCTGAATCCCTTGTCCCCGATCCCTGGCTCACCATCGTCGGTATCGGCGAGGACGGTCTAGCGGGTCTCGGCGACGCGGCCAAGAGCGCGATCGAAAAGGCGGCGCTCGTCTTCGGCGGCGCGCGGCATCTGGAGCTTGCCGACGCCGCCATTGGCGGCGAGCGCCATAGCTGGCTCAGCCCCTTCGAGCGCTCCGTCGAGACGGTGCTTGCGGCACGCGGCCGGCCTGTCGTCGTGCTCGCCTCGGGTGATCCCTTCTTCTACGGCGTCGGCGTCACCCTGTCGCGCCGCGTGCCACGCAGCGAGATGACGGTCTATCCCGCGCCCTCCGCCTTCAACCTTGCCGCCGCCCGCATGGGCTGGCCCTTGCAGGACACAGTCTGCGTGTCGCTGCACGGCCGGCCGATCGATCTCATCCGTCCGCATCTGCATCCGGATGCCCGCATCCTCGCGCTTACCTCCGACAGCGACGGACCGGCCGCGCTTGCGACCCTCTTGGCGGAGGCCGGCTTCGGCGGCTCGACGCTGACGGTGCTCGAAGCGCTCGGCGGGGACCGCGAACGCGTGAGCACCCACCGCGCGGAGAATTTCGCGCTCGCCGATGCCGACA
>NZ_JAKGBU010000032.1:34362-49091 GCF_021555155.1 Rhizobium alarense
GGTCGCGGCCGGCCGCGACGCGCGGGTGCTGGCCTATACGCCGGGCCTCGACGACAGACTCTTCGACCATGACGGCCAGATCACCAAGCGCGAGGTGCGCGCCCTGACGCTGTCGGCACTGGCGCCGAAGCGCGGCGAGCTGCTCTGGGACATCGGCGCCGGCTCCGGCTCGATCGGCATCGAATGGATGCTGGCCGACCCATCGCTCAAGGCCATCGCCGTCGAGGGCCATGCCGAGCGTGCCGACCGCATCCGCCGCAATGCCGGCCGGTTCGGCGTGCCGCGCCTTGTTGTCGTCGAAGGCACGGCGCCCGAGGCGTTGGCCGGGCTTGTGGCACCCGACGCGATCTTCATCGGCGGCGGCGGCAGCGAGGCGGGTGTCGTGGAGGCGGCCATCGGTGCGCTGAAACCGGGTGGCCGGCTCGTCGCCAATGCCGTGACGACGGAGATGGAAGCGGTGCTTCTCGCGCTCCATGCCGGGCTCGGCGGCGCGCTGATTCGCATCGACATCACCCGTGCCGCACCCGTCGGACAGATGACGGGCTGGCGACCGGCCATGCCGGTGACGCAATGGAGCTGGGTGAAGCCGGCTAATGATCCTGAGGAAAAGACATGACCGTTCATTTCATCGGCGCCGGACCGGGTGCCGCCGATCTCATTACCGTGCGCGGCCGTGACCTCATCGGCAAATGCCCGGTCTGCCTCTATGCCGGCTCCATCGTCTCGCCGGAGCTCCTGCAATATTGCCCGCCCGGTGCGCGCATCGTCGATACGGCGCCGCTCTCGCTGGACGAGATCGAGGCAGAGTATGTGCGGGCGGCGGCAGCGGGCGAGGATGTCGCGCGGCTGCATTCCGGCGATCTTTCCGTCTGGAGCACCGTTGCCGAGCAGATCCGCCGGCTGGAGAAACACGGCATCGGCTATACGATGACGCCCGGCGTGCCCTCCTTCGCCGCGGCTGCGGCCGCACTCGGGCGGGAACTCACCATTCCCGCCGTGGCGCAAAGCCTCGTGCTCACCCGCGTCTCCGGCCGCGCCTCGCCGATGCCGAACCGCGAGACGCTGGAAGGTTTCGGCGCGACGGGCGCGACGCTCGCGATCCATCTGGCGATCCATGCGCTCGACGAGGTCGTCGAAGACCTGACGCCGCTCTATGGTGCCGACTGCCCGGTGGCGATCGTTGTCAAGGCCTCGTGGCCCGACGAGCGGGTGGTGCGCGGCACGCTCGCCGACATCCGGGCCAGGGTCGCCGAAGAGCCGATCGAGCGCACGGCGCTGATCTTCGTCGGCCGCACGCTGGCAGCGGAGGATTTTCGCGAGAGTTCGCTCTACGATCCCGCTTACCAGCGGCGTTTCAGGGGACGCGGCGAATAGCTACTCCGCCGCTTCCGCCCGCGGTCCCGGCACGTAGTTGAGCACAGGCCCCAGCCAGCGCTCGACCTCTTCGACGCGCATGTTCTTGCGCCGCGCATAATCCTCGACCTGGTCGCGTTCCACCTTGGCGACGCCGAAATAGTAGCTTTCCGGCTGCGCGATGTAGAGGCCGGAGACGGACGATCCGGGCCACATGGCGTAGCTCTCGGTGAGTTCGACGCCGATCTCCTTTTCCGCTTCGAGCAGGCGGAAGAGTGTCGTCTTTTCGGTATGATCCGGTTGTGCCGGATAGCCGGGTGCCGGGCGGATGCCCTTGTAGGGCTCGCCGATCAACTCCGTCGGTGCAAAACTCTCGTCGGCGGCGTAGCCCCAGAGTTCCTTGCGCACGACTTCATGCATGCGTTCGGCAAAGGCTTCGGCGAAGCGGTCGGCCAGCGCCTTGACGAGGATCGACGAATAGTCGTCGTTCGCCCGCTCGAAGCGCTCGGCAATGGCGATCTCGCCGATGCCGGCGGTCACCACGAAGCCGCCGATGTAGTCCGGCTTGCCGCTGTCCATGGGCGCGACGAAATCGGAGAGTGCCACGTTCGGGCGACCGTCGCGCTTGGAAAGCTGTTGGCGAAGCGTGAAGAACGTCGCGCGTTCCTTGTTGCGCGTCTCGTCGGTAAACAGGCGGATATCGTCTCCAATGGCATTGGCCGGCCAGAAGCCGACAACGGCCTTCGGCGTGAACCACTTTTCGGCGATGATCTTGTCCAGCATCGCCTGCGCGTCGGCAAAAAGCTGCCGGGCGGCGGCGCCCTGCTTTTCGTCATCGAGGATCTTCGGATAGACGCCCTTCATTTCCCAGGTCTGGAAGAAGGGCGTCCAGTCGATGTAGCGGGCAAGGTCTGCAAGGTCCCAGTCCTGCCAGACGCGGGTGCCGAGGAAGGACGGCGTCTTCGGCCGGTAGGCCGACCAGTCCGCCCTGAAGGCATTTTCCCGGGCTTTCGCGAGCGGCAGGCGCTGCTTTTCCGCTTCACTGCGGGCATGCGCGTCGGCGACCTTGCGATATTCCGCCTTCAGCGTCTCGACATAGCCGGGTTTCTGGTCGCCCGACAGCAGGCTGCCGACGACGCCGACGGCGCGGCTGGCATCGGTGACATAGACCGTCTGGCCGCGCTCGTAGCGCGGATGGATCTTGACCGCCGTATGTACCCGGCTCGTCGTCGCGCCACCGATGAGGAGCGGGATGTCGAAGCCCTCGCGCTCCATCTCGGAGGCGACATGCACCATCTCGTCGAGCGACGGGGTGATGAGGCCGGAGAGCCCGATGATGTCGACCTTCTCGGCCTTCGCCGTTTCGAGGATTTTCGTCGCCGGCACCATGACGCCAAGGTCGATGATCTCGTAATTGTTGCAGGCGAGCACGACGCCGACAATGTTCTTGCCGATATCGTGCACGTCGCCCTTGACGGTCGCCATCAGGATCTTGCCGGCGCTTTCGCGCTCGCCGCTGCCGCCATTGGCGAGTTTTTCTGCCTCCATGTAGGGCAGCAGAACGGCGACGGCCTGCTTCATCACGCGGGCGGACTTAACCACCTGCGGCAGGAACATCTTGCCGGCGCCGAAGAGGTCGCCGACGACATTCATGCCGGCCATCAGCGGGCCTTCGATGACATGCAGCGGCCGCTCGACCTGGAGCCGGGCTTCTTCCGTGTCGGCTTCGACGAATTCGGTGATGCCGTTGACCAGCGCGTGTTCCAGCCGCTTTTCGACCGGCCAGTCGCGCCATTTGAGATCGCGTTCCCTGGCTTCCTTGCCAGCGGTACCCTTGAAGCGCTCGGCGATCTCCAGCATGCGCTCGGTCGCCGTGCCGCCGCCCTTCGGCTTGCGGTTCAGCACGACGTCCTCGCAGGCCTCGCGCAGCTCCGGCTCGATCGTGTCGTAGACAGCGAGCTGGCCGGCATTGACGATGCCCATGTCCATGCCCGCCTGGATGGCATGGTAGAGGAAGACGGCATGCATCGCCTCGCGGACCGGTTCATTGCCGCGGAAGGAGAAGGAGAGGTTGGAGACACCGCCGGAAATGTGGACATGCGGCAGGGTCCGGGTGATCTCGCGGGTCGCCTCGATGAAGTCGACGCCGTAATTGTCGTGCTCCTCGATGCCGGTCGCCACCGCGAAGATGTTCGGGTCGAAGACGATGTCCTCAGGCGCGAGGCCGGCGACTTCCGTCAGGAGCTTGTAGGCGCGGGTGCAGATGTCCACCTTGCGCGTCTTCGTGTCGGCCTGGCCCTGTTCGTCGAAGGCCATGACGACGACGGCGGCGCCATAGGCGCGGACGAGTTTGGCGTGGTGCAGGAAGGCTTTCTCGCCCTCCTTGAGCGAGATCGAGTTGACGAGCGGCTTGCCCTGCACGCATTTCAGGCCCGCCTCGATCACCTCCCATTTGGAACTGTCGATCATCACGGGAACGCGGGCGATATCCGGCTCGGCGGCGACGAGGTTCAGGTATTCCTTCATCGCGGCCGCGGAATCGATCAGGCCCTCGTCCATGTTGATGTCGATGATCTGCGCGCCGTTCGCCACCTGGTCGCGGGCGACGTCGAGTGCCGCCGCGTAGTCGCCGGCGGTGATCAGCTTGCGGAATTTCGCCGAGCCCGTGACATTGGTGCGCTCGCCGACATTCACGAAGGGAATGGCGTCGGTCAGCGTGAAGGGTTCGAGGCCCGACAGGCGCATGTGGCGCGGAATGTCGGGGATGTCGCGCGGCCTTTGGCGCGCGGCGGCCTCGGCGATCGCCCTTATATGCGCCGGCGTCGAGCCGCAGCATCCGCCGACGATATTGACGAGCCCGTCGCGCATAAAACCCTCGATCTGGGCGGCCATGTCCTCCGGGCTCTCGTCATACTGGCCAAAGGCATTCGGCAGGCCGGCATTCGGATAGGCGCAGACGAAGGTATCGGCGACCGAGGAGATCTCGGCGAGGTGGGCGCGCATGGCGTTGGCGCCGAGCGCGCAGTTGAGGCCGATGGAGAAGGGCTGCGCATGTCGCACCGAGTTCCAGAAAGCCTCCGGCGTCTGGCCGGAGAGTGTGCGGCCCGAGAGGTCGGTGATCGTGCCGGAGATCATGATGGGCAGGTCGATGCCCTTCTCCTCGAACACTTCCCGCGTCGCGAAGATCGCGGCCTTGGCGTTCAGCGTGTCGAAGATCGTCTCGATCAGGATGATGTCGGCGCCGCCGTCGACGAGGCCGCGCAGCTGGTCGGCATAGGCGATGCGGAGATCGTCGAAGGAAACGGCGCGATAGCCGGGATTGTTGACGTCGGGCGATATCGAGGCGGTGCGGTTGGTCGGCCCGAGCGCGCCGGCGACGAAGCGGCGGCGTCCGTCCTTCTCCTGCGCGCGAAGGCCCGCGCGGCGGGCAAGGCGCGCGCCGTCGCGGTTCAGCTCATAGACCATCTCCTCCATGCCGTAATCGGCCTGGGCGATGGCCGTGGAGGAGAAGGTGTTGGTCTCGAGGATATCGGCGCCGGCAAGCGCATAGCGATAGTGAATGTCCTCGATGGCGCCCGGCTGGGTCAGGGTCAAAAGGTCGTTGTTCCCCTGCTGGTGGCAGGCGCAGTCGCCGAATCGGTCGCCGCGAAAATCGTCCTCGACGAGCTTCAGCGTCTGGATCTCGGTGCCCATCGCCCCGTCGAGCACGAGGATGCGCTCGCGGGCGGCGGCCTGAAGTGCGGCGCGGATCTCCCGTCCGTCGCGCGGCGGCAGTTCGGGGCCGAACAGGGTGTCCAGCTGCGCGTTGGCCATGGCAAAACCCTCCGATGCTGCATTGTTTATCGGAAATCACATAAAGATATGTTTATGTCAATATGTCTTTATGCCAGCGATTTCAGTGCGCTTGCCCGGCGCGTCCCGCCAGTGTCGCGAAAAGCGCCTTCAGCCGGGCGATCTCGGGATCGTTGCGGCCGTGCCGCTTGAGCTTCGCCACCTCCTTGCGGGCCTCGGCCGGAAGGTCCGCGCCGCGCGGTTGCCAGAGAAGCCGCGAAATGAAGACCGATTCCGGTCGCCCGGCATCGGTGGACGAATCAAAGGCTGCAAACATGTCTTTCCCCAATGTGCGATTGGGGGATGCCGGATGCACGCGAGCTTGCATGAGCCGCGTCGCCGCGGAAGCCAGCGCACCAGTGGGACACCCCGCCCATGGACGTTACGGATCGCCGGGGCAGGTCTCCTGGCTTGCGGGTCGTCGCGGCTGTCGCCTTCCCATGGCCTTGCGGACCACAGTGGCACTCGACAGCAACTCGCCGTTCACAGTTGCGGGGGCAGCGCCGGCTTTGCGCATCGACGACACGCGCACCGGTTCCCTCTTAGCCTCCGATCCGCATCGCGAACCGGAAGAACCTCGACGCCTTAAGATAGACCGTGAGCGTCGCCGGAAGTCAAGCGTCGGGGTCCCCGCCGCCCCGCTTGCAAACATCGGGCGGAACCGAACGTCGCGCCGCACGTTTCGCTCCGACGCCGGCCCTCCCGGCGGCGTCCACGTCCGTGCGCCCGCGGATTCACCAGGTGCTGAAATTGGAGCCTTTCCTTGCCCCTCGTCTTATTGCAAGCAATTGTCA
Organism: Rhizobium alarense; assembly: GCF_021555155.1. Classification (GTDB taxonomy): domain Bacteria; phylum Pseudomonadota; class Alphaproteobacteria; order Rhizobiales; family Rhizobiaceae; genus Rhizobium_D; species Rhizobium_D alarense. Next base: position 40,341 of record NZ_JAKGBU010000032.1, read on the forward strand.
TTACGGCTAAAAAATGCCGCTTTCCTGCAGCACGGGCCCCCTTCGCCGGAGGACGCGCCGCGTGAGCGCTGCAACCGGTATCGAAATCGGCCCGACTCGAACCGGACATTCCGAACCAATCCGTCAGGCCGCATGATATATGCGTTCGCGAAGTCAATCGCGGCAGGTGAATGACGCCGACCGGAAGCCGGAGAGGCTGCCGGTCGGCACAACAGTATCGCTGGATCCAGAACCACCCATGTCCCTTCACAACAGACCGCCGGCCGCAACGCGCGACGCCGAGATCAAGCAGATCGACTACAACGATTCGATCCGGGCGAACTATATGACGTTGGAGGAACTGGCAGCCTGCGGCGAGACCCTCGCGCGCAACGGCGCCGACCACCTGCCGAGCTTCATGCCCTTCGATTTCCGCGCGCGGCATCGGGAGAACGAGAAGGAAATCTTCCGGGTCTACCGCACAACGGCCCGCGACGTGGAAGCGGGCGCCGCCATCACGCCGGCCGCCGAATGGCTGCTCGACAACTACTACATCGTCGAGGAAGCGATCCAGGAGGTCCGGCGCGACTTCCCGCGCCGCTTCTACCGGCAGCTTCCGACCATGCAGGTCGGCGACACGACGGTTCCCCGGACGCTGGTGCTCGCCTGGCTCTATGTCGCCCATACCCATTCCAGCGTGTCCCGCGAGGGCCTGACCGCGATCGTCGAGGGCTTCCAGAAGGTCGAGGCCTTCAAGATCGGCGAACTCTGGGCGCTGCCGTCCATCGTCCGCTTCGTGCTCATCGAGAACCTGCGGCGCATCTCAAGCCGCGTCGAGGCCTCGCGACGCCTGCGCGGCCGCGCCAACGAGATCGCCGACGAACTGGTGCGGCTGAACGATCCGGACAAATGCGTCGCGCGCCTTTCCGAGGTGGAGCATCTCGTCGCCGACAAGACATTCGTCGCCCAGCTTCTCTACCGCCTGCGCGACGGCCTCCAGTCCTCCGGTGCGGCCATCAAGTGGCTTGAGAAGAAGGTCGAGGCGCAGGGAAGCGACCTCGAGGAACTGCTCGTCTCCGAACACAACCGCCTCTCGTCCGGCAACGCGACGATGAGCAACATCATCCGCGGCCTGCGCGCCATCGACGACACCGAATGGCCGGTCTGGGTCGAGAGCGTCAGCCGCCTCGACGCGGCGCTGCGCGAGGGCTCCGACTATACCGCGCTCGACTTCGCCTCCCGCAACAACTACCGCGAGACGATCGAGAAGCTCGCCCGCCGCTCCGGCAAGACCGAACTCGAGGTCACGGAACTCGCGCTCGCCATGACGGCGAAGGACGCGGCCTCGGATGGTCCGGACGCCGGGGAGGCCAATGTCGGCACCTATTTCGTCGGAAAGAAGCGCAAGGCGCTCGAGGCGGCGATCGGCTACCGTCCGTCGATCATCGACGGCCTGATCCGGCTGACCCGCCGCCTCGGCTGGCTGGCGATCGCCGGTCCGGTGGTGGTATTGACGCTGCTCGCCATGGTCGCTGTCTACTTTTTCCTCGAGCCGCTCGACATTCCGGACGGCGCCTGGCTGATCATGCTGGTGCTCTTCGCTCTGCCCGCCTCCGAGGGCGCCGTCGGCTTCTTCAACACGCTGGTCACCTTCGTGATGCGCCCGACCAGTCTCGTCGGCTACGAGTTCCGGGAAGGCATCCCCGAGGAGGCGCGCACGCTCGTCGTCGTGCCCTGCCTGGTCGGAAAGCGCGACCACGTGGACGAGCTCATACGCAACCTCGAGGTCCACTACCTCGCCAATCCGCGCGGCGAAATCTCCTTCGCGCTGCTCTCCGACTGGCACGACAGCGAGGTCGAGGAGACGCCGCAGGATCTCGACGTGCTCGACTACGCCAAGCGCGAGATCGCAACGCTCTCGGCGCGCTACGCCTATGACGGCCGTACCCGCTTCTTCCTGCTGCACCGCCGCCGGCTCTACAATCCGGCTGAAGGCTGCTGGATGGGATGGGAGCGCAAGCGCGGCAAGCTGCATGAGCTGAACCTGCTCCTGCGCGGCGACGGCGACACGAGCTTCCTGCCCGGCGCCAACACGGTGCCGGCGGGGGTGCAATATGTCATGACGCTCGATTCCGACACGCGTCTGATGCGCGACGCGGTGACGAAGCTCGTCGGCAAGCTCTTCCACCCCATCAACCGGCCGAAGATCGACCCCGCCACGCAGACGCTGGTCGCAGGCTATTCTATCCTGCAGCCGCGGGTGACCCCTTCGCTGACGACCGGCGCGGAAGCCTCGACCTTCCAGCGCATCTTCTCCGTCAACCGCGGCATCGACCCCTACGTCTTCACCGTCTCCGACGTCTACCAGGACATCGCCGGGCAGGGCACCTTCACCGGCAAGGGCCTCTACCATGTCGATTCCTTCGAGGCGGCGATCAAGGGCCGGATCGAGGAGAACACCGTGCTTTCGCACGATCTCCTCGAAGGCTCGCTTTCCGGCTGCGCGCTCGTCACCGACGTCGAGCTCGTCGAGGACTTCCCGACGCGCTACGAGGTGGAAACCTCGCGCCAGCACCGCTGGGCGCGCGGCGACTGGCAACTCCTGCCGTGGATTTTTGGCCCGAACAACGGCCTGTCGATGCTCGGCCGCTGGAAGATGTACGACAACCTGCGCCGCTGCCTCATTCCCATCGCCTGGCTTGTCGCCTCCGTCATGGGCTGGTACTACATGGAGCCGCACCAGGCGCTGATCTGGCAGGTCGTGCTGATCTTCCTGCTCTTCGTCGCTCCGACGCTCTCCCTCATCTCCGGCATCATGCCGCGGCGCAACGATATCGTCGCGCGCGCCCACGTGCACACCGTGCTCTCGGACATCCGCGCGGCGAACGCGCAGGTGGCGCTGCGCATCGTCTTTATCGCCCACCAGGCAGCCGTCATGGGCGATGCGATCGTGCGCTCGCTCTATCGCCTCCTCGTCAGCCGCAAGCTGATGCTCGAATGGCGCACCGCCGCCCAGGTCAACAGCAGTGCCGGCGGCGACGTCTGGTCCTACTACCGCTCCATGTGGCAGGCGCCGGCGCTCGCCGCGCTCTCCGTGGCGCTCGCGGCGATCTCCAAGACGGGCCTGCCCTATATCGGCATCCCCTTCGCGCTCATCTGGGCGCTCTCGCCGGCCATCGCCTGGTATGTGAGCCAGTCAGCCGAGACCGAGGACCAGCTCATCGTGCCGGAGCACGTGGTGGTCGAGCTGCGCAAGGTCGCGCGGCGCACCTGGCGCTATTTCGAGACCTTCGTCACCGCCGAGCAGCACTTCCTGCCGCCGGACAATTTCCAGGAAATACCGGCGCCGGTGCTGGCCGAGCGCACCTCGCCGACCAATATCGGCGTCTACCTGCTCTCCGTCATCTCGGCACGCGACTTCGGCTGGATCGGCTTCGAGGAGACCGTGCGCCGGCTCGAGCAGACGATCGGCACGATCGACGGCATGCCGAAGCATCGCGGCCATCTCTACAACTGGTACCGCACCAACACGCTGGAAACGCTCGGCCCCCGCTACGTCTCGGCCGTCGACAGCGGCAACCTCGCCGGACACCTGATCGCCGTCTCCTCCATGTGCCGCGAATGGGCCGAAGCGCCCTCCGCCCACCTGCAGGGCAGTTTCGACGGCATCGGCGACGCCGCCTCCATCCTGTCGGAGACGCTGCGCGACCTGCCCGACGACCGCAAGACCGTACGGCCGCTCCGCCGCCTGATCGAGGAGCGCATCACCGGCTTTCACAACGCGCTCGCCGCCGTCAAGCGCGAGCACGAATTCGCCTCCATCCGCGTCATCAACCTCGCCGTTCTCGCCCGCGACGTGAACAAGCTGATCGTCAATCTCGACCACGAGATCAAGAGCGCCGAAAGTGGCGAGATCGTGCACTGGTCGAACGCCCTCGTTTCGACCTGCGAAGCGCATATCGCCGACAGCACCTTCGACCTCGGCGCGATCGAGAACCTGCGCCAGCGCCTCGTCGTGCTGCGCGACCGGGCTCGCGACATCGCCTTTTCGATGGATTTCGGCTTCCTCTTCCGGCCGGAACGCCGGCTGCTCTCGATCGGCTACCGCGTCGAGACCGACGAACTGGACGAGGCCTGCTACGACCTGCTCGCCTCCGAGGCGCGCCTTACCAGCCTTTTCGCCATCGCCAAGGGCGACCTTCCAACGGAACACTGGTACAAGCTCGGCCGGCCGATCGTGCCAATCGGCTCGCGCGGCGCGCTGATCTCCTGGTCCGGCTCGATGTTCGAGTACCTGATGCCGCCGCTCGTCATGCAGGAGCGGCAGGGCGGCATCCTCAACCAGACGAACAACCTGATCGTCCGGGAACAGATGAACCATGGCCGCCGGCTCGGCACGCCCTGGGGCATCTCGGAAGCCGCCTTCAACGCGCGCGACCACGAACTCACCTACCAGTACACGAACTTCGGCGTGCCGACGCTCGGCCTGAAGCGCGGCCTTGGCCAGAATGCCGTGATCGCGCCCTATGCCTCGCTGCTCGCCACGCAATATGCACCGAAGGCCGCGCTCGAAAACCTCGAGCGGCTGCGCAAGCTCGGCGCGCTCGGCGTCTACGGCTATCACGACGCGGTCGACTTCACGCCGACCCGCGTGCCGGAGGGCAAGAAATGCGCGGTGGTGCGCAACTACATGGCGCATCACCACGGCATGTCGATCGCGGCCGTCGCCAACGTCGTCTTCGCCGGCGTGCTGCGTGCGCGCTTCCACTCCGATCCAGTGATCGAGGCGGCCGAACTTCTCCTCCAGGAAAAGGCGCCGCGCGACATTCCGATCATCAACGCCAAGCGCGAACCGGAAACGGTGGGCAACTCCCAGGAGGACCTGCTCCGTCCGGAAGTCCGCATCATCAAGGATCCGATCCGCCAGGATCGCGAGGCCGTGTTCCTGTCGAACGGCCACTATTCCGTCATGCTGACGGCGAACGGTTCCGGCTATTCCCGCTGGAACGGCCAGTCGGTGGCCCGCTGGAAGCCCGATCCGACCGAGGACCGCTGGGGCACCTTCATCTTCCTGCGCGACACGGCGACGAACGACTGGTGGTCGGCGACCGCCGAGCCGAAGCGCGCCGAGGGCGAGGAGACCAAGACGCAGTTCGGCGACGACAAGGCCGAATTCATCAAGACCGTCGGTACCCTGACGAGCGAGGTCGAGTGCATCGTCGCCACCGAGCACGACGCCGAGGGCCGGCGCTTGACGCTGCTCAACACCGGCGCCGAGGACCGCTTCATCGAGGTCACCTCCTACATGGAGCCCGTGATCTCCACCGACGACGCCGACGGGGCGCATCCGCTCTTCTCGAAGATGTTCATCCGCACCGAGATCGGCCGCAAGGGCGACGTGGTGCGCGCCTGGCGCAACAAGCGCCACCCGAACGACCCGGATATGTGCATCGCACATCTGATCGTCGACAATGCCGGCCCGACGCGCCGCACGGAAGTCGAGACGGACCGGCGTGCCTTCATCGGCCGCGGCCGCGACCTGACGACGGCCGCCGCCTTCGATCCGGGTGCGCAGCTCTCCGGCACGGACGGCTTCACGCTCGATCCGGTCATCGCGCTGCGCCGCGTGGTGCGCGTGCCGGCCGGCAAGAAGGTCAAGGTGATCTTCTGGACGATCGCCGCCCCGAACCGCGAGGAGGTCGACCGGGCGATCGACCTCTACCGCCACCCCGAGCACTTCAACCAGGAGCTCATCCACGCCTGGACGCGCTCGCAGGTGCACCTGCGCCACATCGGCGTCACCTCCCAGGAGGCGGCGACCTTCCAGGCGCTCGGCCGCTACCTCGTCTATCCGGACATGCATCTGCGCGCCGACGCGGCGACCGTCGAGGCGGGCCTTGCTTCGCAATCGGCGCTCTGGCCGCTCGCCATCTCTGGCGATTTCCCGATCTACGTGCTGCGCATCAACGACGAGATCGATCTCGACATCGCCCGCGAGGCGCTGCGCGCGCAGGAATACCTGCGCCATCGCGGCGTCACGGCCGATCTCGTCATTCTCAACGAGCGCGCCTCGTCCTACGCGCAGGACATGCAGCATACGCTGGACCAGATGTGCGAGAACCTGCGCATGGGCAGCCAGTCGGGCAGCATGCGCCAGCACATCTTCACCGTGCGCCGCGACCTCATGGACGTGTCGACCTGGCAGGCGCTGCTCGCTGCCGCGCGGGCGGTCTTCCATGCGCGCAACGGCGCGCTCTCCGACCAGATCCAGCGCGCCGTCTCGCTCTTCGCGACGCCGCGCACGGCGCAGGCGGAAGAGCCTGTGCGGGCGCTCCCGGTGCCCCGGCCGGTGTCCGCCCGCGAACCGGTCGCAATCTCGGGCAGCAACCTCGCCTTCTGGAACAGCTACGGCGGCTTCAACCTGGAAAAGCGCGAATACGCCGTGAAACTGCGCGGCGGCGAAGCGACGCCGCAGCCCTGGATCAACGTGATCGCCAACGAGAGCTTCGGCTTCCACGTGTCGGCCGAAGGCAGCGCCTACAGCTGGAGCGTCAATTCGCGCGACTACCAGATGACCGCCTGGACCAACGACCCGGTCGTCAACCGTCCCGGCGAGGCCTTCTATGTGCGCGACCGCGACAGCGGCGAGATTTTCGTGCCCTTCGCGGCGCTCTCGCGCGACCCGTCGGTGCTCTATGAAACCTGGCACGGCCTCGGATATTCCGCCTTCCGCAGCGCCGCCCACGGCATCGAACTCGACCTGGTGCAGACCGTCGACTGCAAGGATCCAGTGAAATATTCGCGCCTGTTCGTGACCAACACGGGCAGCGAGGCACGCCGCCTTTCGGTCTACGGCTACGTGGAATGGGTGCTCGGCAACAATATCGGCCGCACAGCCCCCTTCATCCTCAGCCGCCACGATGCGGACCTGGATGCGCTGATGGCGAGCAATCCCTACAGCCTCGACTATTCGGGCCGGGTCGCCTTCTTCGCCACGAGCGAGACGGTGACGGGATTCACGGCGAGCCGCCGTGAATTCATCGGCCGCACCGGCGACATCGTGTCGCCGGCGGCGCTCTCCGGCGGCCCGCTCTCGGGCTCGGTCGAGGGCAACGGCGACAGTTGCGCGGCGCTCGCCTGCGAGATCGAGCTGCAACCCGGCGAGAAGCGTGAAATCGTCTTCCTGCTCGGCGATGCGGCCGACCACGAGGCGGCTGGCACCCTCTGCAGCAAGGCGAAGGACCGGGTCTTCGACCAGGTGCTGGCGGAGATGCGCGCCTTCTGGAACGACTTCACCGGCACGGTGCAGGTGGAGACGCCGGAACCGGCGCTCGACGCCATGGTCAACACCTGGCTGCCCTACCAGAGCCTCGGCTGCCGAATTCTGGCGCGGGCCGCCTTCTACCAGGCGAGCGGGGCCTTCGGCTTCCGCGACCAGTTGCAGGATACGCTCGCCTTCCTCGTTCACCGCCCGGAGCTCGCGCGAAGTCAGATCCTGAACGCTGCCGCCCGTCAGTTCCGCGAGGGCGACGTGCAACATTGGTGGCTGCCGAAGACGGGGGCGGGCGTTCGCACGACCATTTCCGACGACGTCGTCTGGCTCGCCCACGCCGTTGCGCATTATTGCCGGGTGACCGGCGACCGCGCCCTGCTGGAGGAACGCCTCCCCTTCATCGAGGGGCCGGCGCTCGCCGAAGGCCAGCATGATTCCTTCTTCAAGCCGGACCGCTCGGGCGAGGACGCGACACTCTACGAACACGTGGCCCGCGCGCTCGACCTCGCGGTGCGCCGGACCGGCGAGAACGGCCTGCCGCTGATGCTGGGCGGCGACTGGAACGACGGCATGAACCGGGTCGGGCAGGAAGGCCGCGGCACCAGCGTCTGGCTGGGCTGGTTCCTCGCCGGCACGCTCCGCGACTTCATCGCCATCGCCCGGGAACGGAGTGACCACGGCCGCGCGGACGGCTGGCAGGGCCATCTCGACCGCCTGAAGCAGGCGCTCGAGACCGTCGGCTGGGACGGCGCCTATTACCGGCGCGCCTATTTCGACGACGGAACGCCGCTCGGCTCGGCCACCTCCGCCGAATGCCGCATCGACTCCATCGCCCAGTCCTGGAGCGTGCTCTCCGGCCTCGGCGATCCGGAGCACGCGAAAAGTGCCATGGCTTCGGTGCTTGGCGAACTGGTGGACGACGAGGCGGCGATGATCCGCCTGTTCACGCCGCCGCTCGCCGAAACGCCGCAGGACGCGGGCTATATCAAGGCCTATCCGCCGGGCGTGCGGGAGAACGGCGGCCAGTATACCCATGCCGCCACCTGGGTCGTGCTGGCGCTCGCCGAACAGGGACGCAACGACGACGCCTGGAAATGCCTGCAGCATCTTCTGCCGGTAAACCATTCGAAGGACCGTGATGGCGCCGAGATCTACCGGGTCGAACCCTATGTGGTCGCTGCCGACGTCTATGGCGAAGGTGCGCTCAAGGGCCGCGGCGGCTGGACCTGGTATACGGGCTCGGCCGGCTGGCTCTATCGCGCCGCCGTCGAAGGCATCCTCGGCATCCGCCGCGAGGGCAACCGCCTCTTCGTCACGCCGCGGCTTCCCTCCGCCTGGCCGGGTTTCTCGGCAACGCTGACGATCGACGGCAAGACGCTGAAGGTCTCCGTCTATCGCGATGACGGCGGTGTGCGCGTCCGCGTGAACGGCGAGATCGTCGCGAATCCCGCGACCGGAATCCCGCTCTGACAGGAGAGCGGCCGGCAGGTGAAACGGCT
>NZ_JAKGBU010000033.1:0-6883 GCF_021555155.1 Rhizobium alarense
CGAGGACGGCCTCGACGAGATCCGCCGGAAGCTGACGGACACCTCCCATTCCCGCCTTCCGGTCTCCGACGGCGGTGCCGACACGATGATCGGCGTGCTGCAGACGCGCGAGGCGCTGTCGGTGATCCTCTCCGGCGGAAAGCTGGACGTGCGTGCGCTGGTGCGCGAGGCGCCGATCGTGCCGGATTCGATGGATGCGATGCGCGTGCTGGAGACGCTGCGCGGCGCCAATGTGCCGATGCTGCTCGTCCACGACGAATACGGCCATTTCGAAGGCATCCTGACGCCCGGCGACGTGCTCGAGGCGATTGCCGGCGTCTTCCGCTCCGATATCGACGAAGGCGAGACCGACGAATATGCCGTGCTGCGCCAGGACGGTTCCTGGTTCATCGACGGCGCGATGCCGATCGACGAGATGGCGGAGCGGCTCGGCATCGCGCTGCCCGAGCGCCGGAACTACCATACGGCGGCGGGCCTCGTCATCGAGGCGATGCAGCACCTGCCGAAGACCGGCGAGACCGTCGAGGCCCACGGCTGGTGCTTCGAGGTGGTCGACCTCGACGGCCGGCGTATCGACAAGATCCTCGCAAGCCGCCTGCCGGCCTGACCTATCCTTCGAGCAACCGTGCGCCGGCGCCTTCGCCGGCAAGCACGTCGTGCGGATTGCGCAGCGGACAGTCCTGCATGGAGAGGCATCCGCAGCCGATGCAGCCGTTGAGGTGATCACGGAGCGCCGTCAGGCGGGCAATGCGCTCGTCGAGCGCCCGATGCCAGTTTTCCGACAGATGCCGCCAGTCCTCGGCGGTGAGCGGCCGGTCGTGCGGCAGCACGTCGAGCGCCTGCCTGATCTCGGAGAGCGGAATGCCGGTGCGCTGCGCCACCTTGATGACGGCGACGCGGCGGAGCACGCCGCGCCTGTAGCGGCGCTGGTTGCCGCGGTTGCGCTCGCTGCGGATCAGTCCCTTCGATTCGTAGAAATGCAGCGTCGAGACGGCGACGCCGCTTCGGGCTGCGACCTCGCCGACGCTGAGTTCCCGCTGGGCGGGGTCCGGTTTCGCTTTCTTCGGCATGGCTGTTGACCTCAATATTGCTTGAGGTTTTATACCAGCAGCTCCCTCGGAAGAAAAGCAAGGAGCCATTCTCATGACAGACACGATCACCGTCGCCCTGATCTACGGCAGCGCCCGGGAGAACCGCTTCTGCGACACGGTGGTCGACTGGGTTCTCTCCGAGCTTCGCGCCATGAAGGGGTTCGCCGTCGTCCGCCTCGATCCGGCGGAACTCGTGATCTCCGCGCGCGGGCCGGATGCGGCGTCGGTCGAGCGCATCGAGGCCGTGCTGACGGCCGCGGATGCAATCCTGATCGTCACGCCGGAATACAACCACGGCTATCCGGCGCCCCTGAAGGCGATCATCGATTCCACCTTCAAGCCGTGGCACGCCAAGCCCGTCGCCTTCGTTTCCTATGGCGGCATCTCGGGCGGTCTGCGGGCGGTCGAGCAGTTGCGCCAGGTCTTCGCCGAACTCCATGCGGTGACGATCCGCGAAACGGTGAGCCTCGCCCATGCCTGGGCGCTCTTCGATTCGGCCGGCAACCCCTTCCGGCCCGCCCAGATGAACGGCCCGCTCTTCACGATGATGGCCCGGCTCCTCTGGTGGGCGCACACGCTGCGGCGCGCCCGCAGCGAGAGGAACTACGACGAGGCGGCGGCATGAGGCATGGCGATGATCCACGCACCGTCCGGTTGCCGGAACCCGTCGCGGGGAGCGGCAATGAGCCGGTCAGGCAAATCCCGTCTGGCGCAGCGCCTCGCCGGCGATCATCGCGGCCGACAGCGCGACGTTGATGGAGCGCCGGCCTTCGACCATCGGGATCAGCACGCGGGCATCGGCCGCCTCATGCACGGCCTCCGGCACGCCGGCGCTTTCCCGGCCGAAGAGCAGGATGTCGTCCGGCCGGTAGGCAAGATCGGTGTAGCGGACGGCCGCCTTCGTCGAGGCGAGAACGAGCCGGCGGCCGGCCTGCCGCCGCCAGTCCTCGAAGTGCTGCCAGGTGACGTGGCGCGTCAGCGCCGCCGAAGCGATATAGTCGAGGCCGGCGCGTTTCAGGCTGCGGTCGGAGATGTCGAAGCCCGCCGGCTCGATGAGGTCGACCGAAAGGCCGAGGCAGGCGGCGAGGCGCAGGATCGTTCCGGTGTTGCCGGCGATGTCGGGTTGATAAAGGGCAATGCGAAGACGAGACATAAGTGTGCGCTAACGCATCTGTGCCCTGCGGGCAACAGGAGCGCGGTTCGCGGCATGCCGGAGAAGAATGGCTCTGGCAAAATGTCGCATTTCGCGCTAGGAAGCGCCATCTGCAACACGAGACAAGGGAGGCTTCCGATGAATACAGTTGGTCGAATGCGCCTTCCGGCCGGGATCACCCCGCGTCTCGCCTAGGCGTCCCAACGCTTCGGACTTCGCAGACATTTCCATTTTTCGACAGGCCGCCCGGCACCCGCTTCGCCGTCCGGCCACCGTTCCGGGACTTCGGCATTCGTGCGCGCCCTTTCGGCGTGCCGCCGGCCCGACCGACATTCACGGAGAGAGCCACCATGTTCGGCTGGTTTGAAAGACGCCTCAATCCCTATCCGCCCGAAGCGCCGACGCTGCCGCCCAAGGGCCTGTTCGCGTTCCTCTGGCACTACACGCGTCCCGCCGCACCCTGGCTCGTCGTGCTCGGCGTCTGCTCCATGGTGCTCGGCATCGCGGAGGTGCTGCTGTTCCAGTTCCTGGGCAACATCATCGACTGGCTTTCGGCGAGCGATCCGGACACGTTCCTCGCCCGCGAGGGCGGCACGCTCGTCTGGATGGCCGTGCTGCTGCTCGTCGTCATTCCCGTCTTCGGCGCGCTGCATACGATGACCATGCACCAGGCGCTTGCGGGCAATTTCCCGATGATCGCCCGCTGGCAGATGCATCGCTATCTCATCCGCCAGAGCATGACGTTCTTCTCCAACGAGTTCGCCGGCCGCGTCTCGACGAAAGTCATGCAGACCTCGCTTGCCGTGCGCGAGACGGTGATGAAGGTCATCGATGTCTTCGTCTATGTGGTGAGCTACTTCATCTCGATGATCGCGATCATCGCCGCGGCGGACCTGCGCCTCGTCGTGCCACTCATCGCGTGGTTCGTCGTCTATGTCTCCATCCTGCGCTATTTCGTGCCGAAGCTCATGGTCATCTCGCGCGAGCAGGCCGATGCGCGCTCAATGATGACGGGCCGGATCGTCGACAGCTACACCAATATCGCGACCGTGAAGCTGTTTTCGCACGCCGGCCGGGAGGAGACCTTCGCCCGCGAAGGCATGCACGAGTTCCTGCAGACCGTACACCGGCAGATGCGGCTGATCACCGCGTTCAACATCGCGATCGAGATCAACAACGTGCTCGCCATGTTCTTCACCGCGGCGATCGGCATCCATTTCTGGATGACCGGCGACGTCTCCGTCGGCGCCGTGGCAGTCGCCGTCGGCCTTGCGATGCGCATCAACGGCATGTCGCAGTGGGTGATGTGGGAGGTGACGGCGCTCTTCGAGAACATCGGCACGGTCTATGACGGCATGGGCATGATGACGAAGGCGCATGACATCGTCGATCGTCCGGAGGCTGCGAACCTCAACGCCAAGAAGGGCCACATCACCTTCGACAAGGTGCGCTTCCACTACGGCAAGGCGAAGGGCGTCATCGAGGACCTGACGCTCGACATCCGGCCGGGCGAGAAGATCGGCCTCGTCGGTCGTTCCGGCGCCGGCAAGACGACGATGATGAACCTGCTCTTGCGTTTCTACGACCTGGAATCGGGCCGCATCAGCATCGACGGCCAGGACATCGCCAGGGTGACGCAGGACAGCCTGCGCGCGCAGATCGGCGTGGTGACTCAGGACACCTCGCTGCTTCACCGCTCGATCCGTGAGAACATCGCTTACGGCAAGCCGGACGCGACGGATGCGGAGATCGTCGAGGCGGCGACGCGGGCGAATGCCTGGGAGTTCATCCAGGGCCTTTCCGACCTGCACGGCCGCACCGGCCTCGATGCGCAGGTCGGCGAGCGGGGCGTCAAGCTCTCCGGCGGCCAGCGCCAGCGCATCGCGATCGCCCGCGTCTTCCTGAAGGACGCGCCGATCCTGGTGCTCGACGAGGCGACGTCGGCGCTCGACAGCGAGGTCGAGGCGGCGATCCAGGAGAACCTCTTCGCCCTGATGGAGGGCAAGACGGTGATCGCGATTGCCCACCGGCTCTCGACGCTGACGGAAATGGACCGGCTCGTGGTGCTCGACAAGGGGCATATCCGCGAGACCGGCACCCATGCCGAACTCGTCGAGAAAGGCGGCATCTATGCCGACCTCTGGTCGCGGCAGTCCGGCGGCTTCATCGCCGACGATCATGTGGAAGACGCGGCGGAATGACGGGATCCCGGGCCGAAAGGCCCGGGATCATCGCCTGGACTACGGCGCCGGACAGCCTGCGCCCGTCTCGACCCAGGCGGCGATCAACTGGCCGAAGACCTCCTGCGAGCCGGGCGCCGGCTCGCGGCCCTCGCCGGGGTTCCAGCCCCAGCCGACGAGGCTGTCGTCGGCCATGTGCTCGATCATCTGCGCCATGGTCTTGCCGCCGTTCCTTTCCGGATCCTTGAGCTGAAGACAGATATCACCGAGCGACTTGCCCTCCCAGGCCATCTCGATCGGTGCGAGATGCCAGGAGGGATGGCCCGGAATGCTCTTCAGCGTATCGGCCTGGCCGACGACGGAGACGTTCTCCGTGCCGTGACAGGTGTTGCAGGTCATGCCGGGCATGCCCATGCCGCCGTCACCGCGGGTCACCGGCGGCTGGTGCACGCGCATCGACATGGTCTGCAGCGGCCGGTCGGTCGCCGGGTGACAGTTGATGCAGCGCGGGTGCTGGATCACCTTGCCCGCCTCCTCGAAGAGGGCGACGGAGCGCTTCGCCGGGTCGGCGATGGACTGGAACTCGGAGGCCTGCTTCAGGCCGGCCGCCGGGTTGGCGTTCGAATCCTGCGCACCGGCCGTCGGCGCGACGGCGCAAAGCAGGGAGAACGCCGCGAGAGCGGCGAGGGATTTGGTCTTCTTCATGGCCCGCTCCTACGACGTGAAGGCATTGACGATCGGCAGGCGGCGGACCGGGTTGCCGGTCAGGCGCCGCCAGGCATTGGCGACGGCGGGTCCGACCGGCGGCACGCCGGGTTCGCCGACGCCTGTCGGCGGCTCGCCCGAGGCGATGACCGCGACCTCCACCGCGGGCATCTCGTTGATCCGCAGCGACCGGTAGTCGTGGAAGTTCGACTGCAGGATCTTGCCGCCCTTGCCGAGCGTCACCTCGTCGAAGAGCACGGCACCGAGGCCGTAGCCGATGCCGCCTTCCATCTGCGCCTTGATGACGTTCGGGTTGATCGCCACGCCGCAGTCGACCGCGCACCAGACCTTCTCGACGCGCGGCGCGCCGCCATCGCCGACGGAGACCTCGACGATCTGCGCGACATAGGTGCCGAAGCTCTTCACCACCGCAACGCCGCGAGCCTTGTCCTTCCCGACCTTGCCACCCCAATCCGCCATCTCGGCCACCTTCTTCAGCGTGCCCATGTGGCGCGGTTCCTTGCCAAGCAGGGCGAGCCGCCCTTCGACGGGGTCCTTGCCGGCCTTCTCGAGCAGTTCGTCGACGAAGGTTTCCACGGCGAAGCCCGTATGGGTATGGCCGACCGAGCGCCACCAGAGCGGCGGCACGGCAAGTCTCGTGTTGTGCGCCCGGACGCGCAGGTTGGCGATGTCGTAGGGCAGATTCGAGGCTCCCTCGACGGACGTCTCGTCGAGATCGGCCTTGCCCATGATCGACTGGCCGACGATCACCTGGTCCCAGGCGACGATCTCGCCCCTGGCGTTGACCGCGCCCTTCATGCGGTGCGCGTACATCGGCCGGTAGAACCCGCCGCGGATGTCGTCCTCGCGGGTCCACATGTGCTTGAGGGTGCGCTGGCCGCCGATGGCCGCGAAGACCGCCGCCGCCTCGCGCATATAGGGCGAACCGAACTGCGCCTTGCGGCCGAAGCTGCCGCCGGTCACCTGCGTGTGGATCCGGACCATCGACGGGTCGATGCCGACGAGCTCGGCGGCGGCAGCCTTGTCCATGCCGGGGAATTGCGCGCCGGTATAGACGTCGAGCATGCCGTTGGTCGCCCGCATGAAGACCGCGTCGAGCGGCTCCATCGGCGCATGCGCGAGGAACGGGAAGACCATGTCGGCCTCCAGGCTCTCGACGCCGTCGCCGGCAAACGCGGTGTCGACGTTGCCGTTGTTCGTCGCCTCCAGCCCCTTTTCCGCGAAGAGTTTCGCGTAGTCGGCGACGATCTCCTCGCTCGAGCGCGTCTCGGCGCCCGAGAGGTCCCATTCGATCGCCAGTGCCGCCCGGCCCTTGAGCGCGGCGAAGGTGTTCTCGCCGTAGACGGCGATGCCCTGCGGCACCTGCTTCACGTCGACGACACCCGGCACCTTGCGCGCCTCCGTGTCGTCGAAGGACTTCACGGTGGCGCCGAAGTGATCCGGATGGGCAACAACGGCGACCAGCATGTCGTTCGTCACGATGTCGAGTGTGAAGACGGCGGTGCCGTTGGTCTTCGAGACCGTATCGAGCTTCGGCAGATCCTGGCCGATCAGCGTGAAGGCGGAGGGATCCTTCAAGGTGACGTTATCGGGCGGCGCGACGCGGGATGCCGCGGTCGCCAGGGCGCCGAAGCCGCTTTCCTTGCCGGACGCGGCATGTCTGACGCGGCCTTTCTCGACCGTGATCTCGCCGGCCGGCACCCCCCAGTCCGCCGCCGCGGCGGCAACCAGCA
>NZ_JAKGBU010000033.1:6983-48251 GCF_021555155.1 Rhizobium alarense
TGCGCAGTTGCTCGTAGGAATTGGCGATCGAGGTCGAGCCGCCCGTGCCCTGGAGGCCGAAGGCGAGATTGGCGTAGAGCTTGTCGTCCGCCGGCGCATGCGCCGCGCGCATCTGGCTCCAGTCCGCGTCGAGCTCCTCCGCCACGAGCGTGGCGAGGCCGGTGAACGGACCCTGGCCGAATTCGATGTGCTTGGAGAGCACCGTCACCGTGTCGTCGGTGCCGATCTTGACGAAGGTATTGAGCGTCGCGAGCCCGTCCGGCCCGCCGGCCTGCGCGCCGTCGGATGCGGCGAAGGCTGAGATTTTCGGGGCGAGCGCGAGGCCGATGACGAGGCCGGTTCCGGTCAGGAAACCACGGCGTGTGGGCGTGACATGATGAAGCGTCATGGCTCAGCCCTCCATCGATGCGGCGGCGTCGTGGATCGCCTGCCTTATGCGATGGTAGGTGGCGCATCGACAGATGTTGCCGGCCATGGCGCCGTCGATGTCCTCGTCCGTCGGCTTCGGGGTGATCTGGAGCAAGGCGACGGCCGACATCACCTGCCCCGACTGACAGTATCCGCATTGCGGCACGTCGATCGCCACCCAGGCCTTGTGCACGGCCTCGGCCTCGCGGCCGGACAGGCCCTCGATCGTCACCACGTCGGAGCCGTCGACCATGGAGATCGGCGTGATGCAGGACCGGCGCGTCATGCCGTCGAGATGCACGGTGCAGGCGCCGCACTGGGCGACACCGCAGCCGTATTTCGTTCCGGTCAGTTTCTCGAAATCGCGTATGACCCACAGGAGGGGCGTGTCGGGATCGCCGTCAAAACGGCGTTCCTCTCCGTTGAGCGTGAAAGTAACCATCTTCGAACCTCTGGAAGTGCCCAGGCATGGCCTATGGGGCGTGTTGGCAGCAACGCCAGTCGGGATCGTCGCAACATAGGTCATTTAGGCAGCCGCGGGACGAATTCCAGTGCGGCGGCGGCCGGGCGGCCGGCGGCCGCGGTAACGATAGATTGACTTGACGCCGATGCCGGCGAGTCTGCGCCGACAGCGGGCGAACCTTGCCGAACTTTAATTTGCCGGCCGGCGGAATCCGCATATATCTCGCGCATGCTCCTGCGCGCGATCTTCTCCTTCTTCGAAAACTGGATACGGCCCTTTGCGCGGCAGGACGATCTTCGTCCGCCGACCGGTCTCGTCGCCTTCGTCTGGTTCTATGTGCGGCAGGCCAAGATGCCCTTCGTGGCGATGCTGGTGCTTGGCGGCATGACGGCCTCGATCGAGGCGGCGACCTTCTGGTTCGTCGGCCGGATCGTCGACGTCCTGGCGACGGTGAAGCCGGGTGACGGCTGGGCCGGCCTTCTCGATGCACATGGTCCCGAGCTCGTCGGCATGCTGGTCCTGATCGCCGTCGTGCGCTTCCTGGTGACGTTCCTGACGGCGCTCGTCGACCAGCAGGTCCTCACGCCCGGCTTCTACAATCTGGTGCGGTGGCAGTCCTACGCGCATGTGGCGCGCCAGTCGCTGTCGTTCTTCCAGAACGACTTCTCCGGCCGCATCGTCACCAAGGTCTGGTCGGCCGGGCAGGCGACCGGCGACGTCATCACCTCCTTCATGGAGAGCGTCTGGTTCGTCGGCATCTATACGGCGTCCATGCTGGTGTTGATCGGCCAGCTCGACCTCCTGCTCGCCGGCGTCATCTGCGTCTGGCTTCTCGTCTTCGCGGTGCTCGCCCGCTTCTTCGTGCCGCGCATCCGCGTGCATTCGAAGGAGTCCGCGGAGGCCGCCTCCATGCTGTCCGGGCGGCTCGTCGACGCCTATTCCAACATCCAGACGCTAAAACTCTTCGGACGCGACGACGTCAACGATGGCTACGTGCGCGGCGGCTTCGAGATCTATCAGGACGCGATCCTGCGCTTCACGCGGTTCCTCACCGGCGTGCGCGCCTCGATGGCGCTGCTCTCCGGCATCATGATCGCCACCATGGCGGTGCTCTGCGTGCATTTGTGGCTGCAGTCCGCCATCAGCTCCGGCGCCGTCGCCTTCACCATGGCGCTGGTGCTGCGCATGAACTTCCTGCTCAACCGGCTGATGACGCAGCTGAACGCCATCATGCGCAACATCGGCACGATCCTGAATTCGGCCGAGCTCATCTCGCAGCCGATCGGCCTCGTCGATCGGCCGGACGCCGGTGAACTGACGATCGTCCGGCCCGAAATCCGCTTCGAGGCCGTGCGTTTCCACTATGGCCGGGAAAGCGGTGTGATCGACGGTCTCTCGCTCGTCGTCCGCCCCGGCGAGAAGGTCGGCATCGTCGGTCGCTCGGGCGCCGGCAAGTCGACGCTCGTCAACCTGCTGCTGCGCTTCTACGATCTCGAAGGCGGGCGCATCCTCGTCGGCGGAACGGACATCGCGACCGTCACCCAGCACAGCCTGCGCGCCGGCATCGGCATGGTGAGCCAGGACACCGCGCTGCTCCACCGGTCGATCCGCGACAACATCCTCTTCGGCAAGATGAACGCGACGGAGGCGGAGATGGTCGAGGCCGCCCGCCGGGCCGAGGCGCACGACTTCATCCTCGCGCTCAGGGACCAGCGCGGCCGCAGCGGCTACGACGCCCATGTCGGCGAGCGTGGCGTCAAACTCTCTGGCGGACAGCGCCAGCGCATCGCGATCGCTCGCGTCATGCTGAAGGACGCGCCGATCCTGGTGCTTGACGAGGCGACCTCGGCGCTGGACAGCGAGGTAGAGGCCGTCATCCAGTCCAATCTCGAACGCCTGATGCATGGCAAGACGGTGCTTGCCATCGCCCACCGGCTCTCCACCATCGCGGCACTGGACCGGCTGATCGTGATCGACGCAGGCCGGGTGGTGGAGCAGGGCACGCATGACGAGCTGATCGGACGCGGCGGCCTTTATGCCGAGCTCTGGGCGCGCCAGTCCGGCGGTTTCCTCGGCCACGAGCGGGCGGCCGAATAGCCCGCCGCAACGCTCTCCCGCAAACCGGAAAACGGGGCTTTGCCGCTTGCCTGCGCGCCGCGGTTTGGCAAGGAAATCACGGCCTTTCGTTTTCCCGCGACATTGTGCCCCCATGCCCTTGCCAAGGCTGGACATAATTTGCGATCAAGCATAGAACGCGCCCGATTGGCGGGGAATCTGTGGCCGTACTGTGTCCGGATTTGGCCGGTTGCAAATGAGGCGATGCGGTTCCGCAACACTATTGCGCGAGAGGATGGTTTAGCTGTGAGCGAACACGAGACGTCAAGCGAATCCCTGGGCGAGCCCACTCGCCGCGATTTTCTCTATCTGACCACGGGGATGGCGGGTGCCGTTGGTGCCGTTGCGGTGGCCTGGCCCTTCATCGACCAGATGCGGCCGGACGCCTCGACGCTGGCGCTCGCCTCGATCGAGGTCGACGTGTCGAGCCTCCAGCCGGGCATGTCGCTGACCGCCAAGTGGCGCGGCAAGCCGGTGTTCATCCGCAACCGCACCGACAAGGAAGTCGAGGAGGCCAAGGCCGTCGCGCTGGCTGATCTCAAGGACCCGGTCGCCCGCAACGCCAACATCGCGCCGGACTCGGAGGCGACCGACCTCGACCGCTCCGCCGGCGAGGGCAAGGAGAACTGGATCGTGATGATCGGCTCCTGTACCCATCTCGGCTGCGTGCCACTCGGCCAGGCCGGCGATTTCGGCGGATGGTTCTGTCCCTGTCACGGTTCTCACTACGATACCGCCGGGCGTATCCGTAAGGGCCCGGCGCCCGAGAACCTGCCTGTGCCGACCTTCTCGTTCGTTTCCGACACAGTTATCAAGATCGGTTGAGGGGACACCTGATAATGAGTGCTGAACATTCCACCTACCAGCCGACGTCCGGCATCGAAAAATGGGTCGATTCGCGCCTGCCTCTGCCGCGCATGATCCATGACAGCTTCGTCTCCTACCCGGTTCCGCGCAACCTGAACTATGCCTATACCTTCGGCGCCATGCTGTCGGTCATGCTGATCGTGCAGATCCTGACCGGCGTCGTGCTTGCCATGCACTATGCGGCCGAAACGACCGTCGCGTTCAACTCGGTCGAGAAGATCATGCGCGACGTGAACCACGGCTGGCTGCTGCGCTACATGCACGCCAACGGCGCGTCCTTCTTCTTCATCGCGGTCTATCTGCACATCGCCCGCGGCCTCTACTACGGCTCCTACAAGGCGCCGCGCGAAATCCTCTGGATCCTCGGCGTGGTCATTTACCTGCTGATGATGGCGACCGGCTTCATGGGCTACGTCCTGCCCTGGGGCCAGATGTCCTTCTGGGGCGCGACGGTCATCACCGGCTTCTTCTCGGCCTTCCCGTGGGTCGGCGAGTGGATCCAGCAGTTCCTGCTCGGCGGCTTCGCGGTCGACAATCCGACGCTCAACCGCTTCTTCGCGCTGCACTACCTGCTGCCCTTCATGATCGCCGGCGTCGTCGTCCTGCATATCTGGGCGCTGCACGTCACCGGCCAGACCAACCCGACCGGCGTCGAGGTGAAGTCCAAGACGGACACGGTCGCCTTCACGCCCTTTGCCACGCTGAAGGACGCACTCGGCGTCTCGGTCTTCCTGATCGTCTTCGCCTGGTTCATCTTCTACATGCCGAACTATCTCGGCCACCCGGACAACTACATCCCGGCCGACCCGCTGAAGACGCCCGCCCACATCGTGCCGGAATGGTACTACCTGCCGTTCTACGCCATGCTGCGCGCCATCACCTTCAATGTCGGCCCGATCGACTCCAAGCTCGGCGGCGTGCTTGTGATGTTCGGCGCGATCATCGTGCTGTTCTTCCTGCCCTGGCTCGACACGTCCAAGGTTCGCTCTGCCGTCTATCGCCCGTGGTACAGGCTGTTCTTCTGGATCTTCGTGGCCAACGCCATCCTGCTCGGCTGGCTCGGCGCCATGCCCGCTGAAGGCATCTACGTCATCCTGTCCCAGCTCGGCACGCTCTACTATTTCGGTTTCTTCCTCGTCGTCATGCCGGTCCTCGGCCTGATCGAGTCTCCGAAGCGCATTCCGAATTCCATCACGGAAGCGGTTCTGGAGAAGAAGAACGCAAAGCCGGCCAAGGCCTGATCGCGACGCGACGAAAGGAACCGAAACAATGAAAAAGCTTGTTGCAAGCATTCTGTCGCTCGCAGTCGTCGCCAGCCTGGGCGTGTCCATCGCCACCGCGCAGGACGAGCCTGCGGCCGGCGCCGCCGAGGCGGAACACGCCACGCCGCACTATCCGCTGCATAAGCCGAAGCAGCAGGAATGGTCCTTCGCCGGCCCGTTCGGAAAGTACGACAAGGGCCAGTTGCAGCGCGGTCTCAAGGTCTACACGGAAGTCTGTTCCGCCTGCCACTCGATGCGCCTCGTCTCCTTCCGCACGCTGGAGGGCCTCGGTTATTCGGAAGGGCAGGTGAAGACCTTCGCCGCCAACTACGAGGTCGAGGACGGCCCGAACGGCGACGGCGAGATGTTTACCCGCAAGGCGGTCCCGTCCGACTATTTCCCGTCGCCCTATCCGAACCACGAAGCGGCCGCGGCGGCGAACAACGGCGCGGCGCCGCCGGACTTCTCGCTGATCGCCAAGGCGCGCGGCATCACCCGCGGCTTCCCGCAGTTCGTGTTCGACATCTTCACGCAGTACCAGGAAGGCGGGCCGGACTATATCTACTCGCTGCTGACCGGCTACGACGAAGAGAAGCCGGCGCATGTCGAGGTGGCGGAGGGTACGCACTACAACCCGTATTTCGCCAATGCGGCAGCGCTCGCCATGGCCAAGCCGATCTCGGACGACCAGGTCACCTATGACGACGGCACGCCGCAGACGGTCGACCAGTATGCCCACGACGTCGCCGCCTTCCTGATGTGGGCCGCCGAGCCGCATCTGGAGGACCGCAAGCGCACCGGCTTCATGGTCATGGTCTTCCTGGTGATCTTCACCGGCCTCATCTACCTGACGAAGAAGTCGGTCTACGCCAGCAAGGAACATTGAGCGCTTCGGCGTTCACATGAGAAAGGCGGCTCCCGGGCCGCCTTTTTGTGTTTCGGTCAGAGCAGAATGTTGGCGAACTCCCGTTCGCAGGCAAGCCGGTCCATCGGACCGAGGCGACCCAATCGACGCAGGATGAGCGCGTTCGGAATCGTGGCGAGCCGCCAGCGGACGACGCAAGCTTTCGGCAGGTTCGCCGACGTCAGGTCGGCAAGGGTGACGTCGCTCGGCCACGCGGTCGCCTTCGCGGTCGTGATCATCGCCACCACGCTCGATTCGTTTCGCTCGTTGAATGACGGGCCGGAAAGGACGACTGCGGGTCGCCGTTTCAGGACAGGGACATCCGAGAAGGGGAAGGGAACGACGACCGTCTCGTAGCGTTCACAGATCACCGAAGGCCTCGTCGTCTGCTTCGCTTTCCCACTCGGGGAACAGAGTCGAGATGTTCTTGAGGTAGTCGTCGACAAGCCTAACTTCGCGCAGCGGGACAGCTTCACCACGGCGGGACTTGTACCATCGTCCCCAGACTTCCTTCATGCTGCCTTCCGGCCGGATCGCTTCCGTCGGGCGCCCGTCCTTGCCGGTCTTCATCCGCACCCACCGTCCAACGACGCCGTCGGTTTCGAGATTGATATATTCCTCATCCCGGAGGGTGCGCAGCCGGGCCTGAAGCTCCGGGCTTTCGATATGCTTGAACCAGATGGCAATGTCGGAAATTCGCACCTGCGGGACCATGGGGGGGCTCCTGTTTTTGATTTATATGGGTCTATGGGGGGTCTTATAACATTGCGAAACCCCCGTGTCTACCCTTCACCAAAATGTCGTGACCATGTCCATCCAGAGGTGGACAAGCGCCGGTTCCGCCGTCAAGGTCTGCCGTCTTCATCCGCACCGAACGAGCGCCATGACTTCGACCCTCGAAAAAGACCTGATCGCCTCCATCCGCAATATTCCGGACTATCCCAAGCCGGGAATCGTCTTCCGGGACATCACGACGCTGCTCGGCAATCCGCGGACATTCCGGCGGGCGGTGGACGAACTCGTCCATCCCTATGCGGGCAACGGCGTCGGCAAGGTGGCGGGCATCGAGGCGCGCGGCTTCATCCTCGGCGGCGCCATGGCGCACCAGCTGTCGACCGGCTTCGTGCCGATCCGCAAGAAGGGCAAGCTGCCGCACGAGACGGTGCGCATCGCCTACAGCCTGGAATACGGCGTGGACGAGATGGAAATGCACAAGGATGCGGTGAAACCGGGCGAGAAGGTGCTTCTCGTCGACGACCTGATCGCCACCGGCGGTACGGCCGAGGCGGCGGTGAAGCTGTTGCGCCAGATGGGGGCCGACATCGTCGCGGCCTGCTTCGTCATCGACCTGCCGGAGATCGGCGGGCGCAGGAAGCTCGAGGCGCTCGGCGTCGAGGTCCGTACGCTCGTCGCCTTCGAGGGACACTGACGGCGGCCTTCGTCAGACGAATTCCAGAACCGTGCTTTCGAAGCGGATCACCGCTTCGCCGTGCTGGTTTTCACCGGCGCAGAGGATCGTGTCGATCAGCCGGCCGGGCCGCGACGCACGTTCGTGCGACGCCAGCAATGCCACCGAATAGGTGATCGTGTCGCCGGCATAGACCGGCCTCAGCCAGCGCAGATTGGTGAAGCCGGGCGAGGGGCCGAGTTCGGGCGGCTCGATGCCCTCCCGTTTCAGCCGCTGATATTCCGCCATCCAGAACGCGACGAAACACTTCATCCAGCCGGCGCAGGTGTGCCAGCCAGAGGCGCAGAGTCCGCCGAAGAGGGCGTTCTTCGCGGCGTCCGGATCGACATGGAAGGGTTGCGGGTCGAACTGGCGGGCGTAGCGGACGATGTCCTCGGCGGTGAAGACGTGCGAGCCGATGACGACCGGTTCGTTCAAGGGGTAGAGCTCAGCCATGCGCATCGGCGGTGTCCTCCGGACGGCGCAGGCGGATCATGTTGGCGTAGTCGCAGACGGCGACCGCCTCGCCGCGCTGGTTGAAGAGTTCGGCGCGGAAGGTCGCGATGCCGATCTCCGGCCGCGAACGCGACTGCCGCGCCTCCAGCACCGTGCAATAGCCCGACAGTGTATCGCCGGCGAGAACCGGCCGCTTCCACTCCATCCGGTCGACGCCGGGAGATCCCTCGCCGGCGGTGCGGTCGATATAGCTGTCGCAGAGCATGCGCATCATCATCGCGCTCGTGTGCCAGCCCGACGCCGCGAGGCCGCCGAGGATGCTCGCCTTGCCGGCGGCCTCGTCGGTGTGCATCGGCTGCGGATCGAATTCCCGCGCGAAGGCGACGATCTCCCCGGCGGTGACCGTGCGGGGCGCGAAGTCGAACCTTGTGCCCGGCGGAAAATCCTCGAATGTCATGAGGGAAGGGGTCATCGTATCGTCCGGCAGAAATCGGAATGCCCGCGCCGAGGCGGCACCGGCATCATTTCGATTTTGCGGCACATGGCAAGCCGGCTTTGGTCGAAGGCGTCAGGTGTTGAAGCGGAAGTGAATGACGTCGCCGTCCTGCACCACGTATTCCTTGCCTTCGTCGCGCCCCTTGCCGGCCTCCTTCGCGCCGACTTCGCCCTTGTAGGCGATGTAGTCGTCATAGGAGATCGTGAAGGCGCGGATGAAGCCGCGTTCGAAATCGGTGTGAATGACACCGGCGGCCTGCGGTGCCTTGGTGCCGCGCACGATGGTCCAGGCGCGGGTCTCCTTGGGGCCGACCGTGAAATAGGTGATCAGGTCGAGCAGGTGGTATCCGGCGCGGATGAGACGGTCGAGACCCGCTTCCTCGAGACCGAGTGCGGAGAGGAACTCCGCGGCTTCCTCCTCGGGAAGCTGGGCGACCTCGGACTCGATCGCGGCCGAGATGGTGACGCATTCGGCACCCTGTTCCTTCGCCATGGCGGCGACGGCTTCGGTGTGCGCGTTGCCGGTCGACGCGTCGGCTTCCGCGACGTTGCAGACATAGAGGACCGGGTGCGACGTCAGGAGGTTGAGGCCCTTCAGGATGTCGATCTCTTCCGGTGCGAGCGTCTTCAGGAGGAGACGGGCCGGCTTGCCGTCGTTCAGCAATTTCACCACGGCTTCCATGACCGGCAGTTGCGCCATGGAGTCCTTGTCCTTGCTGGCCGCCCGCTTGCGGGTCTGCTCGACCCGGCGTTCGAGGCTTTCAAGGTCGGCAAGCATCAGCTCGGTCTCGATCGTGTCGGCATCGCCCACCGGGTTGATGCGCCCCTCGACATGGGTGATGTCGTCGTCCTCGAAGCAGCGCAGCACGTGCACCACCGCATCGACTTCGCGGATGTTGGCGAGGAACTTGTTGCCGAGGCCTTCCCCCTTCGAGGCGCCGCGCACGAGGCCGGCGATGTCGACGAAGGAGATGCGCGTCGGGATGATTTCCTTGGAGCCGGCGACGGTGGCAAGCTTCTGCATGCGCGGATCGGGCACGGCCACCTCGCCGGTGTTCGGCTCGATGGTGCAGAAGGGGTAGTTCGCCGCCTGCGCGGCCGCCGTCTTGGTCAGCGCGTTGAAGAGGGTGGACTTGCCGACATTCGGCAGTCCGACAATACCGCATTTGAAGCCCATGGACCGAGGTATCCGTATCTGATGTGAACTGTTGCCGTCGCTATGGGCGAAACCGCCCGGAGGGTCAAGGCTTTGCGACCGAGCCGGACATTGCGTGTAAGGCAGTTTTGCCTTACTTTTTGCTGCGGAGGCCGACGATGACAGTTCTCACCGTTACAGCAAAAGGGCAAGTGACCCTCAGGAAGGAGTTCCTGCGGCATCTGAACGCCAAGCCGGGCGACAAGCTTGAAGTGGCGATTCTGCCCGACGGCAAGCTGCAAATCTCGGCGGAGAAACCGGCGAGCGGCGGTCGCATCGACGACTTCTTCGGCAGCTTGAGGAACCCTCACGGACTGCATTTCACGATCGATGAACTGAAGGACGAGATCGACAAGGCGTGGGCGACGCGTCGACGATGATCATCGCAGATACGAACGTTCTGCTTCGGGCGGCGCTCGACGACGATCCGGCGCAAAGCCGCGAGGCCCGTCGCTGCCTTGCGGAAGCGGACGGGATTGCGGTGCCGATTCAAGTGCTTTGCGAGTTTGTTTGGGTCGCGTCGCGAAGCTACCGGCTGAAGAGCCGGGACATCGCGTCCAGCGTGCTGTTGCTCCTCAACGACGGCAAGGTTCACTGCGACCGTGAGGCCGCGCTTGCCGGGCTTGAATTCATGATTGCCGGCGGTGATTTCGCCGATGGGATCATCGAGTTCGAGGGTCGGGCACGAGGCGGCGATCTTTTCGCGACGTTCGACAGGCAGGCCGCCGAGATCGTCGCCGGCAAGGGCAGAGGCTGCATCCTGCTTGCGCCGGACTGAACCTCGGGCTTGCCTGCCGCCTCGCATCTGCGATACGATTTATCGCGTTGCGAAGGGCCGACGCCGTCATCGGGAGCCGAAACGCGATGAGCGAAGAAACCACCGTCACCCCCAAAACCGTCACGAAACCGAAGCTGGAGCGGCCGAAGCTCTACAAGGTCATCTTGCTCAACGACGACTATACGCCGCGCGAATTCGTGATCATGGTGCTCAAGGCCGTCTTCCGCATGAGCGAGGAAGCGGGTTATCGCGTGATGCTGACCGCGCACAGGATGGGTTCGTGCGTCGTCGTGGTCTGCGCCAGGGACATCGCCGAGACAAAGGCGAAGGAGGCGACGGACCTCGCCAAGGAGGCGGGTTTTCCGCTGCTGTTCCAGACGGAGCCGGAGGAATAGGGCGGATTCAGCCTTCCTTAGCCGCTTGCCGGTACACTCCGCCGCAAACGGGGAGACCGGCATGGTCGAAGAGGCCGCCACCTGGCACTACGCCGTCGCATTCGCGCTTTTCCTCGTGCTCGGCGCGGTCGGGCACGTGACGCGCGCCGTCTTCAACATGTTTCCGGACCGCCTCTCCGACAACGACACGATGGATATGCTCGTCAGCGACGGCTATGGCTGGAACGACAAGCTGCTGGGCACGGAATATGACGATGGCGGCTTCTACCGTCTCGATTCCTACCGCAACGTCCGCAATGCGTGCCTGATGTCCGGCTTCGGCGGGCTTGCCGTGATGGTGTTTTCCGACGGCGCGTCGATCGCCATCGCACAGGGGATAGACGCGGCACTCGCGTGGCTCTGGGGCCTGTTTCTGCATCGGCTGGGCACGGTCACGGTTTTCTAACGGTCTGTCCGGCCTTGTCGTTGCGGATTTGAAAGCCCGTCTTGTCCTGCATGAAGCCGCAGCGTCGATAGAAATCGTGCGTTCCGGGATCGCTCCGCCCGGTCATCAGCATGGTTTTGTAGCATCCGGCGGCGAAGGCGTCCGCCACGGCGCGCAGAAGGACAGCCCTGCCGACGCCTTTTCGCCGCCATGCCTTGTCGGTCACAACGTTTTCGATCAGCGCATAGGGTGCTGCACCGCGTGTCAGGTTCGGCACGATGACGAGCGTGCAGCTTGCGACCGGCGTCCGGCCGTCGAACGCCGCCAGGACGCTCAGGCCGGGATGTGCGAGCATGCTCGCGAACCGTTTTTCCGCGACCGCCGGGGCGAGCGGCGGATCGCGGGGGTTGAGCTGGGAATAGAGGTTGAGCAGGCCGGGCAGGTCTGCCGCTCTCGCTGCCCGGATCGGCAGGACCGCGTCTCCGCTCATCCCTTGTCGCCGAACATCTTCTTCAGCATGTCGGCCATCGGGCCGGTCGCCGGCAGTGTCTTCGGCTGCGCGTGGTTGCGCGCCTGGTGAACGTGAGACTGGCCGGCGGGCTTCTTCTCCGCCTTCGGTCCGGCCTCCGCCTTGCCGCCGGTCGAGAGCGCCAGCCTGTTCATGAACTGCGATTCCTCGCCGCGCACCAGCATGTCGACGGCGATGGCGATCTCGTCGAGCAGCGGGTCGAGCCAGACGGAGTCCGCCTTGGCGAAATCGCCGAGCACGTGGCCGGTGACCCGTTCCTTGTCGCCGGGATGGCCGATGCCGAGCCGCAGGCGCCGGTAGTCCTGGCCGCAATGGGCGTCGAGCGACTTGATGCCGTTGTGGCCGCCATGGCCGCCGCCTGTCTTGATGCGCGCCTTGCCGGCCGGCAGGTCGAGTTCGTCATAGACGGCGACGATATCCGCCGGCGACAGCTTGTAGAAGCGCATCGCCTCGCCGACGGCTTCGCCGGAGAGGTTCATGAAGGTCTGCGGCTTCAGGAGCAGCACCTTTTCGCCGGCGATCTCGCCCTCGGCGATCTCGGCCTTGAACTTCTTCGACCAGGGCGAGAAGGCATGTTTGCGATGGATCGCATCGACGGCCATGAAGCCGATATTGTGCCGGTTGCCGGCATATTTGGCGCCGGGATTGCCGAGTCCCGCGATGATGAGCATCGGTTCGCTCTCCGGAAGGTCGTGACGAATGTTCGACCTTCACGACAGGCAAATCACCGTCTTGTCAACCGCTTTCGGTCGTTCGGCTCACTTCACGTCGGCCGTCTGCGTGTTGGGCGGCAATCCGTAACGGGTGAAGATCCGGTCCTGCTCGCCCGAGGCGATGAGGTCCTTCAGCGCGCGCTGCATCGTCGCGATGAGGTTCCGCGACAGGTCCTTGTGGCAGGCGATGCTGTAGATCTGGCCGTCCATCAGCATCGCCTTCTGCACCGGATGGCCGTCCTGCACCATCTTCTCGAATGTCTTGACGGAGGTCGGCATCAGGTCGATGCGGCCGCTGATCAGCTTCCCGAGCGTCACGTCGATGTCCGCCGCCAGATCGATGTCCGCAAACCCCTGCTCCTCGAGCGCCTCGACGGCGAAGTCGCCGCGCTGCGAGCCGACGCGCAAGGCGCGTGCCTCGTCCAGTGTCGTTGCCGTGACGGTGCCGCCGCGCCGTTTCACCATCACCATGTGGTCCTTGAGGAGCGGTTCCACCCAGAGGAAGCGCTCATGCCGCGTCCGGTTGTGCCCGGTGGTGAAGACGCAGTGGTTCGGCTGTGTTTCGGCGAGCGCGATGGCGCGTGCCCAGGGCATGATCTCGATGCGGTAGTCGAGTCCGGCCGCGGCCGCGATCGCGTGCACCTGGTCGACGGAAATTCCCGTCACCTTGCCGTTGTCGGTGTAGTTGAACGGGGCGTATTCCTCCGTGACGAAGGTGATCTCGTCCGCGAGGGCGGGACCGGAGAGCAGGAAGGCGAATGCGGCGCAAAGCAGGGTCTTCATGAGATTGTCCTTCCGGCCGGAGCCTTATCCCGTCATGACGGTGGCGAGCAGCCTGTGGTCGGGTTGCTCCTGAGGGGTGAACTCGACGAGGCGGTCCATCAGTTCGTTAAGCGGCAGCGGCCTGCTGAAAAGGTAGCCCTGGCCGAATTCAAGGCCCATGCGGCACAGCATGTCCCGCTCTTCCTCGGTTTCGATGCCCTCGGCCACGACGGCGCAGCCCATCTGATGCGAAATCGTCCGGATGCCCTCGATCAGCATGCGGCTCTTGCGGGCGACCTCCGGCTGGTCGCTGCCGAGCGAGCGGGTGAAGGACTGGTCGACCTTGACGATATCGACGGGGAACCGGTTCAGGTAGCTCAGCGACGAATAACCCGTGCCGAAATCGTCGAGCGCGATGCGGCAGCCGAGACTTGAGAGCGATTCGAGCACGCTGCACACGACGGGACTGTCGAGCATCAGCACCGCTTCGGTGATCTCGATGACGATCCGGCAGGGCAGGACGCCGTTTTCGAGCAGCAGGGCCGCCAGCCGGTGGGGCAGGCCCGGCTCGAACTGCAGCGGCGAGAAGTTGACGGCGAGATAGCTCTCCTCGAGCCCGGAGAGGCGCGAGACGACGGCGAGATTTGCGATCGCCTTGGTCAGGATGATGTCGCCGACACGCAGGATCGAGCCGTTTTCCTCCGCCAGGCCGACGATCTCCGCCGGCGGAAGGATGCCCTTTTCGGGATGGTGCAGCCGCATCAGCGCCTCGAAGCCGGCGACGCGCCCGCTCGGCAGGTCGACGATCGGCTGGAGATAGGCCTGGAACCAGTCCTGACGCAGTCCCTGGTCGATGCACTGCTCCATCTCCAGGCGCTTGCGCACGATGTCGACCATGTTGCTATCGAAAAGCTGCACGCCGTTCTTGCCGCCGCGCTTGCGCGCATACATCGCCATGTCCGACTTCTGCAGCAGGTCGGGAGCGGTGGCGGCGTGGTCGGGATAGACCGCGACACCGATGCTGGCGCTGACCTTGATTTCGGTGCCGTCGACGACAAGGCTCTCCCTGAGAGTCGCGGCAAGGCGGTGGCTGATGTCGATCGCCACCTGCCTGGCGTCGGCCGCGCAGACCAGGATCGCGAACTCGTCGCCGCCGAGGCGCGCCACCATGTCGTTGAAGCGAAGCTGGTTGCGGATGCGCGCGGCCACCTGGCAGAGCACCTCGTCGCCGGCTGCATGGCCGAGATTGTCGTTGATCCACTTGAAGCGGTCGAGGTCGACGAAGAGGCACGCCAGTTTCTGCTTCGAGGCGTCGCTCTCGCTGATCATCTCGTCGAGAACCGCCTCGAAGCCTTGCCGGTTCAGGAGGCCGGTCAGGTGGTCGGTGATCGCCTGGTGGTGGTTGCGGCTTTCCGCCTCCTTGAGCTGCGTCACGTCCGTCATGACGGAGAGCGACAATGGCTGGCGGTCACCGGCCGCCACCGTATTGGTCTCGAGGATGAGGACGTCCATCACCGACTGGTCGGCTTTGCGGAAGCGCAGGGTCACCTCCACGGTGCCGTTGCTTTCGGCCGTCTGCTCCCGGCGCATGCGATAGGCGTCGCGCTCGCCATCGTCGACGAAGTCGGAGAAATTGCAGCCGATGACCTGTCGCCGCTCGTAGCCCGTCGCCGTCAGCCAGTAGTCGCTGACCGCCGTGATGCGGTCGAGCGCATCGATCGAGAAGAGCATGGCCGGCGTGCGGTTGTAGATGTCCGTCGCGCGGGCGTGGGCGCTTTTCAGCTCCTGCTCCTCGCGTTCCAGCTTGGTCTGCATCTCGTTGAAGTTGCGGGCGAGGCTGCCCATCTCGTCATTGGAATTCCAGTCGACGTGATGGCGGGAGCCGAGGCGCTGCGTGGCGTCGATCGCCGCCGTCAGCCGCATCAGCGGCCGGATGATGGTGATGCGGTTGCCGATGATGGCGGCCGTGAAGAGCGTGCCGACGGCGAAGAAGAAGATGGCGAAGATCATCATCTCGTCCTTGGTGAAGCGCGAGAAGGGGCCTTCCTTGGTGATCCAGATTTCCGCCGTGCCGACATTGCGGATGCCGTCCGCCGACTTGTGCAGGATGTCGGCGGTTACGACGGACTGGATTGTCGAGCGATCGGGCTCCGCCTCCGGCCTGCGGATGTCGATGACGTTCGAGGTATCGCGCACCCGGACATAGCTGATATTGGAGCCTGCTTGCAGCGCGGTCGCGATCTGCTCGACGCTCTCGCGGTCGAAGTCCCAGATCGGCTTGCCAAGGGCCTGCACGTTGGCATGGAGGAGCGTTTCCGTGTTCTGGAGCCGCTCGCGCGCGACGCGGTCGGATGACAGGATCAGGAAGAGAAGGAACAACGGCGCGACGAAGACGAGCAGGGCGCCAATGACGATCGCGATGAACCGGCTCTCCACCGAGTGCATCTTCATGCCCATGCCCCCTTCGTCGGACTGGTTTGCCCGTGCCTCGTGTTCTCAGGTTTCTCGTTGTTGATGATAGACTTTCATCAAATCCTTAAATGTTGCTGAAATCGGCGAGCCTGATTCCCGCATTCCCGGGGCGGTTTTCCTTGGCGGCGGCGATCCGGCACGAAAAAGCCCGCCGTCGGTTCCGACGGCGGGCCAGTTTCGCAGCGTATGCGGACCGATTATTCCTCGGTCGCGCCTGCGTCTTCAGCCTCTTCCTTCACGCCGCCGGCCGGCGTCGCGATGGTGGCGATCGTAAAGTCACGGTCCGTGATGACCGGGCTCGTGCCCTTCGGCAGCTTGATGTTCGAGATGTGAATGCCGTCGCCGATCTTCAGGCCGGTCAGGTCGGCCGTCAGGAACTCCGGAATGGAGTCGGCGGAGGCGTGCAGCTCGACTTCGTGGCGAACGACGTTCAGAACGCCGCCGATCTTGATGCCCGGGCTCTTCTCTTCGTTGACGAAGTGAACCGGCACTTCGACGACGACATGGGTGTCGCCCGAAACGCGCAGGAAGTCGACATGCATCGTGAAGTCGCGCACCGGATCGAGTTGGTAGTCCTTCGGCAGGACCTTGATCTTCTCGCCGTTGACGTCGATCGTGGCAACCGTCGTCTTGAAGCCGCCGGCGTGGATACGCAGGGTGACGTCCTTGGTCGAGACGGCGATGGCAAGCGGGGTCTGCTTGTCGCCATAGATGACTGCAGGAATGAGGCCGTTGCGGCGAAGTTCACGGGAGGACCCCTTACCAACCCGTTCGCGCGTCTCGGCCTTGAGCTCGTAGGAATCGTGGCTCATGGCTTAACCTTTCTAGATTACTGGAGAGCCTTGCACGGGCGAAGCCAAGCTTCGGCCGTCCAAAACTTGAGGATTTCGTGAAAGCCTCATCCGCGTTGCCTCCAAGGGTGTCTGCGCGGACGGGGGCTCGATAACCGAGAACGGCCGGAAATGCAAGGGGCCCGTGGCCGTTGACAGGCCCGCGGTAGGGCGCAATGGTGCCGCCGGGCCGGCCGATGCGAACAGGGAGACGGGAATGCGCGCAAACAAGCTCGGCCTCGTTCTGGCGACGGGGCTGGCCGCGGCCGGTGCCGTCCAGGCCGCGGAGGTGACGCAGAGCGGTGCCGGCGACATCGAGCGGGCGCTGACGCGCTATCTGCCGGCCGATCTCGTCTCCGCCGGTCTCGTGACGGTCCGTGCGGCCACCAGCTTCTACGAACTGCGCCTCGACCTCGCGCCGCTGGCGGCAAGGACGGATCCCCGGCGCTTCTCGGTGATGGGGCTGAAGCCCTTCGTCTATTATGTCCGGCCGCTCGACGACGGGCTCTATTCCGTCGAGGCGAATGACAAGCTCGACATCAGGGCGACGACGACGATCCCCGAGCGAACGTCGTTCACCTATCTGATCGACACGATTAAGATGACGGGCGTCTACGACCCCGCGATCTTCTATTTCCGCTCCGCCGACTTCTCCCTGAACGGTGCGCACATTACCTCGCAGACGGACAAGCAGTCCGTCGATGCCCGCATCGGCACGATGACGATGGCGCTCGCCGCACAGAAATCCGCGACGGATGCGATCGACATCACGTCGCGCGGCTTGATCGAAACCTTCAACGAGACGATCGTCGACAAGCAGACGGGGCGGGTCGCGATCGACGTCGACAGCGTCGACATCGATGTGACGATGGACGGCGCGCGTTACAAGGCGCTGCAGGATATCGTGCTTTTCGTGCTGGACCGGATCGATCGCGATCAACTCACGGCCGACGAGGCGGCGGCGCTGAAATCGATGCTGCGTGCGGTTCTGCCGGTCTTCGACGACCTCAAGGAGACGATCACCGCCAACAACGTCACCGTTGCGACCGACAAGGGCGTCTTCGCGGCCAGGCGCGTCGGCTACGAGATCGGCATGAACGGCGTGGCGCACAGCACGCGGGTGTCCTTCGGCTTGAGCGTCGACGAGCCGCGGCCGCCGGCCGGCCTGGTGCCCGACGCGTTTCGCGAGGCCCTTCCGACCACGGCACGCTTCAGGGGCGCGATGACCGATCTCGACCTCGCGGGCGCCGTCGCCTACCTGATCGACAATGCCGACTTCACGGCCAGGCAACCGTTGACCGAGGCGCAGAACCGCGAACTCGGCCGCATCGTGCTGCCGGGTGGTGCGATGACCTTCGATTTCGAGACCGTTGAGGCGAAATCCGCGATCTACGACGTGTCGATGACTGGCCGGATGACCGTCTATCCGGAGGAGACGCCGCGGCAGACGGCAGACGTGACGATCGTCGCGCGCGCGTTCGACAAGACCGTCGCCTTCCTGCAGAAAAACGCGTCGGCCGTGCCGCAGTTCGGACAGGCCGCCTTCGTGCTGCTCATGGTCAAGGGCTTCGGCATCGACCAGGGCGACGGCAGTCTCCGGTGGGACGTCTCTGTCGACGAGGCGGGCAAGGTGCTGATGAACGGCCAGCCGCTGCCCTTCCAGCCGTAGCGGTCGCGGCGGCGGTCAGAAATCGAGCGGCGCGTTGTCGACCACTTCCTTGATGACGAAGAAGGTGCGCGTCTGGCGCACGCCCGGCAGGCCGAGAAGCTGCGTGCCGTGGATCGTGTTGAATTCCGGCATGCCGCTCACCCGGATCTTCAGGAAATAGTCGAAGTCTCCGGCCACCAGATGGCAGTCGAGCACGAATTTGAGTTTCGCGGCCGCCGCCTCGAAGGCGGCGAAGCTTTCCGGCGTCGAGCGGTCGAGCACGACACCGACCATGACCAGTGTGCCGCGATCGACCGTCTGCGGCGAGATCAGCGCGCGCACGCCGCGGATGAAACCTTCGTCGAAAAGACGCTGCGTGCGCCGATGACAGGTCGCAGGGCTGACATCGACGGAACCGGCGAGATCGGCATTGGTGAGGCGGCCGTTGCGCTGCAGCAGCCGCAGCATCTTGAGGTCGATGCGGTCGAGATTTTCGAGCACGGAAGATTCTTTCTATTTCATGAGACTTAATGATTGGATCAATCATGATGACCGCATTCATGGGAAGAATATGTATAATAAGTGCCAAAGTTTGAGAACACATTTCATTCAGACGGTGGTAGCGTCCGGCCGATTTCGAAACCCTGCCCAAGGAGCCGCCATGCTGGAGAAATTCGACCGCTATCCCCTGACCTTCGGTCCGACCCATATCGAGAAATTGAGTCGCCTGTCCGAGCATCTCGGCGGGAAGGTCGAACTCTATGCCAAGCGGGAGGACTGCAACTCCGGCCTCGCCTATGGCGGCAACAAGCTGCGCAAGCTCGAATATATCGTGCCGGACGCGATCGCCTCCGGCGCCGACACGCTCGTCTCGATCGGCGGCGTGCAGTCGAACCACACGCGCATGGTCGCCGCCGTCGCGGCCAAGATCGGCTTCAAGTGCCGTCTGGTGCAGGAAAGCTGGGTGCCGCACGAGGACGCCGTCTACGACCGGGTCGGCAATATCATGCTGAGCCGCATCATGGGCGCCGACGTACGCCTTGTCGACGAGGGCTTCGACATCGGCATCCGCCGGAGCTGGGAGGAGGCGATCGACGAAGTCAAGGCGAAGGGCGGCAAGCCCTATGCGATCCCGGCCGGCGCCTCGGTCCATAAATATGGCGGTCTCGGCTATGTCGGTTTCGCTGAGGAGGTGCGGGCGCAGGAGGCCGACCTGGGATTCACGTTCGACTACATCGTCGTCTGCACCGTCACGGGCTCCACCCATGGCGGCATGCTCGTCGGCTTCGCCAAGGACGGGCGGGAGCGCAACGTCATCGGGATCGACGCGTCGTTCACGCCGGCGCAGACCAAGGCGCAGGTCCTCGAGATCGCCCGCAACACGGCCGACCTCGTCGATCTCGGCAAGGACCTGACGGCCGACGACGTCGTGCTTGTCGAGGACTATGCCTATCCGGTCTACGGTGTGCCGTCGGCGGAGACGAAGGAGGCGATCCGGCTCTGCGCGCGCCTCGAGGGCATGATCACCGATCCGGTCTACGAGGGCAAATCGATGCAGGGCATGATCGACCTCGTCAGGAAGGGCTACTTTCCGGACGGCTCGAAGGTGCTCTATGCCCATCTCGGCGGTGCGCCGGCCCTCAACGGCTACGGCTACGCCTTCCGCAACGGCTGACGGACGGGATTGCGCTCCGGCATCGCGAGATCTCGCGATGCCCTGCGACCATCGTCGCCATGGACCGCAGCGGTGAAGCTTCCTATAGTCTCGGCGCTTATGCATCCCGTCACACCGGTCTCTGGAGGGAGACCGGTGCTGGAGGTGCGCTTCGGGGAGGAAGCCGATGCCTGCTGTTCTCGACCATTCCGATCACGTGCATACCGTTGCACACCAGTCGTCCGCGGCTGCCAGTTCACCGGTGGCCGCGTCCTGGCGTCGCTGCCTGACGCTGCACAAGCTCGAGCCCGACGAGGCCCGCACGCCCTGGCGCCTGACCGAGCACGAGTTCGACCTGGTGCGCGAGCGGTCCGAGATCCTCGTCGCCGAAGCGTCCAACGAACTCGACCGGCTGTTTTCCACCGTCGGCAAGGCGGGATGCTGCCTCCTGCTGACCGACGACAATGGCGTCGCGCTCGACCGGCGCGGGGCGGCCGGCGACGACAGCGACTTCCGTGGCGTCGGCCTGTGGTCCGGCACGGTCTGGAGCGAGGCGAGCGTCGGGACAAACGGCATCGGCACGGCGCTTGCCGACGAGCGCGCCGTCGTCATCCATCGCGACCAGCATTTCCTGTCGCGCAACACCGGGCTTTCCTGCGTGACGGCGCCGATCCGCGACCACCGCGGCAAGATCGCAGCGGCGATCGACATCTCCACCTGCCGGGACGACGCCAACGAGATCACCATGGCGATCCTGTCGCAGGCGGTCCGCGATGCGGCCGGGCGCATCGAGGCGGGGCTCTTCCGCCGCATGTTCGACACGGCGCGCATCGTTCTCGTGCCGGTCGATGCCCGCAGTGCGCCGGCCCTCATCGCCGTCGACCGGGACGACCTCGTGCTCGGGGCGACGCGTGCGGCCCGCCAGGCGCTCGGCCTCGACGACCGCCGCATCGCCGCCGGCGTGCCGGCCTCCGACCTGCTCAGGGAGGAAAGCGCCCTGCCTTGCGGCGGCGACCTGATGGACGCGGAGCGGGCGGCGCTGCGGCGCGTGCTGTCGCGGACCTCCGGCAACGTCTCGCAGGCCGCCGATCTTCTCGGCATCAGCCGGGCAACGCTGTACCGGAAGATGCACCGGCTCTCGCTCAATTGACGATCGTCAGGTGCGGGTGCCGCCTTCCGCACTGCAGCATGCCGTATGACAGGCATCTGTCGCATTTGTGAAACAGTTGCGCCGACCGTCCTTCGTCCGTGCCTTTCGCCTCGTCCCGTTCGGGTGCACGCTTCCTCCACCGGCACATCCTGGCCGTTTCCAAGGGAGGAATTCTTCATGCTGCATCAGAAGATCGTCGAGAACCCCTACAAGGCGAAGTACGGCAACTTCATCGGCGGGGAGTGGCGCGAGCCCGTCGCCGGCCGCTATTTCGACAACACCACGCCGATCACCGGCGGCAAGCTCTGCGAAGTCGCGCGCTCGGACGCTGCCGACATCGAACTCGCCCTCGACGCGGCCCATGCCGCGAAGGACAAGTGGGGCCGCATGCCGACGACCGAGCGCTCCAACATCCTGATGAAGATCGCGCAGCGGATGGAGGACAATCTCGAACTGCTCGCCAAGGCCGAGACCTGGGACAACGGCAAACCGTTGCGCGAGACCATGGCGGCCGACATTCCGCTCGCCATCGACCATTTCCGCTACTTCGCCGCCTGCGTCCGCTCGCAGGAGGGCACGATCGGCGAGGTCGACCACGAGACGATCGCCTATCACTTCCACGAGCCGCTCGGCGTCGTCGGCCAGATCATTCCGTGGAATTTCCCGATCCTGATGGCTGCCTGGAAACTGGCGCCCGCACTTGCCGCCGGCAACTGCGTCGTGCTGAAGCCCGCCGAACAGACGCCGTCCTCGATCCTCGTCTGGGCGGAACTCGTGGGCGATCTTCTGCCCGCCGGTGTGCTCAACATCGTCAACGGTTTCGGCCTTGAAGCCGGCAAGCCGCTTGCCTCCAGCCCGCGCATCGCCAAGATCGCCTTTACCGGCGAGACGACGACCGGCCGCCTTATCATGCAATATGCCAGCCAGAACCTCATTCCGGTGACGCTGGAGCTCGGTGGCAAGTCGCCCAACATCTTCTTTGCCGACGTGATGGCCGAGGACGATGACTATCTCGACAAGGCGCTCGAAGGTTTTGCGATGTTCGCGCTCAACCAGGGCGAGGTCTGCACCTGCCCGAGCCGTGCGCTGGTGCATGAGAAGATCTACGACCGCTTCATGGAAAAGGCGATCGCCCGCGTCGAGAAGATCGTGCAGGGCAACCCGCTCGACACGGCGACGATGATCGGCGCGCAGGCCTCTTCCGAGCAGCTTGAGAAGATTCTCTCCTATATCGACATCGGCAAGCAGGAAGGCGCGGAAGTGCTGACCGGGGGCGGACGAAACGATCTCGGCGGCGATCTCGCCGGCGGCTATTATGTCAAGCCGACCGTCTTCCGCGGCCACAACAGGATGCGCATCTTCCAGGAGGAAATCTTCGGGCCGGTCGTCTCGGTCACCACGTTCAAGGACGATGCGGAGGCGCTCGCCCTCGCCAACGACACGCTCTACGGCCTCGGCGCGGGCGTCTGGAGCCGCGATGCGAACCGCTGCTACCATTTCGGCCGCGACATCCAGGCCGGCCGCGTGTGGACCAACTGCTACCACGCCTACCCGGCGCATGCCGCCTTTGGCGGCTACAAGCAGTCGGGCATCGGCCGCGAGACGCACAAGATGATGCTCGACCACTACCAGCAGACCAAGAACATGCTGGTCAGCTACTCTCCCAAGGCGCTCGGCTTCTTCTGAGCCGGACTGCGAACCGGCTGCCCGCCCGGCAACGGGCTCGGGCAGCCGATGCGAGAGGCGCCGATCCGCCCGGTCGGCGCCTTTCCCGTTTGCGAGACGGCAAGGAGGAGGTTTGGCATGAACGAGACGGACAGCGAGCCCCGCGTCGTCGCCACCGAGGCTGCGCGCGCCTTCATCCGGGAGATCCGGGCCGACCATCCGGACATCCTGTTCCATCAGTCAGGCGGCTGCTGCGACGGCTCCTCGCCGATGTGCTATCCGGCGGACGACTACATCGTCGGCGACCGGGACGTGAAGCTCGGCGAGATCGACGGCGTGCCGGTCTATATTTCGCAATCGCAATATGCGGTCTGGAAGCATACGCAACTGATCCTCGACGTGGTGCCGGGCAGGGGCGGCATGTTCTCGCTCGACAACGGCCGGGAGCGGCGTTTTCTCACACGCTCGCGGCTCTTCGGCGGCGGGGAGGGCTGTGCGGTGCCGTGACGCGGACGGGCTCAGTCGAAGAGGCTCGACACCGATTCTTCCGCGCTCGTGCGGTTGATCGCCTCGCCGATGAGGTTGGCGGTCGAGATGACGCGGATGTTGTGGGCGGACTGCACGGCGGTCGTCGGCTGGATCGAGTCGGTGATGACCAGCTCCTTGAGCTTCGACGAGGTGACGCGGGCGACGGCGCCGCCGGAGAGTACGCCGTGGGTGATATAGGCGGTGACGCTCGTCGCGCCGTTCTTCAGGAGCGCCTCGGCGGCATTGCACAGCGTGCCGCCGGAATCGACGATGTCGTCGATCAGCAGGCAGTCCTTGCCGGCCACGTCGCCGATGACGTTCATCACTTCCGATTCACCCGGGCGGTCGCGGCGCTTGTCGACGATCGCCAGAAGACAGTCGAGGCGCTTGGCAAGCGCGCGGGCGCGCACGACGCCGCCGACGTCCGGCGAGACGACCATGACGTTTTCGAGATTGTAGTTCTCCTTCACGTCGCGCGCGAGGATCGGCACGGCGTAAAGGTTGTCGGTCGGAATGTCGAAGAAGCCCTGGATCTGGCCGGCATGCAGGTCGAGCGTCAGCACGCGGTCGGCACCGGCCTCGGTGATGAGATTGGCGACGAGCTTCGCCGAGATCGGCGTGCGCGGGCCCGGCTTGCGGTCCTGCCGCGCATAGCCGAAATAGGGGATCACGGCGGTGATGCGGCGTGCCGAGGAGCGGCGCATCGCATCGATCATGATGAGGAGCTCCATCAGGTGGTCGTTCGTCGGGAAGGACGTCGACTGGACCACGAAGACGTCCTCGCCGCGCACGTTCTCCTGGATTTCAACGAAGATTTCCTGGTCTGCGAAGCGCCGGACGCTGGCGCGGCCCAGCGGAACATTGAGATAATTGCAGATCGCTTCGGCCAGCAGCCGGTTCGAGTTGCCCGCGAAAACCTTCATATGTGGTCCGCCTGTCTGATGGCCTGTCTGAGTATGCTGATGGCCGCCTTTTAGCGTCCCCGCGGGCGAATGCAAGGCCCATGCCGCAGCGCGAAAGCCGCGCGGCCGTTTTCACTGTGGTTAACCGCGCTGTTGCTGCCGCCATTCGAGATAGGCGTCGATCGTGCGCTCGGCGATTGTTTCCATCGTGCGGGGCGGCACCGCCGCCCACGGGTCGTCGGCGGTGCGCGAGACGCTGTCCTGCCCTTGGATGCGGTGCAGGCGCCCGCCGCTGCCGTCAAGCACGTCCCAGACATAGACGACGGTCGTCTTGCCGTTGTCGGTCATGGCCGAAAGGTAGCCCTTCAGGATGTGCTGGCTCGATGTGTCGGTCGAGCTCCTGATCGTCAGGCCGTTTGCCCGGGCAAGCGCCCCGAGCTTGCGCGAGAGCGGCGTCACGGCCTGGACGGGCGCGCCGATGATCGGCAGGAAGCGGATCGTGCCGGTGCCGGCGGCGGCGGGATCGAGCGCGGCGGTCTGCCGGGTCGTGTCCGCCGCGCTTTCCGCATTCTCGGTCACCGCCGGCTGCTGATCCGTCAAGACGGTCGTCGTCTGGCCCGCCGTCGGGTCGCCGCTCGCCACAGGGTTGACGTTGTTGCGCTGCAGTGCGTCGGCCTGCGCCTGCAGGGTGCTGCCCTCGGCGGCGAGCGAGGTGGCCGTCGAGCCCGCATCGCCGGACATCGCCGCCTGCTGGGCGGCTCCGACCGGCTGATCGGATGTGCCCGCCCGGTCCAGGTCGCCCTGGGTGACCGTGGAGGATTGCAGGGTTTCGTCGCCGATGCCGACCTGCGGCGTCAGCGCGTCGGTGCTGTTGCAGGATTGAAGCACTGCGAGGAGGCCGATCAGTGCCAGCCGGATGAGCCCGTGTTGCATCATGTCCGTCCGTCTTGCGAGACTCTGGCGGTCTCTCTGTCCCCGGACGAATTTATGGTTCCCCGCGGCCCCTCCTGTCAATCGTCGGATTTCGCGGGGACGGGGGCGTCGCCTCATGCCTCGATGACATCAAGCCCGTAGCGCGAGAGCGCCCGCGGCGAGTCGGTGGTCGTGAGATAGGTCTGGCCGAGGGTCATCGCGGTGCCGGTGTCGGAATCCATGATGATGACGTGCAGGAAGAGCGACATGTCCGGCTCGATCTCCTGCGGATTGCCGGCCAGGAACATCTGGTGCTCCATCCAGGACGGCGAGAAGCGTGCACCGACGGAATAGCCGCAGGCGTTCAGGCGGTGACGGGCGAGGCCGCGCTCCTCCATGATCCGGGCATGGGTGTCGAAGACGGTGCCGAAGGTGTTGCCGGGCCGGAGGACCATTTCCATCGCCTGCATCGTCTCGCGGCAGGCGCTGTAGAGTTCACGGTGCCGGTTGCTCGGTTCGCCGATGGCGATCGTCCGCATCGCCGGTGCATGGTAGTGCGCGCTGACGCCGGCCCATTGCAGGCTGATCTGGTCCTGCGCATCCAGCCTGCGGCGGCCGGACTTGTAGCGGCAGAGCAAGGCGTCGGCACCGGAGCCGATGACGAATTCGTTGGCCGAGTAGTCGCCGCCGCCGGCGAGCACCGCGCCCTGCATCGCCGCCAGGATGGCGGCTTCGTCCCCGCCCGGGACGATCAGCGGCAGGGCGGCCGCCAGCGCGTCGTCGGAAAGCGCGGCGGCGCGCTCGACATGGACGATCTCGGCCGGGCTTTTGGTGAGGCGCAGGCGGCTGACGATCGCGGAGGCGTCGACGATCTGGCCGAAGCTCTGGATCTGGCTGTCGAGCAGGCGGGCGTTCCGGCCGGTCAGCCCGTGCGTGTCGTACTCGACGCCGATGCGGCAGCCAAGCAGGTCCAGTTCCGACAGCAGGTTCTTCAGGTCCATGGTGGGGTCGGCGTGCACGCGGTCGACCCAGACCTGGATATTGGCGATGGTGGACGTATGACGGGCCTGGCGCAGGTCGGCCACGCGGGTGAGCAGCGTCATCTCGCCGCTCGCCGTGACGACGAGCGTCTGGAAGAAGCAGTAGCCGAACGTGTCATAGCCTGTCAGCCAGTACATGCTTTCCTGGGCGAACAGCAGCATGGCATCGAGTTTTTCCTCGCGCATGCGGGCCGTCAGGCGCTGTAGACGCGTTGCGTATTCCTCGGTCTCGAAATGCAGGGCCATCGGGTGTCTCCCTTCTTCAGTCTCTTATCATTATCGCTGAAATCTGGCGCCCGTAGTCGGGCTCGGCGCGATGTGTCGTGCGCCGGTAGGAGAAGTAGCTTTCGTCCGCATAGGTGCAGATGTCGAGGTTTTCCGCCTCGACACCTGCGGCCGTCAGACGCGCGATGCTCAGTCCGGGCAGGTCGAACATGGCATGGCCTTCGCGCGGCGACGGCCTGAAGAACCCGGCATGGTCCGGATTGGTTCCGACGAAGCGCGCGACGAATTCCGACCCCACCTCGTAGTGGCGCCCGCTGATCGAGGGGCCGAGGCAGGCGCGGATGCGGCTTCGCGCGGCGCCGAGGGCCTCCATCGCCTCGATGGCATTCTCCAGGACGCCGCCGAGCGCGCCCTTCCAGCCGGCATGCGCGGCGCCGATGACCCCGGCTTCGGGATCGACAAAAAGCACGGGGCCGCAATCGGCCGAAAGCACGCCGAGCACGATGCCGGGCGTCGCGGTCACCAGCGCATCGGCCGCCGGGCGCGTCCCGTCATAGGCGCCGGACAGGGTGAAGACGTCCGGCGAATGCACCTGGTGGACGGTCGCGAGCGCTTCCGGCGCGGCGCCGAACCATCGCGCGACGCGCGCGCGGTTTTCGAGGACGCGGGCGCGGTCGTCGGCCGAGCCGAGCCCGACATTCAACCCGGCATAGAGGCCTTGCGAGACGCCGCCGGCCCGGCTGAAATAGCCATGCCGGATCGCCGAGCCGCCCGCTGCCTCAAGCAGCGGACTGAGGACCGGTGAAAGCGCATCGTGCGTCATCGGGTGGCCAGTCCTTCTG
Source organism: Rhizobium alarense (assembly GCF_021555155.1). Classification (GTDB taxonomy): domain Bacteria; phylum Pseudomonadota; class Alphaproteobacteria; order Rhizobiales; family Rhizobiaceae; genus Rhizobium_D; species Rhizobium_D alarense. The sequence continues at coordinate 34,065 of NZ_JAKGBU010000033.1, forward strand.
GTTGCGCGCGGTGAGGGATGAAGCCGGGCGTGACGGGACGCTGCCGGGAGGATTCGGCCGGATGTTGGCCTCCCGCCGGGCGGCTGTCAATCGCCGTTGCGGAAGGGGGCGAGTGCGATCGCCTCGCTGCTGACCGCCATAACCTTGAAGAGATCGCCCATCCGGCCGGCGCCGGAGCCGGCGAGACGCTGGACGTCGGCGACGATCTGGGCCTGCATGTCGGCGTCGCGATTGCGGCCGAGGGCCGCGGCACGGTCGGCGAGGCCGAGGCCCATGAGAAAGTCGCCCTGGTGCAGGATTCCATGCACATGCACGCCGCAATCGGCCGCGGTCAATGCGAGCCTCGCGAAGTCGACATGGCTGGTCAGATCCGCTTCGCCGGGATGGGCGAGCGGCGGATCGAAATCGTGCTTCAGCACCGCCTGCAGCGTGTCGCCGAAACCGGTGACGAAGTGCCCGTAGTCGACGACGAGCGCCGTGCCGCCCTGGTGGGCGAGCCGTTCGCAGATCGTCTGCATCACCGCTTCGCGCGCCGGGGCGATCTCGAAGATCGTGCCGACCGGCGCGTTGACGTGGGTTTCCGGCAGCAGTGCCGGATCGATGCCGGCGACGCCGGCGGCGAAGGCAAGGTCGTCCTGCGCGTCAAGGCCGACCATGCGCTCGCGAAAACCGGCCTGCGTCTTCACGAACTGGCGGATCGGGATGGCGTCGAAGAGTTCGTTGGCGGCAAGCAATAGGAAGCCCGGCGGAATGTCGTCGAAGCCGTCGTGCCAGGACAGGCGCTCGGTGAAGGTGCCGAGCGTCTGGCGCTGCACCTCGCGCAGCTTCGGGCTCGTCTCGACGAGATGCACGCTTGCGGCGTCGAGGAGATCGGGCGCGAGGCGGGCGACGACGCGCAGCATGTCGGCCATCATCGTGCCGCGCCCCGGGCCGATCTCGACGATCCGGACAGGGTGCGGCCCGCGGTGCTTCTGCCAGGCCTGGACGAGGAAGACACCGAGCATCTCGCCGAAGAGCTGGCTGACCTCGGGTGCCGTCACGAAATCGCCGGCGCGCCCGAACGGGTCGCGGGTGCGGTAGTAGCCGTGCTCTGGATCGGCGAGGCAGAGCGCGAAATAGTCGGTCACGCTGATCGGTCCGCCGGTGCGGATCAGCGTCTTGATCTTGCGGGCAAGCGCGGTCGGCATGGGCGCACCCGCTCAGGCGCCGGCGCGGCGAGCGCGCAGCATCGCCCACAGGCCGAGGGCGACCATCGGCAGGGAAAGGAGCATGCCCATGGTCAGCCAGCCGCCGGCGAGATAACCGAGTTGCGGATCGGGTTCGCGGAAGAACTCGACGAAGATGCGCGAGGCGGCATAGCCGCAGACGAAGAGACCGGCGGTGAAGCCCGGCCTCTTCAGCGTGCGAAAGCCGTAGACGGCGAGCGCGAGCAGCAGCAGCAGGCCGATGCCCTCCAGCGCGGCCTCGTAAAGCTGGCTCGGATGGCGCGCGAAGGGGCCGCCGTTCGGAAAGACGACAGCCCAGGGCGCATCCGAAAGGCGCCCCCAGAGCTCGCCGTTGACGAAGTTGGCGATGCGGCCGAAGAGCAGCCCAAAGGGCACGACGGTGGCGACGGTGTCGAACAGGCTCCAGACGGCGATGCCGTTGCGGCGCGCGAAGAAGAGCATTGCCAGCACCGTTCCGGCAAGCCCGCCGTGGAAGGACATGCCGCCGTTCCAGATCTGGACCGCGCGGACTGGATTGTCCGCCACGGCAGCGAAGTCGTAGAAGAGGATGTAGCCGATCCGCCCGCCGAGGATGATGCCGGCCGCCGCCCAGACGAGGAAGTCGTCGAGCTGTGCGACGGTCATCGGCGGCTTGTCGTCCGCCCACAGCGAGGGGCTGGACACGAGCCTGCGGGCATAGAGCCAGCCGAGCATGATACCCGCGACGTAGGCGAGGCCATACCAGTGGATCGCCACCGGGCCGATGGCGAAGGCCACCGGGTCGATCTCCGGAAAGGGCATGATCGCAAGGAGACTCGGGGCTGTGTTCAAGGCTTCTCTCGTTGCTCCGGGGGCCGTGTACGGCCGGGAATGGATGACACAGCTACCTGAAATGCAAAGGCGGCGTAAGATGGGCCTGACGGTTGCACACATGCAAATCCGCTTGCATAGAGTGGAGGCAGACCCTACCTGATAGGGCGCGGCACCTGCCGAGATACCATGCTCTAAGCCCGAGGAGACCGGACATGACCACCGGAACAAACCGTCTGCTGGACGATTTCGCCAAGCTGATGACCGATGCCGCGGGCGCTGCACAGGGCGTGCGCCGCGAGATGGAGACCGTGTTCCGTGCGCAGGCCGAGCGACTGATGAACAGCATGGACGTCGTCAAGCGCGAGGAATTCGAGGCCGTCCGGGAAATGGCCATCAAGGCGCGCGACGAGAACGAGGCGCTGCAGAAGCGCATCGAGGCACTCGAGGCGACGGTCGCCGCCAGCCGGAAATAGCGCAATTCGAGTCTCTTCCCGCGGCCGCAACCAATCGGTGTGATTCTGGCTGCGGCAACCCATTTTTTTATTAAAATTTTCTGCCCTGTGGACACTCGCGAAAAGTGCTTTCCGGAGAGTCGCTTAAGCTGAACGGCTTCATTGGTTTCGAATCCGCTGTCCACAAGCAAGGCGTAAAATCCCAGGCCTGGGGCTGGTCTCCTGACTCTGCCGTTATACACTGATTTTAAATGATGATTCGAGACGGGCGGCGCAAGCTTCGGGCAGGGTAGTTCAGTCAAGCTTCGCTAAAGTGCCGGGCAATCATTCAGTATCGTAACCGGAGTATGGTTTGCCGCATCGTGTGTGAGTGGACGCGATGACGCATGCCTGCTGGTCAAGAAGGTGATGCATGAGCCTCATAGAATTGGAATACGCGCGCCAGTCCAATCCGGTCGACATGATCGAGTTCGTCGCGGCGAACAACGATTGGTGCTTCGAGCGGTCCGGCGAAGACGAAATCGCCATGACCGTCGAAGGCAAGTGGGCCGACTACCATGTTTCCTTTTCCTGGATGGAGGAGTTCGAAGCGCTCCATCTCGCCTGCGCCTTCGACATCAAGGTTCCTGAAAGCCGTGTGAACGAGGTGATCCGGCTGCTCTCCCACGTCAACGGCCAGGTGCTCATGGGGCATTTCGACCTCTGGCGGCAGGAGGAGGTGGTGATCTTCCGCCAGTCTCTGCTGCTCGCCGGCGGTGCGGAGCCGACCAACCGGCAGGTCGAGGTGCTGCTGTCGAGCGCGCTCGAGACCTGCGAGGCCTACTACCAGGCGTTCCAGTTCGTCGTGTGGTCCGGGCTCGACGCGCAGTCCGCCGTCGATGCGGTTCTCTTCGAAACGGTGGGCGAGGCTTGAGCATGGCGGTGGCCGCATCCGGTCCGATCGTTCTCGTCGGCGCAGGCAACATGGGCGGCGCGATGCTTGCCGGCTGGCTGAAGAGCGGCGTCGAGGGCTCGTCGGTGCTCGTGATCGATCCCGGCCCGTCGCCCGCCATGGCGAAGCTGATTGCCGACAACGGCGTCCGCCACGAAACCGGCGCGCCCGACGGGCTCAAGGCCGGCGTGCTGTTTCTCGCCGTCAAGCCGCAGGTGATCGACACTGTGCTGCCGCCGCTCAAGGGGCTTGTCGGTTCGGATACCGTCGTCGTCTCCGTTGCGGCGGGCAAGACGCTTGCCAATCTTTCGGCACATCTCGGCGAGGCCGCCATGGTGCGGGCGATGCCGAACACACCTGCGATGGTCGGGCGCGGCGTCACCGGCGCCTATGCCAACGCGGCGGTCTCTCCCCGGCAGCGCGATTTCGTGCATGCCCTTCTGAAAGTGAGCGGGCCTGTCGAATGGGTCGGCGGCGAGACCGACATCGATTCCGTCACGGCGCTCTCGGGCAGCGGCCCGGCCTATGTCTTCTATCTCGTGGAATGCATGGCAGAGGCAGGCCGTAAACTCGGCCTGCCGGCGGACCTCGCCATGCGTCTCGCACGGGAGACCGTCTCGGGGGCTGGTGAACTGCTTCACCAGTCCCCGGACGACGCTTCGCGCCTGCGCCAGAACGTGACGTCGCCGGGCGGCACGACCGCCGCGGCGCTTTCCATCCTCATGGCAGCGGACGGCATGCAACCGCTCTTCGACAGGGCGCTTGCCGCTGCCCGGCAGCGTGCCGAGGAACTGGCGGGCTGAGCCAGGCCGCAGACATCCGGAGACATTCATGACCGAGACCATCGCCTATGCCGATTTCGAGCGCGTGGACATCCGCGTCGGCACCGTCGTCGAGGCTCTGCCCTTTCCGGAGGCGCGCAAGCCGGCCTACCGGCTGACGATCGATTTCGGGCCCGAGATCGGGGTGAAGAAGTCCTCGGCGCAGATCACCGTGCGCCACAGGCTGGAGGACCTCGTCGGTCGGCAGGTGCTCGGCGTCGTCAACTTTCCGCCGCGCCAGATCGGCCCCGTGCGCTCGGAGGTGCTGACGCTCGGATTCGAGGACGAGAACGGCGCCGTGGTGCTCGCCGCCGTCAGCCAGCCTGTGCCGAACGGCAGGAAGCTCTTCTGAAATCCGGCGGATGGCCGGCCGTCAGGCCGGGATGCGGATCGTCGCGCGCAGGCCGCCGAGCGGGCTGTCGGAGAGCGTCACGTTGCCGCCGTGGCTTCGCGCGATGTCGCGGGCGATCGCAAGACCGAGGCCGGTTCCGGAGGCATCGAGGTTGCGGGCCTCGTCGAGACGGAAGAACGGCTTGAACACGTCGTCGCGCGAGCGTTCCGGAATGCCCGGTCCGTCGTCGTCGACGGTGATCGTCAGCCATTTGGTGCCGTGGCGCACGCCGATATGCACCTTGCCGGCATAACGCAGCGCATTCGAGACGAGGTTCGTGACGAGGCGGGTAAAGGCATTCGGCCGCACCATCACCGCGTCGGCGCCTTCGATCTCGCTTGTCAGGTGCTTTTCGAGAAGTTCGGCCTCGATGCCGAGCTTCTCGAAGAGTTCGCCGAGCTTGAGCTTGCCGACATCCTCCTCGGCCTCGCCGCGGGCGAAGGCGAGATAGCCTTCGAGCATGCTCTGCATGTCCTCGACGTCCTTGTTGAGCCCGGCGAGGTCGGGATTGTCGCCGGCGAGCGCCAGTTGCAGCTTGAATCGCGTGAGGATCGTGCGCAGGTCGTGGCTGACGCCGGAGAGCATCGCGGTCCGCTGCTCGATCTGGCGTTCGATGCGCTCGCGCATCAGCATGAAGGCGAGCCCCGCACGCCTGACCTCCTCCGCGCCGCGCGGCGCGAAATCCTCGGGCATCTTCTGGCCCTTGCCGAAGCTTTCGGCGGCATGTGCGAGCGACAGGATCGGCCGGATCTGGCCGCGCAGGAAGAGGATCGAGATCGTCAGCAGCACGAGGGACGTGCCGACCATCCAGAGCAGGAAGATATGCGTGTTGGAGGCATAGGTGTGGCTGCGCCGGGCATAGACCCGCAGCGTCTTGTCGCCGATCAGGATGCGGATCTCGACGATGTTGCTCTCGCCGACCGTGTCGATCCAGAACGGCCGCTTGATCTGGTCGGTGATCTCCTCGCTGAGGATATGATCGAGGATCGAGAAGAACGGCTTCGGCCGCGGCGGAGGCAACTCGTCGCCGGGGTCGATCGCTATGTTGAGATCAAGCCTCTCGCGGGCGATGCGGACGATCTCGGAATAGTCGCCGTTCTGCGGATAGGTCTCGATCATGTCGATGATCGCCGAGATGTCGCGGGTCACGGCCGTCGAGAGGCGCTGGGTGACGAGTTGCCAATGGCGCTCCATGAAGACGAAGGCGACGACCGACTGGAGGATCACCATCGGGATGATGATGATCAGCAGGGAGCGCGCATAAAGGCCGGTCGGCAACTGGCGACGGAGCCAGCGCGCAAAACGCTTCCAGCCCGTGCGCGGTGCCCGCTCGATCTCCCGCCTGAACGTCTCGAAGGTCGTCATGTGATCATTATGCCTGTTCTTTCCCATACGGCTTGCAACACCGCGCTATTCGATGCTCAGCCGGTAGCCCACGCCCCGGACCGTCTGGAGCCAGACCGGATTGGACGGGTCGTCCTCGATCTTGCGCCTCAACCGGTTGATCTGCACGTCGATCGTCCGCTCGCCGACTTCCGTCTCCTCGCCGATGAGTTCGTGGCGCGGAATGGTTTCGCCGGCCCTCAGCGAAAAGAGCAGCATGATCTCCTGTTCGCGGTCGGTCAGCCGGATGCTGTCGCCGCCGCGCTTCAGCTCCCTGCGGACGATGGAGAAGGTGTAGGGGCCGAACATCACCTGCTCGATCTTGGGGGCTGCCGGCGACGCGTTGCGGCGCAGGATGTTGTTGATCCGCAGCACGAGTTCGCGCGGATCGAACGGCTTTGCGAGATAGTCGTCGGCGCCTGCCTCGAGCCCCTCAATGCGCGCGGTCGATTCCGTCAGCGCCGTCAGCATGATGATCGGGACGGACTTGATCGCCCTGAGGCTCTGGGTCAGCGACAGGCCGCTTTCGCCCGGCATCATCACGTCCATGACGATCAGATCGAAATCGAGGCCCTTCAGCTTGCGGCGCGCCTCGTCGGCGTCGGCGGCGACGGTCACGCGGAATCCCTGCTCGGTGAGGTAACGGTTGAGCAGTTCGCGAATGCGCTTGTCGTCGTCGACCACCAGCAGGTGGGGTGCATCGTCCGAAAGGGCGGTGGGAGCGGTCATCGTCTCATGCCTTCTCCGTCTCGCCGTCGGTCATGCGGGGGTTTTGCATGCCGGCGAGAAACCGGGTCACGGCGCGGCGGTCGTTTGCCGAAAGGCCCTCGAATGCGCGTGCTATGCGGCGGGACTGTGGCTCGGCGAGAGCAAGTGCCAGCTCGCGTCCCGCCCGCGTCGGATAGAGCTTGCGCTGCCGCCGGTCCTCCGGGCCCGTCACCTGTCGAATATAGCCCGAATCCACCAGCTGTTTCAAAACCCGCGCCAGGCTCTGCTTCGTTATCTTCAGCGTGTCGAGCAGGTCGGCGACCGTCATGCCGGGCTCGCGGTTGACGAAGTGCACGACGCGGTGGTGGGCACGCCCGAAGCCGCTCTTCTCGAGGATCGCATCCGGGTCGGAGATGAAGTCGCGATAGGCGAAGAAGAAGGACTCGATCACTTCGAAGTCGATCCTGCCTTCGCCGGTCATGGCGTCCTCGTGGACTTCGACGACCGTCCGCTTCTCCGGCGATTGACGTGCCAAGGCGTGTTTCCTTTCATTCAGCAACGCTCCAGCGCAACTAATACAAAAATATGTCAGCTTTGTTGACATATTTTAACGCCATTGCTAGCGTTTCCTCAGAATGGCGATCCGCTGGGCACAGCCTCGTGACGATATGCGGTGTTCCCCCGATCTCCAATCCGGATTATTCTTCAACCCACAATCCGCGCCCTGCTTCTGGTTAGACCGTATCGGGCGGAACAATCAACATAAAGAATGGCGTGACGGCGCCGGAGGAAGACATCATGGCGGTACCTTTCGATCAATTGGACGGGCAGATCTGGTTCAACGGCGAATTCGTCGACTGGAAGGATGCGAAAATCCACGTGCTGACCCACGGCCTGCATTATGCGAGCGCCGTCTTCGAGGGCGAGCGCGCGTATGGCGGCCGCATCTTCAAGCTCACCGAACACAACCAGCGGCTCCATCAGTCGGCCGAGATCCTCGGCTTCAAGATTCCCTACAGCGTCGCCGAACTCGACGCGGCGAGCGTCGAACTGCTGAAGCGCCAGGGCTTCTCGGAAGCCTATGTCCGGCCGATCGCCTGGCGCGGCTCGGAGATGATGGGCGTTTCGGCGCAGAACAACCGCATCAATGTGGCGATCGCCATCTGGCAGTGGGGCAGCTACTTCAATCCGGCCGAGAAGCTGAAGGGCATCCGCCTCGACATCGCGGAATACCGCCGCCCCGACCCGAAGACTGCGCCGTCCAAGTCGAAGGCGGCCGGTCTCTACATGATCTGCACGATCTCCAAGCACGCCGCGGAAGCCAAGGGTTATGCGGATGCGATGATGCTCGACTATCGCGGCCAGGTCGCCGAGGCGACCGGCGCCAACATCTTCTTCGTGAAGGACGGCGTGATCCACACGCCGGTGCCGGACTGCTTCCTTGACGGCATCACGCGCCGCACGGTCATCGAACTCGCCAGGCGCCGCGGCTACCAGGTGGTCGAGCGCGTCATCCTGCCGGAGGAGCTTTCCGGCTTCAGCGAGTGCTTCCTGACCGGATCGGCGGCCGAGGTCACGCCCGTCTCGGAGATCGGCCCCTATCGCTTCATGCCGGCCGCGATCTGCGAGACGCTGATGAACGACTACATGAAAGAGGTCTATCCGGTCGCCGCCGCGGCGGAATGACCGGCACCGGCTCCCCTCCGAAAAGCTGAAGGCGGCCCAGGGGCCGCCTTCTCCGTCGGCGGATCTGCTACCGCTTGTTCATCACGGCGCCGACGATTGCCTGCAGCACACCGCCGCCGACAAGGCCGGCAATGGCATCGGACACGAGACCGGTCAGCCCGGCTTCCCCCCCGACGAGCTGCAGCAGCAGCCCGCCGCCGACGCCGCCGATCGCGCCGACGATGGTGCGGACGATCACGCTGACCGCCTGCTGCTTCAGCGCCGCCCCGGCGGCATTGCCTCCGATCGCGCCTGCGATCAGTTGTGTGACGATCGGCATCAATGCTTCCATGGTTCCCTCCCACATTGACCGCGCCCGAGCGCGGAACAGCGTCACGATTGCGGGCCGGCCCGCGAGCCCTCCCGGTGCCGGATCCCGGCAGCTCCTACCGTGGTTGTGAATCGGGGCGCTGTCAATTTGCCGTGGGAGGCCGGGCGGCATCTGCAGGCGACGGACGGGCGGTCCGTCGCCGGCCCGCCCTGCACCCCTCCCGCCTGTCCTTTATTCGGCTGCGTCGTTGAAGACGCCGCGGCGGATCTGGTCTTCCTCGATGGATTCGAAGAGCGCCTTGAAATTGCCTTCGCCGAAACCCTCGTCGCCCTTCCTCTGGATGAACTCGAAGAAGATCGGGCCGATCACCGTCTTCGAGAAGATCTGCAGCAGGATCTTCGTCATGCCGCCGTCGACGACGCCTTCGCCGTCGATCAGGATGCCGTGCGTCTTCAGCCGGTCGATCGGCTCCTCGTGGCCGTGCACCCGTTCCTGGGACTTCTCGTAGTAGGTGTCGGGCGGGCCGGGCATGAATTTGAGGCCGTTTGCCGCGAGCCGATCGGTCGCGTCGTAGATGTCCTCGGTGCCGACGGCGATGTGCTGGATGCCTTCGCCCTTGTACTTGCGCAGATATTCCTCGATCTGGCTCCTGTCGTCCGTCGACTCGTTGAGCGGAATGCGGATCTTGCCGCAGGGCGAGGTGATCGCGCGCGACACGAGGCCACTCATCTTGCCGGCAATGTCGAAGAAGTGGATCTGCCGGAAGTTGAAGAGTTCCCGGTAGAAGGCCCACCACTTGTCCATGTTGCCGCGGAAGACGTTGTGCGTCAGGTGGTCGAGATAGTAGAAGCCGACGCCTTCCGGCTTTGGGTCGCGCTCGCCGATCCAGTCGAATTCCGCCTCGTAGGGCGAGCCCTTTTCGCCATAGGTCTCGACGAAATAGAGGATTGATCCGCCGATGCCGACGATCGCCGGCACGTCGAGGCACTTGTCGCCGCCGGTATATTCCTCCGCGCCCATCGCCACTGCATGTTTCAGCGCGTGCTGCGCATCGACGACGCGCCACGCCATGGAGGGGGCGCAGGGCCCGTGCTTGTCGACGAAGCGGTCGGCGAACGAGCCTTTCTCGGCATTCAGGATGTAGTTGATGTCACCCTGGCGCCAGACGGTGATGTTCCTGGACCGGTGCTTGGCAACCTTTGTGTAGCCCATGCGCCCGAAGAGCTCTTCGAGCTTCTCCGGCTCGGGATGGGCGAATTCCACGAATTCGAAGCCGTCGGTGCCGGCGGGGTTGGCGGCCGAAATCTCGGCCGGCGGTGCGTCATGCGGGAAAGGCCCCATCTCATCCTCCTATGGTCATCCGCGCACAGTATGAGCTTCTCTCGCCGCAATGTGCTTGCATTCTGCCGATTCATGGCGAAAATTATGCATGAAACATGCATTAAGACGGCTTTAGGAGGCATTTTTATGCGTATCGACGACTTCGACCGCAAGCTGCTGCTGCATCTCCAGCAGGACGCGCGGCTGACCAACAACGAGCTGTCCGAGCGCATCAATCTTTCGCCGTCGCAATGTTCGCGGCGGCGGGCTCGGCTCGAGGAGGAGGGCATCATCCGTGCCTATCGGGCGGAACTCGACCGCGAGAAGCTCGATCTCGGCATCGTCATCATCGTCACGGTGACGCTTGCCACCCACAACCGCGACAATGCCCAGCGCTTCGCACGGCTCATTTCGAGTTTGCCGGAAGTGCTCGAAGCCTTCTCGCTGACCGGCGAGATGGACTATGTCATCAAGGTGGTCGTGCCGAACCTCAAGGCGCTTTCCGCTTTCGTCAACGACGTGCTGCTGCCGCACGAATCCGTCGCGCATGTGAAGACGGCGATCGTGCTCGACACGCTGAAGGAGACGACGGCCCTGCCGATCTGAAGGGGGGCATCCCGCCGGGCGCCGTTCGGCGGCCTGTGCATTGATGTCACGTTTTGCCTGTCGCCTGTCACCCCGGGAACAGATCGTGGCGGCCTGCCATTGTACGCCTGACACAGCTTCGATGCGGCGCCTGCCGCAGGCACAGACAGGGACAAAGGCAATGGACACGCAACCCGCTTCCGACCGGCAGACCGTCGCCACACGGCTTCGCCCGATCGTCTTGATCTACGCGGCCTTGAACGTGGCGGTCGCGGCGCTTCTTCTTTCAACGGTATCGCCGACCCTGCCGGTGGCGGCCAACCAGGAGATCGCCAGCATCCGGTAAGACCGCATCCGGGCTTGGTTCGCTCCCGGCTCGCGGTCTATAGAGGCTGGGAACGAACGAGCGAACGAGGGCGCCATGGGCATGCTTCAGGCGGGGATCATCCCCGTCACCCCCTTCCAGCAGAACTGCACCATCCTTTACGACATGGAGACGAAGGAAGGCGTGGTCGTCGATCCGGGCGGCGACGTCGAGGTGATCCTGAGAACGGTGGAAGAGAACGGCATCGCGCTCAAGGCGATCTGGCTGACGCATGGCCATATCGACCATGCGGGCGGCGCGAAGGAGCTGAAGGATGCACTCGGGCTCGAGATCATCGGCCCGCACAAGAACGACCTGCCGCTGCTCGAGAAGCTCGAAAGCCAGGCGGCCATGTTCGGCGTGCCGATGAAGGTGAAGAATGTCGTGCCGGACCGCTGGCTGGATGAGGGCGACCGCGTGTCCTTCGGCGCACACGAATTCGAGGTCTACCACACGCCCGGCCATGCGCCCGGCCACGTCATCTACTTCAACCGTGCGCAGGGCTTCGCGCATCTCGGCGACGTGCTCTTCCGCGGCTCGATCGGCCGCACCGACCTGCCGGGCGGCAACCACCGGCAATTGCTGGACTCGATCCGGGACAAGGTCTTTCCGCTCGGCGACGCGACCGGTTTTCTCTGCGGGCACGGGCCGGGCGGGCAGATCGGCGAAGAGCGCCGCACGAACCCGTTCCTGCGCGGGCTCTAGCGACGGATCGCGACGGGGGCGGGCGAACCCGCCCCCGTCGAAGGCATTCAGCCGGCAGTGCAGAAATGCTGCAGCCCGTCGTAGCCGATATAGGTGCCGCTTTGTGAATTGAACGACCGGTAACGGGCCGAGCAGTAGTCATACCAGGCCGGAGACCAGGGTTCGAGCGAGTTCACGACGATGGGCTCGCGGTAGACGCGGCGGACCGGATAGTATTCCGGCTCGACATAGACGCGCCGCGGCGGCGGTTCATAGTAACGCGACCCGGAATTGGCAATCGCGCCGCCGATGATCATGCCGGTGGCGAGCCCGACGGCGCCGGCTGCCCAGGCGTCGCCGTGATTGTGATGGCGCCGGTAGCGGTCACGCGCATCCGCCGCGCCGATCGAGGAAAGGACGGTTGCCGCGACGGCGGCGGTCAGTACGAGGGTCTTGGCGATCGTGTTCATCTTCCTGCTCCCGTGAAGCCGACGGGCGGTGTGCCCGATCGAGGAAACAGGATGGAAGCTAGGCCCGTTCGTCTGAACCGCGTCTGAATAAAAAAACCCGGCATCGCTGCCGGGCTTCAACGTGTAACGCTCCGCAGGCCCGGCTCAGCCGGAGATCTGCAGATTGACCGCCTTGGGGCCTTTGCCGCGGCGATCCGGTTCCGTGTCGAAGCTAACCTTCTGATTCTCGGTGAGTCCGTTCAGGCCCGAAGCCTGTACGGCGGAAATGTGTACGAAGATGTCCGCACCACCGTTGTCCGGCTTGATAAAGCCGAAACCCTTTTCGGTGTTGAAGAATTTTACAGTGCCAGTCTCGGCCATGCGTCAGGTCCTTTTCTCTCTGCCCGTTTGCGTGGCGGCGGGCAGCATGTCAGTTTTGCCCCGAAGGGCGTGAGGCAGGCAGTTCTCGATGTGAGGAAAGGGTCCTGTCTGTTGCCACAGTCAACCGCCCGGTCGTTCGAGAGAACTGCCGGCTTCGGTTGCCCGGAATTTTCGCGTCTCCGGCGCGCTTTTATTCAAGGTCTTCCCATGTTCGCAAATTGCCCGAACGAAGCAAGAGTGCTGTGTTTATCTTGAATTGGCAAGCAAAAGTTTTCCGACCCTTTACGGTTGCCTAACTTTGGTCAAATTCGAAGCGATTGCCGAAAAAAACCTCAAGCTTGTGGGTAAACCTTCTTCACTGGGAAGGAGTTATATTTCGTCGCGGTGCAACGTCCCGGAAATGTCTCGACGTGCCTGCGGGGCTCTCAGACGGTAGCCGAGCGACGGCGTCCCTTCGTGAGTTCCGGCACCAGTTCGGTCGCGAGCATCGTGACGAAGATCACGACGCAGCCGGCGTAACCCATGCTGCTGATCTTCTCGCCGAGCAGCAGCACGCCGAACAGCGCGGCGAAGAGCGCCTCGCTCGACAGGAAGATCGCGGCCTGCGGCGCGGTCGTATAGCGTTGCGCCACGTTCTGGCAGATGAAGGCGAGCCCGCTCGAGAAGAAGCCGGCATAGAGGATCTCCGGCAGCGCGCCGCTGATTGCCGCGACGCTGACGGGTTCCAGCATCGCGCCGGCAAGGCAGCCGAGCACCGCACAGACGCCGAACTGCACGGCGGACAGCGCCAACGGGCGGCCGGAGCGGGTCGCGAAGACGCCGACGCAGATCACCTGCGCCGACCACAGCACGGCGCAGGCCACGGTGAGCAGGTCGCCGACCGACAGTGCGGAGAGCACGCCGCCGCTCAGGAGATAGATGCCGAAAGCGGAGAACAGGGCGGCGGGCCAGATGATCCAGTGCGGCCTGCTGCGCAGGAAGAGCACGGTGAGGATCGGCGTGAAGACGACGTAGAGGCCGGTGAGGAAACCCGAATTGGTGACCGTCGTCGTGAGCAGGCCGGCCTGCTGGGTGGCTGCAGCGGCGAAAAGGGCGAGGCCCGTCAGGACAAAGCCCAGCCGGTGTGCCGGGCGCGCCGGAGCCGCCGCGCGCCGCCGTTCGACGAACGCGAAGGGGAGGGAGACCAGGGTGGCGACCGCGAAGCGCAGGCCGATGAACCAGAAGGGGCCGAGGCTCTCCATCGCCGTCGACTGCGCGATGAAGCCCGCACCCCAGATGGCACCGGCAAGCAGCAGCAGAAGGTTCGCCTGGAGGCGCGTCATGGTCGAATCCTGTCGGAAGGGCGTCCGCTGCGCGCGGTAGCATCCGGCGGCGTCGGCAGGCAAGAGCGCGGCGCCTGTTCCGATGCCGGAGCGCGGGAAGCCCGCAGCAGGCCGCCGCCGTCCGTCAGAACCAGGATCACCGCGTCCGGGGCGACATGGACGTCTCGCAGGCGCCCGAACGCGCCGTCGCACAGGCGCTCCTCGGCGGGGATACCCGCGCTGAGGGCGGGCAACTGGTCCTTCAGCGCCGAGACCGGCAGGTCTCCGTCCCGCTCGGGAAACATGGCGCCGCGATCAACGCGATTGCCGGCGGATCCCGGCAGGAGGGCGGCTGCTCCTAGGCTCAGGACCTATTAATTTCGTTTGAGATGTGATTCCCGGT
>NZ_JAKGBU010000034.1:0-41850 GCF_021555155.1 Rhizobium alarense
CGGCGCCTCGCGCGACAGGCTGCATCACACCAACGAACTGCTCGCTTCGCCGGGCATGGCGCGGCTGGTCGAGGAGGCACGCAAGGCCTTCGACTATGTGATCGTCGATCTCGCGCCGCTCGGCCCGGTCGTCGATGCCAAGGCGTTCGAGCCGATGGCGGACGGTTTCCTTTTCGTCGTCGAATGGGGCCGCACCCCGGCACCGATGGTGCGCGACATTCTCGAGTCCGATGGCCGCATCAGCGCCAAGGTTCTGGGCGTCATCCTCAACAAGACCGACATGGCGGCGCTATCGCGCTACAGCGATTTCGGCGCTGCGGAAAAATACCGCCACCATTACGCGAAATATTATGTCGATACCGAAAGCCGGGAGACGCCCGCCGGATGACGCCTGAACGTTCCGCTCGGGCTATCGCGTCGCGGCGGGGCGGCCCGCGTCGGGTGTCAGGCGGGACCTGCCGGGCGGATAGCCGATGACCCGCTTGAAGGCGCGCGTGAACGCGGCCTGCGAGCTGAAGCCGAGTCTGCGGGCGGCGGTATCGATCGGCAGTTTGTCGCGGCGGAACCATTGCTCGGCAAGCCGCATGCGAAGCGCCAGCACGTAGCGCTGCGGCGTCGTGCCGGTCGCATCGACGAAACGCTTGGCAAAGACGGACCGTGAACTCCCCATGGCGGACGCCATCTCCGCCACCGTCCAGGCCCGTCCCGGATCGCGGTGCAGGGCGGCGATGACGCGGCCGAGACGCGGATCGCGCAGCGCCTCGATCCAGCCCGTGGCGTCGCCGCAGCCGCATTCGACCCAGCCGCGCACGATCGTCGCGGCGACGACGTCGGCGAGGCGGGCGAGGATGCCGGCGGAGCCGGCGCGCTCCTGCGCCATTTCCCGCTCCATCGCCTCGAGCAGCGGCATGATCTCCGGCTGACGGCCGAGCAGCGCACCGACCGACATCACCGCCGGCATGAGACCGATCAGCGGATGCAGCGTTTCCAGCTCGAACTCCATGCGGCCGGTGAAGACCAGAGTGTCCTTCGTCCGACAGGTGTCCGGCGCGCATTCCCGGATCGCGCAGACATCGCTGCACAGCCGCGTCGTCTCGTAGCTATCGAGCCCGCGCAGCGGCACGCCGGCCGCAGAAACCAGCGCATGTTCGTCGCCCCGCGGCAGGAGGACAGCGTCGCCGCAGGCAAGCGGCGTCAGCGTCCCGTCGGCCGCTCGCAGCAGAAGCGTGCCGGCGGCAATGAAATGGAAACGGGCCTCCGATCCGGCGGGAAACCGCACGCCGAACGGCGGAGCGAGCCGCAACTGGCCGTAGCTCGCGCCGCGCAGCCGCATACCGAGCAGCAGTTCGCTGACGGGGTCGACGGCGTCATTATGGGAGTTTCGATCAAGCATTCCGGATAAAATGGCATGGATCGTCTGGTAAATCCACCCATCTGCCGTATATGTGCACCGCAACAACGAAAGGATCTGCGGATGAGCGACAGGATAATCGGGGCGCAGGGCGCCACCGCTGGCGACCGGCCGAACTGGGGCGCCGTCTTTTCCATGAGCCTCGGCGTCTTCGGCCTGGTCGGGGCGGAGTTCCTGCCGGCAAGCCTTCTGACGCCCATGGCGGCCGAACTTGGCGTCAGCGAAGGCATGGCAGGCCAGGCCGTGACCGCGACGGCAGCCGTCGCGCTGGTCACCAGCCTCACCATCACCGTGGCGACGCGACGGATCGACCGGCGTTTCGTGCTGCTCGGATTCTCGCTGCTGCTGGTCCTGTCGAACCTGCTGGTGGCAATGGCGCCGAACCTGCCGCTGCTTCTCGCCGGGCGCATCCTGCTCGGCGTGGCGCTCGGCGGCTTCTGGACGCTTTCCGCCGCCACCATGATGCGGCTCGTCCCGGAGGCCTACGTTGCCCGGGCTCTCTCCGTCATGTTCTCCGGCGTCTCGGCTGCGACCGTCTTCGCAGCGCCTCTCGGAAGCTATCTCGGCGAGGTGGCGGGCTGGCGCAACGTCTTCATCGCGGCGGCGGTTCTCGGCGCCGTCGCCTTCTTCGTGCAGCTTGCGACGCTACCGTCGCTGCCGCCGCGCGGCCAGTCACGCTTCGGCACGCTGGTCGAGGTCCTGGCGCGCCCAGCCGTCGCCGTCGCCATGCTGGCGATCCTGCTCGTCTTCACCGGTCACTTCGCCTTCTTCACCTATATCCGGCCGTTCCTGGAAACCGTGACGCATGTCGGTTTTACCGGCGTCTCGGTCATCCTGCTCGGCTTCGGCATCGCGACCTTCTTCGGCAACTATCTCGGCGCCTTCCTGCTCGAGCGCTCGATGCGCCTGACGCTTGCACTGATGCCGCTCGTCATGGGAACGCTGGCGCTGCTGCTCGCCTTCTTCGGCGGAAGCCTGGCGGCCGACGCCGCAATGGTTGCGCTCTGGGGCCTGGTCTTCGGCGCCGTTCCGGTCGCCTGGTCGACCTGGATCACGCGGGCCGTGCCCGACGAGGCGGAAAGCGCCGGCGGTCTCTTCGTCGCAGCGATCAATTTCGCGATCGCCACCGGCGCCGCAGCCGGCGGCGCATTGGTTGACCTTGCCGGCGTCGGCACGGTCTTCGCGGCAAGCGGCGCCATCCTCATCGTCGCCGCGCTGATGATCGTGCTCGGCGTGCAGACGAAGCCGGCGGTCGCCGCGGAGGCTGTGTAGGGGGATAACCGGCGCAGGAATGGGCAGATCGTATTCCTGCGCCGACGCCGTTATCCCTTCGGCGGGAAGGGATCGTCGCCGTAGGAGTTCCGGTCACGGATGCGGCCGTTTTCTCCGTGGATCAGCATTTCCGGCGGATCCGGCGGAAGGTCAAATTCCAAGTAGGCTGTCTGGCCGCTCCGCCCCTCACTCATCCCCCATCTTGAGCGCCGCGATGAACGCTTCCTGCGGGATCTCCACCTTGCCGAACTGGCGCATGCGCTTCTTGCCGGCCTTCTGCTTTTCCAGCAGCTTGCGCTTGCGGGTGGCGTCGCCGCCGTAGCACTTGGCGGTCACGTCCTTGCGCAGCGCCGAGATGGTCTCGCGGGCGATCACGTTGCCGCCGATGGCGGCCTGGATCGGGATCTTGAACATGTGCTTCGGGATCAGTTCCTTGAGCTTCTCGCACATTTCGCGGCCGCGCTTCTCGGCGGCCATGCGGTGCACCATCATCGACAGTGCGTCGACCGGCTCGCCGTTCACCAGGATCGACATCTTCACCAGATTGCCTTCCTTGTGGTCGGTGATCTGGTAGTCGAAGGAGGCATAGCCCTTGGAGATCGACTTCAGCCGGTCATAGAAGTCGAAGACGACTTCGTTGAGCGGCAGGTCGTAGGTCAACATGGCGCGCGTGCCGACATAGGTCAGCTCGATCTGGATGCCGCGGCGGTCCTGGCAGAGTTTCAGGATGCCGCCGAGATAGTCGTCGGGCGTCAGGATCGTCGCGCGGATCCACGGCTCGTGGATTTCCGCGATTTTCACGACGTCCGGCATGTCGGCCGGATTGTGCAGCTCGCGCTCCGAGCCGTCGGTCATGAAGAGCTTGTAGACGACCGAGGGCGCGGTCGCGATCAGGTCGAGGTCGAACTCGCGCTCCAGGCGCTCCTGGATGATTTCGAGGTGCAGGAGGCCGAGGAAGCCGCAGCGGAAGCCGAAGCCGAGCGCAGCGGACGATTCCATCTCGAAGGAGAAGGACGCGTCGTTGAGGCGCAGCTTGCCCATCGCCGAGCGCAGGTCCTCGAAGTCGGCCGCATCGACCGGGAAGAGGCCGCAGAAGACCACCGGCTGGGCCGGCTTGAAACCCGGCAGGGCTTTCGCCGTCGGGCGCTTGTCCTCGGTGATCGTGTCGCCGACGCGCGTATCGGCGACTTCCTTGATCGAGGCGGTGATGAAGCCGATCTCGCCCGGGCCGAGTGAGTCCATCGCAACCATCTTCGGTGTCAGCACGCCGACGCGCTCGATGGTGTACTTGGCGTCCGTGCCCATCATGCGAATGGTCTGGCCCTTGCTGATCCGGCCCTCGATGACGCGCACCAGGACCATGACGCCGAGATAGGCGTCATACCACGAATCGACGAGCAGCGCCTTCAGCGGTGCCTTCTCCCCGCCCTCGCTTTTCGGCGCGGGCAGGCGGTTGACGATCGCTTCCAGCACATCCGGAATGCCGAGGCCGGTCTTGGCAGAGATCAGCACGGCGTCGGAGGCGTCGATGCCGATCACTTCCTCGATCTGCTCGCGGATGCGGTCCGGTTCGGCCGCCGGCAGGTCGATCTTGTTGAGCACGGTCACGAGCTCGTGGTTGTTGTCGATCGCCTGGTAGACATTGGCGAGCGTCTGCGCCTCCACGCCCTGCGACGCGTCGACGACAAGCAGCGAACCCTCGCAGGCCGACAGCGAGCGCGACACTTCATAGGCGAAGTCGACATGGCCGGGCGTGTCGATGAGGTTCAGCACATAGGTCTCGCCGTCGTTCGCCTTGTAGTGCAGGCGCACGGTCTGGGCCTTGATGGTGATGCCGCGCTCGCGCTCGATGTCCATCGAATCGAGCACCTGTTCCGACATCTCGCGCTCGGCTAGGCCGCCCGTCGTCTGGATCAGGCGGTCGGCGAGCGTCGACTTGCCGTGGTCGATATGGGCCACGATCGAGAAGTTGCGGATATGGTCGAGGGGCGTCGAAGAATTGGTGCTCATGCGCGCCATATAGCAGCGGGCAGGACGCCCGCAAAGCGGTAAATGAACCGTTGCGCGGCGCTCCAGGGGCTCTATTCCCGGGCGTTTCCGCCTTCGACGAGCGCGCCGGCATTGGGCACCTGCGCGCTCTTCACCTCGAAGCTCTCCCGCTCGCTCGCCGGCACCGTCTCGCGCCGGCGCAGGCGGGTGAGGACGAAGAGGCCGTAGGCGATCGCAACGACCATCGCGGCATAGATGAAGGTCTGCTGGCCGAGGACCGGCGTCAGCGCCGTTACCAACAACGGTACGACCGTCGCCGAGGTCGACCAGGCGACGAGCAGCGTCGAGGCGAGTGGCACGAAGTCCGCCGGGTCGGTGCGGTCGTTGGCATGGGCGTTGGCGATCGCATAGACCGTCTCGACCGCCCCGGCCCAGATCGCGAAGACCAGCATGAGCGGCACGAGATTGGCGAAGGACACACCGAGCGCCACGACGGCCGTGCCGGCAATGATGATGCAGGTGAGGATGAGGACGACACGGCGGTCGATGCGGTCAGACAGCGCGCCGAGCGGATACTGGACGAACATCAGTCCGAACTGCATGACGAACATCAGGAGCGCCACGTCCTGCTGGCCGACATCGTTCGTCGCGGCGTAGATCGGGGTGAATCCCTGAACGACCATGGAGAGCCCGCCGGCCGCGAGCACGCCGACGAGGGCGACCGGTGAATTGCGCCAGGCCATGGCGAGATCGACCGCGACGCGGGCGGGCGCCGGCGGCGTCGGCAGTCGGGTGAGTCCGATCGGCAGGAGGGCGATGGTGGTGAAGAAGATGGTGGCAAGCGGAACAGCGTTTCCCTCGACAGGCATCCGGCCGAAGGTCCAGGCGCCGACGCCGAGGCCGATGATATAGGCCATGTAGAAGAAGGACATGGCGCGGCCGCGCCAGTGATTCTCGCTCGCGTGGTTGAGCCAGCTCTGCGCGATGATGAAATTGGTGTTGCCGGCGACGCCGTAAAGCGTTCGTGCCAGGATCCAGAGAAGGGGGTTCACGCCCGTCGCGACGAGCAGCGCCGCCAGGATCACCAGGGCAAGCGAGCAGGAAAACGCCCGCGCATGGCCGACCCGCCGGATGACGGGACCGGCGATGACGCAGCCGACGAGGCCGCCGAAGGCGATTGCCGTCACCGCGGCGCCCGGCACGAAATCGGGGACGCCAGCACGCGATAGAATGAAGGGCACATAGGCGAGCATCAGGCCGTTGCCGATCGCAACCGACGTCATCGATACGACGATGGCGGTAATGGAAAAGAGCGAGGGGCCGCCCGCGGTCGGTTGCGTCATGGGATTCGTCCTGTTTCAGCCGCCATAGTAGAGTGTGATGCCGCTGCGTTGTCGCTGCAGCGGCATCACCCAAAATTTTCCTGTGTGCCTTGACTCCATTATGAGATCAGTAAATTCTATGATAATGGAAAATCCAGAGCATGCCGTGGACGTTGAGATTGCCGAGCGGTTGCGTAGCCTGCGCACCGCGCAGAGCCTGACGATCGACCAGCTCGCCGAACGGTCGGGGGTCAGCCGGGCGATGATCTCGCGAGTCGAGCGGGGAGAAGCGAGCCCGACCGCCCAGCTTCTGTCGCGGCTCTGTACCGCGCTGGGGGAGACGCTGTCGGCGTTTTTCGCCTTCGGTCGGACGTCCGGCGACCCGCTGTCGCGCCGGGGCGACCAGCCGCTGTGGCGCGATCCGGAAACGGGCTACGAGCGTCGCGCCGTCTCGCCCGCCGGAACGGTGTCGCGGGTCGAGGTGGTCGAGGTCGCGTTTCCACCGGGCGGGCGCGCCGCCTTTCCGCCGGAAACGGCGAAAGAGGGCATGACGCAGCATATCTGGCTCTTCGCCGGCATGCTTGAAATGACGGTCGCCGGCACGACCCATCGGCTTCAGGCCGGCGATTGCCTCTTCATGAGCATCACAGAGGGGCATGTCTTTCACAATCCCGGCGAGGCAACGGCGCATTACGCCGTCATCCTCGATCGCGGCAGATCCTGAGGGCACGGAATGGCCATGGTTCGACTGCTCGACGCCAGGGAGACGGAGGCGCGTGTCGGCGAACTCTGCACGGTGCTCGCCGATTGCGTCGCCGGCGGGGCTTCCGTGGGTTTCATGGCACCCTATGGTCCGACGGAGGCCCTTCCATTCTGGCAGGGTGTGGCGCAGGCCGTGGCGCAGGAGGCCGTCCTGCTGTTCGTGGCGGAGGAGGAGGGGCGTATCGTCGGCACGGTGCAGCTCGGCATCGCCCTGCCGCCGAACCAGCCTCATCGGGCGGACCTCAAGAAGCTGCTGGTCCTGGAGGCGGCGCGTGGCCGCGGCCATGCCCGGGCGCTGATGGCGGCTGCCGAAACGGAAGCGGCTCGCCGCGGGCGTTTCGTGCTCGTGCTCGATACGGCGACCGGCAGCCCGGCGGAAGCGATCTACGAGAGGCTGGGCTGGCAGCGCGTCGGCATTATTCCCGACTATGCGCTTTATCCCGACGGCCGCTATTGTGCGACGACGTTGTTCTACAAGAACCTGGGGACGGTCGCCACCGCAGCAGCCTGAGCGCGGCATTTGCTATAAATGATTGTACCGTCTCCATTTTGCAGCTTTCGGAGGAGCGAACGACCAGCGCGGACCCCTGCCGGACCCGATCGGCTTGCGGACGGTCATTCCGGGTCGTCCGCCGGCGTGCTACGCCTGACGACGCGGACGCGCCGTCCGTTTCTATGGGGATCAACATGAAGAGAAGTTTTGCTGCTGCCGGGCGGTGGGCCGGCCGCCTTCGTCTTGCCGTCATTTGCCTTGCAGCGGTTGCCGGTACAGCGGCCGGTGCGCAAGCGTCGGATGTCACGTTCGTCATGCGCAACAACCACCCGAATGCCGTCGAGGTCGAGCTTTACAGCCAGGACCGGGATCACGTCTGGCCCGGGAACGGCGAGATCTACTATCTCGATGACGGCGAGGCGAAGGAGATGTCGCTTGCCTGCGAAGAGGGAGAAAAGATCTGCTATGGTGCCTGGGTGTCCGGCGACAAGGGAACCTACTGGGGCACTGGGCCGAACAATGCCGATGCCTGCGACGATTGCTGCTATACCTGCACCGGCGGCAACACGGAGACGATCGATCTCGTCGAATAGGGATGCGAACATTCCCGCTTTGCCCCGCGCGGCAAAGCGGGGCGTATCTCCGGGAGCCGGTCCGTTCGCCGGGCGGGATTTCGCGCCGCGTTCCGGCCGCCGTCGCGTTTCCTGAGGAAAATGCCAGGTGGCCCCGGCTCTTCCACCGTGTTGCCTCAATCGCCAGGTTGAAGCAGAATCATCTGGAAACCTCGGGGACCGTCGTCATGCACAAGAAGTTCGCCATCGCAGCCGTCGCTGCCGTCTATCTGTCCGGTTGCACGACAACCGATCCCTATACGGGTGAGCAGAAGATGTCGAATACGGCAGGCGGCGCGCTGATCGGCGCGGGTCTCGGCGCCGCGACCGGACTGCTGGTCGGCAACAACCCGGTGCAGCGCCGCAATGCCGCCCTGATCGGCGCCGGCGTCGGCGCGCTCGCCGGCGGCGCCATCGGCAATTACATGGACAACCAGGAATCGGAACTCAGGGCGCAACTGCAGGGCACCGGCGTCTCGGTAACGCGCGTGGGCGACCGCATCGTGCTCAACATGCCGTCGAACATCACCTTCGCCACCGATCAGGACCAGGTGATCCCGCCCTTCTACCCGACGCTCGATTCCGTCGCGATCGTGCTGCGCAAGTTCGACAAGACGTTGATCGATGTCGACGGCCACACGGATTCGACCGGCAGCCCAGGCTACAACCAGGCACTTTCCGAACGCCGTGCCGGCAATGTCGCAAGTTATCTCGCCGCGCGCGGTGTCGACCAGCGGCGCATGTCGGCCATGGGCTACGGCCAGGAACGGCCGATCGCCTCGAACGGCGACGAGGCGGGACGTGCGCAGAACAGGCGTGTGGAGATCGCGATCTCGCCGCTGCGCCAGGGCTGATCCTGCCCCGATTCGGGCGGGGCGCCCGTCGCCTTGCCCGACCCATGGCGGTATGGATCAGCTTTTTTGAAGCAAAGACTGATAACTATCAATTTGCTACGAGACCTCCGCTCGGCTACGGCTGCGTCAGCAAAAGGGGGGAGGCTCATGACGGAACAACAGGCAAGCGTTGCCGCCTTGGACGGCGGCGAGATCGGCGGACCGGGCCGGACCACGCTCATCGGCGGTGTGGCCCTCTGCCTGCTCTCCATGTCCTCTATCCAGGTCGGCTCAGCCCTCTCAGTCACGGTGATGGCCGCCTACGGCCCTTCAACGACCACCTTCTTCCGCCTCGCGATCGCCGCCGGCATCCTTGCCGTGATCGTCCGGCCGCCGATGCGGCGTTCCAGCCGCGCACAGTGGAAAAGTGCCCTGTCGCTCGGCGTCGCCATGGCCGGTATGACGCTTTGCTTCTTCTCGGCGATCGAGCGCATTCCACTTGGGCTCGCGGTGGCGATCGACTTCCTGGGGCCGCTTGCCGTTGCCACGGTCGCGCTCGGTGCCGGCTGGCGGCTTGTGTGGCCGTTCGCAGCCCTCGTCGGCGTCGTGCTGCTCTCGCATGACGGTGCGGGCTGGACGGGTGATCCCGTCGGTATCCTTTTTGCGCTCGGCGCTGCGACCGGTTGGGGCAGCTATATCGTGCTCATGAAGAGGTCGGGTACTCTCTTCAAGGGGCTCGATGGTCTGTCGGTATCGCTGCTGGTCGCGGCTGTCGCGGCCGCTCCCTTCGGTCTCGCGGGCGCCGGCGAGGTCATGACGCCGGATGGCCTTGGCACCATGCTCGGACTGGCGCTCCTCGTGCCGCTGTTGCCCTATGCGCTGGAGATGATCGCATTGCGCCGCATGCCGATGTCCGTCTTCGGCATCTTTATGAGCCTTGAGCCCGCGCTTGGCGCGCTGGCCGGCTTCCTCGTGCTGGGGCAGGCGATGACCCCGCTGCAGATGCTCGGAACGGGCCTCGTCGTCGCGGCAAGCGCCGGGGTCACGAGCAGCGGCTCGCAACAGCAGGCCTGAACCGCATCGCGATCCTTCATCAGGTTCTCGCGCCGTATTCAGGTCGCTGATTTCACCCTGTCGGTATGGCGGCACAGCACGCCGGCCCGCCTCAGGCCGGCCGGCGTGCGGGGTCGTCGTCTGCCGGATTGTAGAAGAGCGAGAGCACGAGGCTCTTCGCGATGCGTTCCGCCGTCGCCATGAACCATTCCTTGGCCTCGGGCGTCGGAGCGATATCGTCGAGCGTTGCGGCGAAGAGGCCGAGCCAGGCCTCGAAGAGGGGCGGGTTGAGGCCTGCCACCCCCTGATGCGCCATGACCGGCTTGCCGCCATAGCCGCCGTCCTTGAAGGCGACCGCCGACCAGAAGCGCTGCATTTTTTCGAGATGTTCCGGCCAGCGGCCGTCAAGTCGGGCGTCGAAGATGGGGCCGAGTTCGGCGTGCTGGCGCACGCGGCCATAGAACGTGTCGACGAGCAACGGGATGAAACCGGCACCGACGCCGATCGCCGCCATGTCGGCGGCGGCCTTGGCGCGGATTGCCGCGAAATGCGTCTGCCTGTCTGGTGTCGTTTCGGTCATGGAACCGGCATAGCGGTGATCGGCCCGCCGATGCAAGCCGCGGATTGTCGCGCCGGCCGGTTCACTTTTCGGGGACCGTGTCGTCGTCCTGCCGCCCGCTCCAGGACAGCAGCTTGTAATCGAAGCCGTATTCCAGCGTCGGCTTGACGATCTCGAAATAGGGCGAGAGGTCGAAGTCGCGCGGCGTGTAGAGCGAGTGGTGGCGGATGTGCAGGATTTCCGCCCGGGAGTAGGTCGATGTCGCCGCCGCCCGGCCCGGCGCGCGGATCACATCGGGCAGGATCGGATAACGGATCTCGCCGAAGGCTTCGGCAAGCAGCGTGGAGCAAATCGCCCGCGTCGGATCGCCCGAGCCGAAGGCGATCATCCGCCGGCGCCAACGCACCGGAACCGGCGGTGTCGGCAGGAAGTAGCGCAGCATGTCGAGGACGTTCTTGAGGTCGTATTTCAGGCCGAGCTTCGACACCAGGAAAGCGATGAGACGGTCCCGATCCTCGGGTGTGAGGCCGACAGGGCGGCAGATCCGTGTGTTGTAGGTTCGGTATTTGGAGAGAGGCACGGCCACGCAGCCTTCACCGAGATTGACCTCGATCAGTTGCGGCCGCTCCGTCGCCGGAAGGGTGGCCTGATCGATCGTCAGCGGGATCTCGTCGCCGACGAAGAGCGCGGCATGTGACCAGGTTGACTGCGTCAGATACTTGATGGCGGCTGAGACCTTCTGGTTGCCTTCGACGAGCAGCACGTCACCCGGCCTCAAGGTGCGGGCGAGCGTCTGGGGATCGGACGGCGTATAGGGCTCGTAGCCGGAGGTCTGTTTCAGGAGCCGCGCGGCGACATGGCTGCCGAGCCGGTCGAGCAGCGTATCCCGGCTCGTGGAAAGCGGTCTGATGATGGCACTCACGCCGGCCTCGCCTTGTTGCGACGCGCGACACTTTAGCCAGACGAACCACATCCGTCGAGCTTGACCGAATGCGATCGCCTTCCTATTTTAGAATTATTCTAAAAAGGTATCCCCATGTTTTCGCGCCTGTTCCGTCCCCACAAACGCCCGCTCGAATCGCTCAGTGAACAGGAGGTGCTCGCGCTCGCGATTTCCTCGGAGGAGGACGACGGACGAATCTACCTCGCCTATGCCGATGCGCTGCGCGAACAGTTCCCGAACTCGGCCCGGGTCTTCGAGGACATGGCGGAGGAGGAAAGCCGCCACCGGCAGATGCTGATCGACCGGCACGTGCGGCGCTTCGGAAACCGCATACCGCTGATAAGGCGGGAGCATGTCCGCGACTTCCCCGAGCGCAAGCCCGACTGGCTGGTTGGGACCATGCCGATCGGAAAGGCACGCGAGCAGGCAGAGGCAATGGAGGACGCGGCGCATCGCTTCTATCTCGCCGCGGCGGCGAGAAGCGAGGATGCCGAAACGCGCAAGCTGCTGGGGGATCTCGCCATCGCGGAAAAGGCGCATGAAACGCTCGCCCGAAGACTGGGCGAAGAGCACACGCCGGACGCCGTGAAGGATGCGGAGAGCGAGACGGCGCGCCGGCAGTTCGTGCTGACCTACGTGCAGCCGGGCCTCGCCGGTCTCATGGACGGCTCGGTCTCGACGCTCGCGCCGATCTTCGCGGCCGCCTTCGCCACGGGCGATACATGGCAGACCTTTCTGGTCGGGCTGTCGGCCTCGGTCGGCGCCGGCATCTCGATGGGTTTCACGGAGGCGGCGCATGACGACGGCAGGATTTCCGGACGCGGATCGCCCGTCAAGCGGGGGCTCGCTTCAGGCATCATGACGGCCATCGGCGGCCTCGGCCATGCGCTGCCCTATCTCATCCCGCATTTCGCACTTGCGACGGGGATTGCCATCGCGGTGGTGTTCATCGAACTGTGGGCGATCGCCTTCATCCAGAACCGGTATATGGAAACGCCCTTCCTCAGGGCGGCGTTCCAGGTCGTGCTGGGCGGCGGACTGGTACTGGCAGCCGGTGTGCTCATTGGCAACGCGTGACGATGGCCGATCCTTGCGGCGGGACTGCCGCGATGCCGGCCGCTATTTGCCGACGGCCGAAACCATCATCGTATCGCCGTTCTCGATCGAGACCCAGCGGCCGGCGTGGAAGGAGGCCTGACGCTTCAGGTAGCGATAGGGCGTGTCCGACCAGAGCTTCACATCGTTCTCGAGATTGTCGAGGATGAAATCGCCCTCGGACGTACGAACCGTCAGGACCGCGTGGCCTTCGCCATCCGGCTTGCGCACGACGGTAATGAGCAGGTCGGCGGCGGAGAAGCCGCGTTCCATCAGCTTCTTGCGCTTGAGAAGAACGAAGTCCTCGCAGTCGCCCGCCCCGTCCGGATAGGCCCAGAGCTCGTCCTGGCCGACGAGATCCTTGTCGGTCATCGGCGTGATGGCGCGGTTCACGGAAATATTGATGTCGCGCACGGCGTTCCAGCCGGCCCCGGTCAGGTGTGCGGGCGCAACCCGGCGCGTCGTCGGGCCGCACTCGCTGCGATTGGTCTTGCAGAACTCGTAGTGGCCGATCGGCTGGGACGTGACGGCGCCTGTCTGCATCGACAGCGGTGCCGGAAAAGCGATGGTGGACGTCACAAGCCAAGCGGCAACTGCCGTCATAGCAGCTCGAGCACCAATCATTCGCGCCATGAAACGTCCCCTGAATTCTTAACAAAACGTTAAATTTTTCGGGGCGCCTTCGTCAATCATCATAATTGGCGAGACGAGATTATGGTTAAGAGCTGTTGCGTCAGCGCCGCAACGTCCGGAATCAGGGTATTTTCGACGTTGCAAGCGTCTCGATCACGGACAGCATCCGTTCGATGTCCTCCGGACGGGACAGACGGTGATCGCCGTCGCGCACGAGCGTCATGACCACGTCATCGCCGACAAGGTGCTCCATCAGCGTCATCGCATGCTGATAGGGCACGTCGGGATCGAGCATGCCCTGCAGGATGTGGACCGGGCAGCCGGTATCGATTGTGCCGTCCAGAACGCGGTTCGCGCGGCCGTCCTCGATGAGCTTCAGCGTATAGATGTTCGGGTCCGGTCCGTAGGGCGTCGGCTCCTCGAAGAAGCCGCGCTCGGCGAGAGAAGTGCGTTCCGCCGCCGTCAGGTTCGGTTCGATCAGTTCGGAGGTGAAGTCGGGCGCGGGTGCGATCAGCACCAGGCCGCGCAGATGATCGGCGAGGCCTCTTGCGCGCAATTCGGCGACGGCGCGCAGCGCGATCCAGCCGCCCATCGACGAGCCGACGAGAATCATCGCGCGGGTCGCAAGCGCGCCGCGGGCGTGGTCGATGACGAAAAGCGCCTCCTCGAGCCAGCGCGAAATCGTTCCGTCGGCGAAGGCGCCGCCCGAGGCGCCATGCCCCGAATAGTCGAAGCGGATGCAACCGGTGCCGAGCCGCTCCGCAAGCCGCGCCAGTTCGACGGCCTTCGTCCCCGTCATGTCGGACCGGTAGCCGCCGAGCCAGACGAAATGGGGAAGGTCGTTGCCGGTCCTGGGGGGCGTCAGCCGAAGAGCGATGTCCCGCGCGCCCGCATCCTCTCCGACCGTCACGTTGCGTGTGCCTGCCTCTGTTTCCATGCCCCTCATTCCCGAAACGTTCCCGGTCGGCGGCCTTTGGTCGCGACCCGCTGTGTTTGTCCTGCCTCCTTAATGCGACTTGCCCGCCAGAGGGTGATTTTTTCAATATGACGTGCTATTGACTTCGCCAAGGCGATACCGACATTGCCGCCACAGGCTACGAAGGTGGCGCGGCGAGGCGGAAACGCCATGCAGGCATTTCAGACTTCTATCCGAAACAGTCGAGGAGAATACGACCATTCGCAGACCCTATAAAGCGGACGCCCCGGTCAAGGACGGACCGCGTTCAAACAAGGAAATCCGGATTCCCCGGATTCAGCTTATCGATGCCGACGGTACCAACCATGGCATCGTTCCCACGGACCAGGCCCTCAAAATGGCGGAGGACGCCGGCCTTGATCTCGTGGAAATATCTCCGAACTCCGATCCGCCGGTGTGCAAGATCCTTGATCTGGGCAAGTTGAAATACCTCAACCAGAAAAAGGCAGCAGAAGCGCGCAAGAAGCAGAAGATCGTCGAGATCAAAGAGATCAAGATGCGCCCCAACATCGACACCCACGACTACGAGGTGAAGATGAAGGCGATGAACCGTTTCTTCGAGGATGGCGACAAGGTCAAGGTGACGCTGAAGTTCCGCGGCCGCGAGATGGCGCACCAGGAACTCGGCATGAAGCTTCTGCTGCAGGTCAAGGAAGACACGCTCGAGGTGGCCAAGGTGGAGGCCGAGCCGAAGCTCGAGGGCCGCCAGATGATGATGGTCCTGGCTCCAAAGTGATTGGCGGCCCTGCATGGCAGCGTCGGAGCAGCCGCCCCCAAGAGGGGCGGCTTTTTCGTTGGCGCGTCGGCGTCGTCTTTATCTGTGATGCGAAGCACTTTGAATTGTAAAGGCGGAGGCAGCGGAAAAATATAGTTGCCTAAATTAGAATAAAGTAGAATATTGAGCCGCGGCAAAAAACCTGCGGCGGGCGAGGGGCGCGGCAGGCGGAGCGGGAAACGCCACGGTGGCGAAACAAGCGCCAACAGAGGGAAGGAGCTGGCAATGCCGAGAATCTCCAGAATACTGACAGTCGCGTGCCTTGGAATCGCATATCTGATCGCAACGCCTTTCGTATCTTTCGTCGCGTTCGATGACGGCCATTCGGGCAAGGCCTTTGCCGACAAGCGCGACGTCGGCCACAAGCCCGGCGACAAGGGCAAGCAGGATACCGGCAAGGGCTGAAGCCCTGTGACTGCCGAAGACCAAACCTCGCTTAGACTGGTGTTGTGGCTTGGCTCAAAGATCGGTGAAACCAATACTTTGCGGCCCAAGTCCTGAGTCGACGACTGCGAGCGCCGGAAAAGACGCCATTTTCAGAAAACGGATTTGAAGCTGCCCGTCGGGCAGCTTCTTTTATATGGCCGGCCAGCGGCCGCCGTTTCATGAATCCGGTTGCGCTTTTCGGGGACTTCGGTTACAAGCCCCCGTCCGAACGGTCCGGCAGGGCATGCCGTGGCCGTTCTTTACGCTGGGGATCGGCACGTCTTCCGATCCCGCAATCAAGAAAACGGAGTAGCAAAATGCCCAAGATGAAGACGAAGTCGTCTGCCAAGAAGCGGTTCAAGATCACCGCGACCGGCAAGGTGCGCGCAGCCGCTGCAGGCAAGCGCCACGGCATGATCAAGCGGTCCAACAAGTTCATTCGCGACGCGCGCGGAACCATGGTTCTGGCCGAGCCCGATGGCAAGAAGGTGGTCAAGAACTACCTGCCGAACGGTCTCTGAGACGTCTGGCGATTTGGATCATAAGGAGATCATGACATGGCACGTGTAAAACGCGGCGTAACCGCCCACGCCAAGCACAAGAAGACACTGAAGGCCGCCAAGGGTTTCTACGGCCGCCGCAAGAACACCATCCGCGCCGCCAAGGCCGCCGTCGATCGCTCGATGCAGTATGCAACGCGCGACCGCCGCGTGAAGAAGCGCAATTTCCGCGCGCTTTGGATCCAGCGCATCAACGCCGCCGTCCGCGAGCATGGCCTGACCTATGGCCGCTTCATAGACGGTCTCAACAAGGCCGGCATCGAAGTCGACCGCAAGGTTCTGTCCGACATGGCGATCCATGAGACGGCTGCCTTCGGCGCTCTCGTCGAAGCCGCCAAGAAGGCGCTGGCCTACCTCAAGGACGCCGGTACCGAGAACGAGTTTGAAAGCGCGGTCCGTTAAGCCAGCGCTTCCCAGGTTTTTTCGCCTCTAGAATTGGGAAACCCGCGCTGGCAGGGCCGGCGCGGGTTTTTCTTTGACCCGCCAATGGATTTTCACCCGATGTCCGATCTCGTCGAACTGAAAGAAACCCTGTTCTTGGAAATCAACGCCGCCGCGGACGAGGCGGCCATTGAAGCCGTTCGCGTCGGCGCGCTCGGCAAGAAGGGCTCGATTTCCGAACTCCTGAAGACGCTCGGCACGATGACGCCCGAGGACCGCCAGACCCGCGGCGCGGCGATCAATGCGCTGAAGACCGAGGTGACCGAGGCGATCGCCTCCCGCAAGACGGAGCTCCGCGATGCGGCAATCGAGGCGCGGCTGAAAGCGGAGACGGTGGACGTCAGCCTGCCGGTCCGCTCCTCGCCCGCCGAGCGCGGCCGCATCCATCCGATCAGCCAGATCGTCGACGAGATCACCGCGATCTTCGCCGACATGGGCTTCTCGATCGCCGAAGGTCCGGACATCGAGACGGACTACTATAACTTCACGGCGCTGAACTTCCCCGAGGGCCATCCGGCCCGCGAGATGCACGACACGTTCTTCTTCCCTCCGGACGAAAACGGCGAGCGCAAGGTGTTGCGCACGCACACGTCACCGGTGCAGGTCCGCACGATGGAGGCCGGTGCGCCGCCGATCCGCATCATCATCCCCGGCAAGACCTATCGCCAGGACTCGGACGCCACCCATTCGCCGATGTTCCACCAGGTCGAAGGCCTCGTGGTCGACAGGACCGCGAATGTCGCCAACATGCGCTGGGTGCTGGAGGAGTTCTGCAAGGCCTTCTTCGAGGTCGACAGCGTCACGATGCGCTTCCGCCCGTCCTTCTTCCCCTTCACCGAACCGTCTTTCGAGGTCGACATCCAGTGCGACCGCTCGTCCGGCCCGATCGTCAAGTTCGGCGAGGGTACCGACTGGATGGAAATTTTGGGCTGCGGCATGGTGCACCCGAACGTGCTGCGCGCCGGCGGTCTCGACCCCGACGAATACCAGGGCTTTGCCTGGGGCATGGGTCTCGACCGCATCGCCATGCTGAAATACGGCATGCCGGATCTGCGCGACTTCTTCAACGCCGACGTCCGCTGGCTCAGCCACTACGGCTTCCGCCCGCTCGACATGCCGACGCTGTTCGGGGGTTTGAGCGCGTAGGATCATGCCAACACTCCTGATCTGGCACGGCCACAAGTTTCGGTTCTATGCCCTGGATCGGGGGGAGCCACCCCACGTTCATGTCGTCAAGGACGGCAAGTCGTTGAAGGTTTGGCTGGAGCCGGTGGCCGTTGCGCGGCGTATTGGATACAATGATCGGGAAATCGAACGGCTGCTGACGGTCATCGCTCAACACCGAAACGAATGGATCGAGGCGTGGAATGACTTCTTTGGAGTTTGAAACCGAGGAAATGCGTCCGGTGAAGGCATGGTGCACGGAAGAAGAAGTGCATGTGACGCTTGCGGATGGACGCACGATTTCCACTCCGCTCTGGTGGTATCCGTTCTTGCATGGTCTCGATGCGAACGGGCTCAACGAAATCGAGCTCATGTATGAGGGCATCTGGTGGTCGCGGGTCGATGAGGGGATTTCGGTGAAGAGCATGTTCCTCGGCCGGAAGGCTCCCGGAGCGCGCGCACCCGGGAAGGCAGCATAACAACCATGTCCCAACACACAGGCGGATGCCGTTGCGGCGCGATTCGTTTCGAGGTCGCGGGCGCGCCGGTCCACATCAGTTACTGCCACTGCGGCGACTGCCGTCGCGCAAGCGGTGCGCCGCTATCCGCCTTCGTCGGTTTCAGGGCCGCCGACTTGACGTTTCACGGCGCAAAAGGTGCCGCCTATGGCGAGGCGCCTGTCGAGCGCCGTTTCTGCGCCACCTGCGGCTCGCCGATCTCCTATGCCGATGCGCGCCTTGACGGTCAGATTTTCCTGATGCTCGGCGCCATGGACCGGCCGGAGGACTATGTGCCCACGGTTCACGGCTACACGCGGGAAAAGTTGCCTTACCTACATATCGATGACGGTCTGCCACGCAGGGAAACCACCACCGTGCCGAGACCCGAAGGAGAAAACCGATGAAATTCACCCTCTCCTGGCTCAAGGATCACCTCGAGACCGATGCCACGCTCGACGCCATCTGCGCGCGCCTGACGGCGATCGGCCTCGAGGTGGAGGACGTCGACGACAAGGCGGCCTTCAGGCCCTTCGTCATCGCCAGGGTCGTCTCCGCCGAGCAGCATCCGAATGCCGACAAGCTGCGCGTCCTGATGGTCGATACCGGCAGGGGCGATCCGGTCCAGGTCGTCTGTGGCGCGCCGAATGCCCGCACGGGTCTCGTCGGTGCCTTCGCGGCCCCCGGCACCCACGTTCCGGGCATCGACGTCACGCTTTCGGTGGGCACCATCCGCGGCGTCGAGAGCCGCGGCATGATGTGCTCGGAGAAGGAACTGGAAATCTCCGACAACCATGATGGCATCATCGACCTGCCCGAGGACGCGCCGGTCGGGACAAGCTATGCCGCCTATGCCGGCCTCGACGATCCGGTCATCGAGATCAACCTGACGCCGAACCGCCCTGACTGCACGAGCATTTTTGGTATTGCCCGCGATCTCGCCGCCTCCGGACTCGGCACGCTGAAGGCGGCGAAGCCGCCGTCCTTCCCGGTCGAAGGCGAAACGCCGGTCAAGGTGAGACTCGATCTCGGCGGCGACGACCATCTCTGCCCCGGCTTCGCGCTCCGCCTCGTGCGCGGCGTGAAGAACGGCCCGAGTCCGCGCTGGATGCAGCAGCGGCTGATCGCCATCGGCCTTCGCCCGATCAATGCGCTCGTCGACATCACCAACTACATGACCTTCGAGCAGGGGCGCCCGCTGCACGTCTTCGACGCGGCGAAGGTCAAGGGCAATCTCGTCGTGCGCCGCGCGGCGGAAGGCGAGACGGTTCTGGCGCTCGACACGCGCGAATATACGCTCAACCCCTCGAATGTCGTCATCGCCGACGACAACGGCGTCGAATCGATCGGCGGCATCATGGGCGGCGAGCATTCCGGCTGCGACGCGGAGACCACCGACGTGCTGATCGAATCGGCGCTCTGGGACCCGATGAACATCGCCAGGACCGGCCGCGCGCACGGCATCATCACCGATGCGCGCTACCGCTTCGAGCGCGGCGTCGATCCGGAATACATGGTGCCCGGCCTCGAGCGCGCCACCGAACTGGTGCTGGAGCTCTGCGGCGGCACGGCGGCGAAGACCGACGTCGTCGGCTACAAGGGTTATGACGCCAAGGTCGTCGACTTCCCCTTCTCGGAGGTCAAGCGCCTGACCGGCCTCGAGGTTTCGTCCGAAGAGAGCGTGGACATCCTCACCCGCCTCGGCTTCACGGTTTCGGGCTCCGGCGAGCGCGTCTCCGTCGCGGTTCCCTCCTGGCGTCCGGATGTGGACGGAAAGGCGGACCTCGTCGAGGAGGTCATGCGCATCCACGGCGTCGACAACATTCGCCCGGCGCCGCTCGAAAGCCATGGCGCGGTCAACGGCCGGATTCTCACGACGCTGCAGATCCGCTCGCGGCTCGCCAAGCGGGCGCTGGCAGCCCGCGGCATGATGGAGGCCGTCACCTGGTCCTTCATCCCCAAGGCCCATGCCGAGTTCTTCGGCGGTGGTGCGCCGTCGCTTTCGCTGTCGAACCCGATCGCATCGGACATGTCCGACATGCGGCCCTCGCTGCTGCCGGGCCTGCTTTCGGCCGCGCAGCGCAATGCCGACAAGGGTTATGGCGACGTCGCGATCTTCGAGGTCTCCGGCACCTACGAGAGCGACCGGCCGGAAGGCCAGCGCCGTGTTGCCGGCGGTATCCGCCGCGGCACGGCGTCGCTCAGCGGATCCGGCCGCCTCTGGTCGAATGTGGCGAAGGGCGGCGGCAAGCCGGTCGACGTCTATGACGCCAAGGCCGATGCGCTTGCGGTGATCGAGGCCTGCGGCCTGCCGATGGGCAATGTCCAGATCGAGCCCGGCGCACCCGGCTGGTACCATCCGGGCCGCTCCGGCACGATCAAGATGGGTCCGAAGATCGTGCTTGGCACTTTCGGCGAATTCCATCCGAAGGCGCTCGGCGCCCTCGACGTCTCCGGTGCGCTTTGCGGCTTCGAGATCTATGTCGATGCCATGCCGGAGCCGAAGAAGAAGGCGACGCGCACCAAGCCGGCGCTCGACCTCTCGCCCTTCCAGGCCGTCCGGCGCGACTTCGCCTTCGTCGTCGACAAGACGGTGGACGCCGGCGCCATCGTGCGTGCCGCGACGGGTGCCGACCGCAAGCTGATCAACGCCGTCAGCGTTTTCGACGTCTTCGAGGGCGCCTCGCTCGGTGAGGGCAAGAAGTCGGTCGCTATCGAGGTCGTCATCCAGCCCACCGACAAGACGCTGACCGACGAAGACTTCGAGGCGCTGACGGCAAAGATCGTCGGCAATGTGGTGAAAACGACGGGCGGCATCTTGCGCGCCTGACGAGGCGAACCATCCGACGAAACAAGGGGCCGGACACAAGTCCGGCCCCTTCTGTTCTCGCAGTGGCGCCCAGGCGATGTCAGGCGCGCGCTCCCGTTCCCCTCATTCCCACTCGATCGTGCCCGGCGGCTTGCTGGTCACGTCGTAGACGACGCGGTTGATGCCGCGGACCTCATTGATGATGCGGGTCGCGGCGCGGCCGAGGAAGTTCATGTCGTAGGGATAGAAGTCCGCTGTCATGCCGTCGACGGAGGTGACGGCGCGCAGGGCGCAGACGAATTCGTAGGTGCGGCCGTCGCCCATGACGCCGACGGTCTGGACGGGCAGCAGCACGGCGAAGGCCTGCCAGATCTTGTCGTAGAGCCCGGCCTTGCGGATCTCGTCGAGATAGATGGCGTCGGCCTCGCGCAGGATATCGAGCTTGTCGCGGGTGATGCCGCCGGGGCAGCGGATGGCGAGGCCCGGTCCCGGGAAGGGATGGCGGCCGATGAAGCTTTCGGGCAGGCCGAGTTCGCGACCGAGCACGCGCACCTCGTCCTTGAACAGTTCGCGCAAGGGTTCCACGAGCTTCATGTTCATGCGCTCGGGCAGGCCGCCGACATTGTGATGCGATTTGATGGTGACCGAAGGACCGCCGGTGAAGGAAACGCTCTCGATGACATCCGGATAGAGCGTGCCCTGGGCGAGGAAGTCGGCGCCGCCGAGCTTCTTCGCCTCGTCTTCGAACACCTCGATGAACAGGCGGCCGATGATCTTGCGCTTGGTTTCCGGGTCGGAGACGCCCTCCAGCTCGCCGACGAAGCGATCGACCGCATCGACATGGATGAGGTGCAGGTTGTAGTGCTCGCGGAACATGGCAACGACATCCGCCGCCTCGTTCTTGCGCATCAGGCCGTGGTCGACGAGGATGCAGGTGAGCTGCGCGCCGACCGCCTCGTGGATGAGGAGGGCTGCGACCGACGAATCGACGCCGCCCGACAGGGCACAGATGACGCGCCTGTCGCCGACCTGCTCGCGGATGGCTTCCACGGCGCGGGCGCGGTAGGCCGACATCGACCAGTCGCCCTTGATGCCGGCGATCTTGTGCACGAAGTTGGAGAGCAGCTTCGCGCCGTCCGGCGTGTGCACCACTTCGGGATGGAACATCGTCGTGTAGTAGCGCCTCGCCTCGTTGACGCAGATCGCGAAGGGGGCGTTTTCCGAGATGCCGATGATCTCGAAGCCCTCCGGCGCCACGGTGACGCGGTCGCCGTGGCTCATCCAGACCGGATACCGGTTGCCGACCTCCCAGAAGCCGTCGAACAGCGGGCTCGCCTTCAGGATTTCGACATCGGCCCGGCCGAATTCGCGGGCGTGGCCGCCTTCCACCCTGCCGCCGAGCTGGGTTGCGAGGGTCTGCTGCCCGTAGCAGATGGCGAGGATCGGCAGGCCGGAATCGAAGGCGACCTGCGGTGCGCGGGGGCTGCCCTGGTCGAGAACCGAGGCCGGTCCGCCGGAGAAGATGATCGCTTTCGGTTTCATGCGGTGGAAGGCTTCTTCCGCCGACTGGAAGGGGATGATCTCGCAATAGACGCCGGCTTCGCGCACGCGCCGCCCGATGAGCTGGGTCACCTGGCTGCCGAAATCGATGATGAGGACGCTGTCGGGATGGGCTGTCTGGGTCATGGCGAGCCTTTAGAGAAAAATGGCCCGGTGCGCAACGGGGATCGGCGCGGATTTCCAGCGCCTCAGAGTGCGATCGCCCCGTTGGCGACCGCTTCCTCAAGCCGGTCGACGGCGGCCGCAAGCCTCTCGTCGATCACATGCAGGTATTCCGTCCAGTCGCCGACATGCCGCAGCTCCGCCTTGCCGTCGGAAATGCCGCGCAACCCGACGAGCGGAAGACCGAACGCCTGGCAGGCGCGCAGGATGGCAAAGGTCTCCATCTCCACCATGTCCGCGTCGATCGACTGATAGGCAGGCCCCGAGACGATGTTCGCCCCGGTGGAGAGCCGTGCCGTTGCGACGCCCGGGATGACGACGGGGAGCGGAATCGAGACCGGCAGATCGAGAAACGGCGTCACGCCTTTTTCGAATCCGAACGGCGAGGCATCCATGTCGCGGTAGGAGACGGAAACCGCCTGGTAGACCTCCGTCTGTTCGAGTGTCGCCGAGCCGGCCGAACCAAGCGAGATGACGAGATGCGGCAGGCTGTCCCGCGCGTCCAGATGGGCAAATGCCCTCGTCGCCTGGACCGCAGCCTCGACCGGGCCGACGCCGGTCATCAGCGGCGAGATCCGCTCCCGTAGGTGCACGCCATATTCCGCATCCACCGCCATGATGTAGAGCAGCCTGCGGCCGGCAACCGTCTTCAGTTCGAAAGTCATCCGGCAATACCCTGTCTGCCGCGGACGACCATCATCGTCCCGGTCATCGACGCGATGAGTTTGGCGGGGCCGTCCGACAGCGCGTAGCCGCGTCCGTCGGCGACGATGATCGTCGTGCCGGGCTTCGTCACCTCGCCGCGGAACAGGAATCGCTCACCGCGACCCGGCGACATCAGGTTGACCTTGAACTCGATGGTGAGGATCGAGGCGTCCGGGTCGATCACCGTATAGGCGGCATAGCCGCAGGCCGAATCGAGCGCCGCGGAAATCACGCCCGCATGCAGGAACCCGTGCTGCTGCGTCAGTTTCTCGTCGAACGGCAGTTCGATCTCCACCGTCCCGTGCTCCACCCGGCAGAGTTCGGCGCCGATGAGCCGCATCGCGGCCTGGCGGGCGAAGCTTGCGGTAATGCGGCCGTGAAAATCGGCTGGTGGAAGGTCTGTCATGCGGAGCCCGATCGCTATGCGGAACGGCGCGGTGGACGGCCGTCTAAGACAACCCTCGCACGCCGTATGCTGCATCGCAAGAGTGGGCGGGCCTTCAATCGAGCGCGACGACCACACGGTTCAGCACGGCCGCAAGGGCGGCTCATGCGCAACAGGGCAGGAAGGGGGCCGCCGCCAGCCGGTCGCGACGCGAGGTCGCGATGACGGAGCCGATGACAAGGCCGCTGCCGGCAACGGCAGGCAGAAAGAGAATGTAGGCCGGCGGTTGTCGCGGCATGCCGCCCGACCTGGCGCCGGCGGACCGCTTTTCCAGCGGGCCTGCGCGGTCTTTTCCGGGCGCCCCGCGTTCCTACATAGGGTATATGGACGGAAATTTCGTCGAGATCAGGAACGGCAGGACAGCCGATGTCTTCGACATCGGTCGCATCCTCGTGGAGACGTGGCAATTCGCCTTTCGCGGTTTGCTGGCGGATGATTTTCTCGACGCCATGTCGCCGGCCGATCAGGCGGTCCGCCATCTCGGGCGGCGGCGTACGCCCGACGTCCGCCATTGCGTTGCCGTCGACCGGTTGACGGGAGAGATTGTCGGCTTCGTCAATTTCGGGCCGGCGCGCGGCGGTTCCGGCGCGAAGGCCGCGGAAATCTATGCGCTCTATGTCCGGCCGCCCTATCAGGGCATCGGCATCGGTTCGCGCCTGGTGAAGGCGGCCGCATGCCGCGTGATGGCCAGCGGCCAGGCCTCGCTCTTCGCCTGGGTGCTGTCGACCAATCCGAATCGCGGCTTTTACGAAAGGCTCGGCGCGCGGCCGGTCGAAATCGGCCCGATCCGGCTCGGTGGTGTGACCTATGAGCAGATCGCCTATGCTTGGCATGATGTCGAGATGCTGCTGACCGACGACGCGGGCGCCCGGTGACGCCGGCGGCCTGTCATCGGCCGAGCCGAAGAAGGTGCTGGTCGAAGGCGACCGGCTCCGTCCGGTCGCCGAAACGGCCGGCATAGGAGGTGACCGCGAAATCGTCCTTTGCCGGTGCTATGCCGGCAGCGTCGCGGACGATATGCCGGCGGACGATCCTCCCGGTCGCAATTTCGACGCTGAGGCTGACGCCGCCCTTCGGCGAGACGAGGCCGACCAGGCCGGCCGGCCTGTTGACCGCGATCGCCCCCACATAGTTGGCGAGCGCCCGTGTCGCGGTCTCGGGAAGGTCGAGGAAGCGGATCGGCTCTCCCCTGGCGAAGCTGCCGGCCAGCGGCGGCATGTCGTTGCGCGGACCCTCGTACTGGCAGGCGAACCAGATGCGCCCGCTGGCGTCCATGTCGACATGGCGCGTGGACAGCTGGCGTAGAGCATGGGGCATTCCGTGTTTCTCGATGAGCGTACCGGTCGCCGCGTCGATCAGCGTGAGCGAGGGCTCCATGCGGTCGAGATTGAGTTTGGTGCGGCCGAAGTCCGGATGCGTTTCGATGCCGCCATTTGCGACAACGAGCATGCTGCCATCCGGCGACACGGTCATGTCGTGCGTGCCGATGCCATGGGTGTCGAATTCGCCGATCCGTTGATAGCCGTCCGCCGCGGCGTAGATGCCGACCGTGCCGCGGTTGGCGTCGAAGTCGTTTTCGCTGGCATAGAGCAGGCGCCCGTCCGGCGAGAAACAGCCATGGCCGAAGAAGTGGCGGTCTTCGCCGCAATGGATGACCTGCGGCGCCGTTCGCCCGCGGGTGTCGAAGATCAGGGCGAAGGTGCCGGGACGGCGCGCGAAGGCGACGGTGTGGCCGGTTTCCGCCGAATACGCCATGCCGTGGCTGCGGGCGGGCAGCCCGACCCGGTCGATGATCCTGCCGTCCTCGGCGAGTGTCGCCAGTCCGAAAGAGCCGTCCGCGTCCATGAAACCGGAGGCGAAGACGGCGTCGGTGCGGTCGAGCGCAAAGGCACCGCCCGGCGCGAGCCCCGCCGCCCACGCGGCGCCGGCCATCTTCAGGAAGCGGCGGCGGTCGAGCGGCGCAGAGCGCGCGATTGCCTGCGCAGCCATCGTCAATCCCCGTCGGCAAAGGAGAAGCCGGCGCCGAGGCCGACGGCGCCGCCGTAGTCCCGGTTGAGCCGCTCAAGCAGGTCGTTCGTGTTGAGCACGAGATAGTCGAGTTTCGCCTGGCCATCCGGCGTATCGACGAACTGCTCCACAGGACTGTCGATCGAGCGGGCCATGCGAATGATCGATCGTTCGAGGAACTCGATCGAGCCGGCGAGCGAGCGAGCGTCCTCGTCGAGAAGCTCGGCCATGCCGGCAGCCTGCCACAGGTCGCGGATGCCTTCCACATTGCCGGCAATGCTCGGGAACGTGTTGGCCGAGCGCCAGTAGATCGCCGATTTCGGCCGGGTGCGTTCGCCCGGGCCGGGATAGAAGGCACGCAGCCGCTGGTCCTTCACCGCTTCGACCCCGTGCACCAGAATGCCGAGCAGGCCGGCAACGGCTTCGCCGTCGTCGCGGTAGACCGGATTGTCGGGGCCGGGATGCTTCCACGCGGATTGGACGCCGTCCGGCTGCTCCCAGGCGGCGGAGAGTTCGCCGGCCACGACGTCGAGATTGCCCGCGACGGCCGCGCCGTAGCGGCAGCGGAAGCCGGCGGCATCCTGCACGAGCGTCTCGGAGCCGGTGCCGAACAGCACGAACTCCAGCGCGCCCAATCCCTGCATGGCGACACTTTTTCCCTTGAGGTTCGCGGCGACGGTGGCGCTTTCATCCGGCTTGGCGAGCAGGGCCTGCACCTGCTTCAGTCCCGTTCCTTTCCTGTCCGGGTAAAACAGGAAACGCTCGAACCGGTTCGCCTCGAGCGCGGGTCCGACGCGGACGATCTCGATATGCGACCAGCGCGCGACGACCGCGTCGAAGCCGTTTCGCGCGGCTTCGAGGGTCGCATCCGATGGCGTCACGCAAAGAGCCTGCATCGCATTGCCGAGGCCGGCGGTCGCCGTCTTCAGGTCGCGGTAGCCGGGCCGGATGAAGCCGTCGACGGCGCGCTCCAGGACCTTCGGGATGGCGGCCTGGTTCAGGGCGGCCGCGGGTGCGGCGAAGCCGAGGGCGCCGGCAAGGACGGCGATGGCGGGGAAGGGGCGCATCAGAGAGACTCCAGAAAGGCGACGAGGGCGTCGCGGTCGGCTTTTTCCATGGCGGCGAATCGGTCTCGGGCGGTCTCGGCTTCGCCGCCGTGCCAAAGGATGGCCTCGGTCAGGTCGCGGGCCCGGCCGTCATGCAGGAAGAACGTATGCCCGCTCACCGTCTTGGTGAGCCCGATCCCCCAGAGCGGCGGCGTCCGCCACTCCTTGCCGGACGCGGCCCCCACCTGCTGGCCGTCCGCGAGCCCGTCCCCCATGTCATGCAGCAGGAAGTCGGAATAGGGCCAGATGAGCTGGAAGGCATGCGCCCTGTTGCCGGCATCGCGCCGGGTGACGAATTTCGGCGTGTGGCAGGCGGCGCATCCCGCCTCGTAGAACAGTTTCTTGCCGGCGAGCGTTTCGGGGAAGCTCGCCTTGCGGCGGGCCGGAACCGCCAAGTTTTCGGCGTAGAAGGTCACGAGATCAAGAACCGGCTCCGGCGCTTCCGTGTCGCCGAGCCGCGGCTGGACGCCCACGGGCAAGGCGAGACAGGCCTGCTGCCGATCCGTGCAGTCGCCATGGCTGCGGTCTGCCTCCGGCGTGGAGATGCCGATGTCGCCGGCAAACGCCTCTGCGCTCTGCTGCCGCACGGTCACGTTCTGTGCCTTCCAGCCGAAGCGGGCGAGCGCGAGCCTGCCTGTCGCGGGGTCGCGGGCCGTGCCCGGTCGGCCGCTGATCCCGTCGCCGTTCGTGTCCGCCGGGTCGGCCAGGGCCAGAATATCCGCCTCGTGAATCGCCTGGATCAGGCCGAGGCCGATCATCGGCTGGGTGACGCGCGGCGACAGCGTGGTCGTCGGATCGAGATCGCCGTAGGCGAGATCCGCCACC
Organism: Rhizobium alarense; assembly: GCF_021555155.1. Lineage (GTDB taxonomy): Bacteria > Pseudomonadota > Alphaproteobacteria > Rhizobiales > Rhizobiaceae > Rhizobium_D > Rhizobium_D alarense. Next base: position 27,435 of record NZ_JAKGBU010000034.1, read on the forward strand.
GAATAGGCCGGGCGCCGCAGCGACACGACGTCCCCGCCCGCGAGGGTACGGCTTTCCTCGGTGTAAGCGATGGCCATGCGCCCTTCGGCGGCGAGGCCCGGCACCGCCAGATCCTGCAATTGTCCGCCATAGACCGGGTCCGGCAGGCTGGCGATCTCGAAGGCGGCGAGGCGGGCTCTCTCCGCGTCGTCTGCCGGCGGACGGGCGAGCCGCAGGAACATGGACGTCGCGTCGCGCGCTCCTTCCGGCGGATGGCCCCGGCCGTCCTTCAGATGGCAGCTCTGGCAGGCGCGCGCGTTGAAGAGCGGCCCAAGTCCGTCCGAGGCCTGCGTGGAGGAGGGGGAGGAGACCCAGAGCTTCCGGAACAGCGCGTTCCCGAGCTTGAACGTCTCCTCTTCCTTGAAGGTCAGATTGGCGGAAAAATGCGAGAAACTGTCGGCATTGGTTGCGGCGATCGACGTTGCGCCGCCGCCCGACATCGCCTCGTACGGCTCGGCCTTGGTAAAGTCGCGCGTCGGTGCGATGACGGAGAGGACGCGGCTGCGGTCGTTGCCGGAAAGGTCGGTTCGCTCGCCGGAATGCACCCCCGCGACGGGATCACCAGCGACCGACACGGCCGCTGCGGCCAAAAGAACTGCGGCCGCGGCAAACCCTCTGAACGTCGATATGCCCGTCATGGAAATCGGGCCGCCCGTGGATGCGGGCGGCCCGCCTTCGTCTGTTATTGGAAGACGGCGTTAGGATTATCCAGGCTGTCGGATCCTTCAAGCTCGATCGTGCCGAGATCGAGAGACGAAATGACGCGCTCGATCGTCTTCGTCTGATCGATGAGCCCGTCGATCGCGGCCTGGACCGCGGCATTGCCCTCCGCGTTGCCTTCGCCGATCATCTGGTCGTAGGCCTCGGTTGTCTCGGCGCGCTTCGCCATTGTCTGCATCGCCTCGACGGTCGTGGCCAGCTTCGCCTTCATTTCGTCGTCGAGCGCCTTGTCCTTCTCCGCGACGAGTTCGGAGAGCGACGGGCCGGAAAGCTTGGTGCCGTCCGGTCGCGTGTATTCGCCCGTATAGACCGTCTGGATGCCGACGGCGTCGTAGAGATGCGAATTGTGCGTGTTGTCGGAGAAGCAGTCGTGCTCCTCTTCTGGATCATGCAGCAGCAGGCCGAGCTTCATGCGCTCGCCGGCGAGCTCCCCGTAGGAGAGCGAACCCATGCCGGTCAGCATCGCCGAGAGGCCGGCCTTCGGGTCGGCCGTGACGGTCTTCGCGGCATCGCCCTCCGGGGCCCAGGCGGCGACCATCTCTTCGAGGTCGGTCACGAGCAGCAACGAAGCGGCCTTGAGATAGGCGGCGCGGCGGTCGCAATTGCCGCTGGTGCAATTCTTCGTGTCGAAGTCGGTGGCCGGGCGGTTGCCGGCGCCGGCGCCGGTTCCGTTCAGGTCCTGGCCCCAGAGCAGGAACTCGATGGCGTGATAGCCGGTCGCGACGTTCGCCTCGACGCCGCCAGCCTCCTGCAGGGAGCCGGCGATCAGCTCGGGCGTGATCGCCGTCGCATCCACGTCCTTGCCATCGACCTTGAGGGTCGGATTGGCGATGACATTGGCGGTGAAGAGCGCGTTTTCGTCGCTTTCCGTACCGTAGCTCGGGTCGACATAGTCGATCAGCCCCTCGTCGAGCGGCCAGGCATTCACCTTGCCTTCCCAGTCGTCCACGGCGGCGTTGCCGAAGCGATAGGCCTCCGTCTGCTGGTAGGGAACGCGGGCCTTGAGCCACGCTGCGCGCGCTGCCTTCAGCGTCTCGTCGGTGGGGGTGGCGATCAGCGCGTCGATGGCGACGCCGAGGTCCTTCGCGGCGGCAAGCGAGTCGGAAAACTTCGCATGCGCGATCTCTGCATAGTGCGTCACGATCGCGGCCGGGTCGGCCGCCGCATGGGCGGTCGAGACCGAAAGGCTGGAGGCGGCCGCAAGCAAAGCGACGGCTGCGGTACGAATAAGGGCGGTTTTCATGGCGTCTCCTGGTGTCCCGTTCAGGTCCTGCCGATCCGGCTGCCCTCTCCAGGGGACGTATCGCCGGACGCTTCTTCGGGCGGCGGCCGTGAGGCAGCCGCTCGGGCGCCACTGTCATGACGCAATTTAAAAATGGTGTCAAAGAGTATAGTTTAGAAAGATTTGAAGGAAGCAGCCCGCCCCGCAGGGCATTTCGGTCGGATCGCGTCGAAACACCCCGACCCGCCGACCGCGCCGCTGCCGGGCGACCTTCCTAAGCGGCCCGCCCCATCACGCAGAAGAAGAAGCCGTCCGTATCGGTCGAGGCGGGCGTCAGCGTGACCGTCTTCATGTCCGCCGACCATGGCTGCGGCTTGTCGGTGCCGAAAAGGTCCTGCCAGACCTCGGCGGCGGACAGGATCTCGAATTCCGGATGGTCGTCGCAGAAGCCGTAGACCTGGTTCTCGTTTTCTTCCGGCAGGACGGAGCACGTGACGTAGACAAGATAGCCGCCGGGCCGCACGAAGGTGGCAGCACTGGCGAGCGCCTGCTGCTGCTGCGCGAGGCGCTCCTCGAGGTTCTTTTCCGTGAGCCGCCACTTGGTATCGGGCCGCCGCCGCCACGTGCCGGTGCCGGTGCAAGGCGCATCCACCAGGACGCGGTCGAAGCGGCCGGCGAGCGGTGCGAGGCTGGCGATGCTCTCGTGCACCTGCACGTTGCGGGTTCCCGCCCGCTTCAGCCGTTCGATGATCGGGGCGAGCCGCTTGCGGTCGGTATCATAGGCGTGCACTTGGCCCTTGTTGTTCATCGCGGCCGCCATTGCAAGCGTCTTGCCGCCGCCGCCCGCGCAGAAGTCGAGAATCTGTTCGCCCTCCTGCGCGAAGACGAGATCGGCGACGACCTGCGAGCCTTCGTCCTGCACCTCGAACCAGCCCTTCTGGAAGGAGAGTTCGGCGGTGACGTTCGGAAGCCGCGAGGCGCCTTCGCCGGCGGGAATGCGGATTCCGAAACGCGAGAGCTTCGTCGGTTCCGCGCCGGCGCGCTCGAGTGCCTTCAGAACCTTGTCGCGATTGGCCTTCAGCGTGTTGACACGAAGGTCGAGTGTCGGCCGTCCGGCAAGCGAGCGCGCCTCCTGAAGCCAGTCGTCGGAAAAATTCTGCTCGAACGAGGGCTGCACCCATTCCGGGATGTCGCCTTGTACATGCAGGGGCGCCGCGGCAAGATCCCGTGCCGCAAATGCGGCAAGCGTCCCGGCCGGCGGCGGTGCGGGGGCGAAGCGGTCACCCTCGAATTCCGTGGCGAGCGTTTCGGGGCTGAAGCCCCACTGGCGCAGCATGACGGCATATCCGAGCGCCGCGGCGCTGTCGTCGTCCATCAGGAAGGCATGCGACAGCTTCATGCGCAGCGCGTCGTAGACGATGTTGCCGATCGCCGCCCGATCGCCGGACCCGGCGAACCGGTGGGAGAGACCCCAGTCCTTCAGCGCGTCGGCGACGGGACGCCTGCGTGCCTCGATATCCGCCAGAACTTCGATCGCTCCACTGAGCCGGCCACCCAATCGCATACTCTTACTCCGTTTGCGCCGTGGTAGCGGCGATGGCCGGCAAGAGCAAGATGCCTGCGGCTGGTCAGCCGACGATCTGGTAGCAGACCTTGGCATGGCCGGAGCGGACCATACCGATATGCGAGGCGGCTGCCCTGGAAAGATCGAGCACGCGGCCGCGAATGAACGGGCCGCGGTCGTTGATGCGGACCACGACGCTCTTGCCGTTGCGCGCATTCGTCACCCTCACCTTCGTGCCGAAGCGCAGGCTGCGATGCGCCGCGGTCATGAGGGTGGGGTTCATGCGCTCGCCGGAGGCGGTACGCGAGGTGAGGGCGTACCAGGACGCACGACCGCAGCCGTCCGCTGCAGCATTTGCATCGTCAGCGATGGCAATTCCGCCGGCGATTGCAATAACGGCAGCGAGTGCCGCAGAACAGATTTTCGATGACATAGATCAATCGGCCCTTTGTGGTCGAACGTCGTTTTTCTTGATTTCAAAGGGCCGTATTGGGGTGAAAAGTGGCAAAAAAGTGCCTCAACCGATCACCATATCTGGTGGGTCGCGCAAACATATGCTGTTTCCGTGAACGGATTGACTGAGGGAGCCGGCGTCGAGGCGCGGAAAAATTCTTTCGAATCAACCGGTAAGCCAGTTTTGCGAAAAGTGAGCAAAATTCGATGTCGCCAGGCCAATTGTGAGGAAAATTATATCACGACGAGCGTAGAATCCGCGCGTTTTCCGGCCTGATTTTAAGAAGGCTTTCGTTAAAGTTGCATCTTTTCTGCGAAGGAGGTCGCGAAACGCGGGTGTGCGGCGGGGTCAGCCGCGCCAGATGCCGCTTTTCCAGAGCTGTTCCAGCGACTGTCGATAGTCCGGATAGCGGAAGCGGAAACCGAGGTCACGGATCTTCCTGTTGGAGACGCGCTTGTTCTCGCCCCAGAAGGAGCGGGCCATCGGAGAGAGTTCCGCCATCTCAAAGGGGATTTCCGGCGGCATGTCCGCACCCATCAGCGCGGCAGCCTCGGCGACCACATCCTGTGGGGGGCCGGGCTCGTGATCGGTGATGTTGAAGATGCCGCCGAGCTTGCGTTCGGCGAGAAAGACGGCAGCCGATCCGATGTCCTCGACGCGGATGCGATTGAAGACCTGGCCATCCTTGATGAGTCGTCGCGCCGTGCCGGCAGCGATGTTACAGAAGGCGTTGCGGCCCGGACCGTAGATACCCGAAAGGCGCAGAACGGCAACGGGCAGACCCTGCGCCCGACCCCAGTCGAGCCATCGCCTCTCCGCGTCCACCCGTTCGACCGAGCGGGACGAAACGGGGTGAAGCTCAGCCGTCTCGTCGACCCAGTTTCCCTTGTGGTCGCCGTAGACGCCGACGGTCGAGAGATAGGCCGCCCATCGCAGTGCCGGAAACAGCGTCTCGAGCCGCGGCGCCTCGTCGCGGAACATCGGATCGCCGAGGGCGCCGGGCGCAATCGACTGGACGAGGTGGGTGGTAGCGGCCATCGCCTTCTCGACCTCGGCGGAAAGGGTCTCGCCGTCGTAAAGCAGCGGCGTGATGCCGAGCCCGGCAAGCTGGTCCGCCTTCTCGGCCGAGCGGGTCGTGCCATAGACCGCCGCGCCCGTGTCCATGAAGGCCTTTGCGATGGCGCGCCCCGAAAAGCCCGCCCCCAGGATCAATAGCTGTTTCATGCCAGTTCCGTTTCCGCCTGTCGGTATTCGTCGAGCACCGTCTGATCGCCTTCGTCGCGGGCCCCGCGCGCGAAGCGCCGGAAGGCCTCCACGGGCATGAGACGGGAGAGCGCCCAGACTGCCATCCCCCGTATCGTGGGGGAAGGGTCATGCGCAAGCGCTTGGCAACGGTCGACGAGCGTGACGTCGCCGGAGTTGCCGGCCGCGATCAGGACATTGCGGACGAACCGGTCCCTGCCGATGCGCTTGACGGGAGACCCTGAAAAGAGACTGCGGAAGGCCGCATCGTCGAGCGTCAGCAGGAAGGCGATCTCGGGCGCGCGCAGATCGTCGCGCGCCTTGAGCTTCATTTCCGAGGCGGCAGCGGCGAATTTGTTCCATGGACAGGCCGCGAGACAGTCGTCGCAGCCGTAGATGCGGTTGCCGATCAGCGGCCGCAGCGGGCGGTCGATCGGGCCCTTGTGTTCGATCGTGAGGTAGGAGATGCAGCGGCGGGCGTCGATCTTGTAGGGCGCCGGGAAGGCGGCTGTCGGGCAGGCGTCGAGGCAGGCGCGGCAGGAGCCGCAGTGGTCGCTGTCGGGCTCGTCGCAATCCAGTTCCGCCGTCGTGAAGAGGCTGCCGAGAAAGAGCCAGGAGCCGTAGTCGCGGCTGACCAGGTTGGTGTGCTTGCCCTGCCAGCCGAGACCGGCGCTCTGCGCGAGCGGCTTCTCCATAACGGGTGCGGTGTCGACGAAAACCTTGACGTCCGCCCCGGCGCGGGCGGCGAAACGGGTCGCTACCTCCTTGAGCCGCCCCTTGATCAGATCATGATAGTCGCGGTTCTGGGCATAGACCGAGATCGCCGCGCGATCCCTCATCGCAAGGACCGTGCGCGGGTCGTGCTCCGGGCCGTAATTCATGCCGAAGAGCGCGATGGCGCGCACCTCGCTCCAGAGCGTGCGCGGATCCGCACGCCGGGCCTCGGTTTCGGCAAGCCAGTCCATCGTGCCGTGATAGCCGGCGTCGAGAAAGTCTGCGAGCCGCTGCGGCGCCTCCGGGATGGCATCCGGCCGGGTGATGCGACAAAGATCGAAGCCCTTGCCAAGGGCCTCCGCGCGCAGGAAATCCGTCAGCCGGCGGCGGCGTTCCCTTTCCCGCGGCTCGTTCCTCCCGCAGGACATGGCGACCCTCAGAAGTCCAGGTCGGCGTAGTGCGAGACCGGCGTTACGCCGCGCACCCGCTCGGCAAGCAGCGGACGGAAGGACGGCCGTGACTTCAGCCGCTGGTACCAGTCCTTGGCCTGCGGCGCGTCCGCCCAGGCGATCTCCCCGAGATAGTCGAGGACGGAAACCGAGGCGGCCGCCGCGAGATCGGCATAGCTCAGGCGGTTTCCGGCGAGATAGGTCCGTGAACCGGCAAGCCAGGACAGATACTTCAGGTGCTGGCGGATGTTGGCGCGGGCGTTGCGCAGCACCTTGCTGTCCGGTGCACCGCCGCCCTGCTCGGCCGTCATCTGCAGCTTGAAGATCCGCTCGCGCACGAGCGGCCGGGTCACGTCCTGCTCGAGCTTCAGCAGGAACCACTCGACGAGGCGACGGATTTCGGCCCGCTGGAAGGGGTCTTCGGCGAGCAGCCGCTTGTCGCGCTTGAGCACGCCGTGCGTCTCGTCGAGATATTCGGATATCACGGTTGCGCCGCAAAGCGCCCTCATGCTGTCGTCGACGTAGACAGGCAAGGTGCCCGCCGGATTGAGTGCCAGGAAGTCGCGGCGGTTTTCCCACGGCTGCTCTTCGGCAAAGTCCGTCTGATAGCCGTATTCCGTCAGGATCAGCCGGACGAAGCGGGACGCGGAAGACATGGGATGATGGTAAAGTATCGGCATTTCAGGCTTTGCGGTTCTACTTGAGATGGCCCGGTGCAGACACGCGGGCATGGGAGTTTGGACTGTTCATCGCTCCGGTCATGAAGCTATAGGAAGGTGATCGCGCAAACACAAGCGAATCGGTGTCGGGCCGCGACACCGTCCTTCCACCATTGCATCAGGGAATTTTCATGGCCGATCAATCGATTGTAAGCGCTCTCGTGCTGGGTCTCATCGAGGGCCTCACCGAGTTCATCCCCGTTTCCTCCACCGCGCATCTGCTTCTCGCCGGCCATTTTCTCGGCTTCAAGTCGCCGGGAAACACCTTCGCCGTTCTCATCCAGCTCGGCGCCATCCTGGCGATCCTGTCGGTCTATGCGACGAAGCTTGTCGGCATCGCGCTCTCCCTTCCGACGAGCGCAGAGGCGCGGCGTTTCGTGTTCAACGTGCTCATCGCCTTCCTGCCGGCGGCCGTGATCGGCGCTCTCGCCCACGACTTCATCAAGACGGTGCTGTTCGAGACGCCGATGCTCATCTGCATCGTGCTCATCGTCGGCGGGGTCATCCTCTATGCGATCGACCGGATGCCACTGACGCCGCGCTACACCGATATCGGCACCTATCCTCTTTCGCTCTGCCTGAAGATCGGCCTGTTCCAGTGCCTGGCGATGGTCCCGGGCACATCCCGTTCGGGGGCGACGATCGCCGGTGCGCTGCTGATGGGCACCGACAAGCGTTCCGCCGCGGAATTCTCGTTCTTCCTCGCCATGCCGACGATGGTCGGGGCCTTCGCGCTCGACCTCTACAAGAACCGCAGCCTTCTCGACTGGAACGATATCGGCGTCATCGCCGCCGGCTTCCTCGCAGCCTTCGTAGCCGCGCTGCTTGTCGTACGATCCCTGCTCGAATTCGTCTCACGCCGCGGCTTCACGCCCTTTGCGATCTGGCGGATCCTGATCGGAACCGCCGGGCTCGTCGCGCTGATGATTTTCGGCTGAATGGAAGAGCCGTCCGGTGAAGGTCGGACGGCGTCCAGGCCCTTAGCGGGTGGTGGCGGTGGTCGTGCAGGGGTCGACGCCATAGGCCGGCGCGCAGCCCTGCTTGCTCGCGACGACGGTGGTCGGCGCAGCGAAGGAACCGGCGACGATCACCAGAGCCGCGCAGCCGAAGAAGAGTGCAATTGCCTTGCCCATTCAGGTAAGCCTTCTTAAGAAATGATCAGCGCCGAGTCCGCATCTCGCGGACCATGACGTGGCGCGGGCGGTGTTTATTCGCCGGGCCGATAAACATCAATATGCGATCATGCTGAATCCGCGGTAAAGGCCGCACTGCAGATATCACTGCGGCGGAATTGCAACGGCTGCCAGCCGTTGCCCCCTGCCACGCACGGCGCCGGTCAGGCTGCCTTGCCACTGCGGGTAAACTGGCCCTGCGGACGATAGCGCACCAGATAGGACGGCAGGATCACCTCGGCGAGCGCCGGCGTGATGCCGATCGCCTGGATGGTGCGGCCCTCCTTCTTGGCCTCGTCGGAGACGATGTTGTCGGATCTCAGCAGCGTCACCTGATCGGCCGTCAGCGGCGGGGCGATGAAGGGCACGAGCGAGGCGACGGACCCCATCATCGATGCGATGCGGAAGGGGAGCGACACGAAGGAGCGCTTCCGGTCTATGATGCGCAGCATCATCTCGAGACACTGGCGGAAACTCAGGACCTCGGGGCCGCCGAGTTCGTAGATCCGGCCGCGGTCGATCGTGCCGTCGACGGAGCGTGCGACTGCCTCGGCGACGTCGGCGACATAGACCGGCTGGAACTTGGTGTGGCCGCCGCCGATCAGCGGCAGGGCCGGCGCGAAACGTGCCATCTCGGCGAACTTGTTGAAGAAACCGTCCTCAGGCCCGAAGATGATGGACGGGCGCAGGATGATGGCATCGGGTTTCGTTTCGAGGATCGCCTTCTCCGCACGGCCCTTCGTGCGGCCGTAGCTCGATGCGGAATTGACGTCGGCGCCGATGGCGGAGACATGGGTCAGCGTGGCGCCGGCGGCGCGCGCGGCTTCAGCCACGGCGCGTGCGCCGAAATCCTGCACGGAATCGAACGTGTTGCGGCCGCTCTCGAAGAGGATGCCGACGCAGTTGACGACATGATCGGCACCCTGGACGGCGCGGTCGACGGAGGCGCGGTAACGCAGGTTCGCCTGGACGAAGGAAATCTGGCCGAGGCCGCCGATCGGTTGAAGGAAGCCGGCGAGATCCGGCCGGCGCACGGCTACGCGGATTCGGTAGCCGCGCCGGGCGAGCGCCCGCACCACGTGCCGACCCACGAAACCCGATCCACCGAAAACGGTGACTAGCGGCGGAAGGTTGGACAAGGTCATGGGGCTGCTCCTGAGCACGAAGAGGTGGGTGAGGCCTACATAGCCGAAAGCGCCCGGCAGGTGAAGGCACCGCGCGCCCGATCGGGGCGGCCGATTGGCGCAGACGGTGGCGGGTCTCAGACGCCCTCGACCACCACCATCTCTGCGTCCGCCGCTTCCTGCCGGATCGCGGCAGCGCGCTGGTATTCGGGCGAATGGTAGCAGTCGACGGCCGCCTGAAGCGAGGGGAACTCGATGACGACGTTGCGCGCCCGGACCTCGCCTTCGAGGCGCTGGAAGGGCCCGCCGCGCGCGAGGAAGGTCGCGCCATATCTTTCGAAGGCCGGTTTGGCCGCGGCGACATAGTCCTTGTAGCGCTCGGGGTCGCGGATATCGACGCGCGCGATCCAGTATCCCTTGGGCATTGTCTTTCCTCCCGGCCGTCAGGCGGCCGTTGCCGCATCCATCTCGGACAGGATGGCCCTGGCCGCCGCAAGCGGATCGTCGGCCTGGACGATCGGGCGCGCGACGACGAGATGGCTCGCCCCGGCCTTCAGAGCCTCCGCCGGCGTCATAACACGCTTCTGGTCGCCCCTGTCGGCACCGGCCGGCCGGATGCCGGGCGTCACGATCGCCATGTCGGGGCCGACGATCTTGCGCACGGCCTTCGCTTCCTCCGCCGAGCAGACGACGCCGCCCATGCCGGCGATGCGGGCCTGCTCCGCCCGCCTGAGCACGAGCGTGTGCGGATCGTATTCATAACCCGCGCTGATCAGATCCTTCTCGTCCATGGAGGTGAGCACCGTCACGCCCAGCAGGCAGAGGCCGGAGCCCTCCGCGGCCTTGACCGCGGCCACCATCGCCTTCGGATAGGCATGCAGCGTCAGCATCGACACGCCCATCCGGGCAATGTTCTCCACGCCCTTCGCAACCGTGTTGTCGATGTCGAGCAGCTTCATGTCGAGGAAGATCTTCTTGCCCTCGCGCGCGAGATCCCGCGCGAATTCGAGCCCGCCTGCGAAGGCGAGCTGGTAGCCGATCTTGTAGAAGAGGACGTTGCTTCCGAGCGTGCGGACGATGCTTTCCGCATCCCGGATGCTCGGCACGTCCAGCCCGACGATGAGGCGGTCACGCGCTGCCATGGTCGAATCCCTCGAAGCTTTCCATCGGGGTCCAGTTGCACGTAACGGCCCGGTCCGCAAGCCGGAAGGCGAAGAGATTGCCGCCGCCCGCCGGCTGGTCCTGTAAGCGGGAGATCGGCTGCCCGGCGAGATGGCATTTCAGCAGGGTGCCGACGCCGCCATGGCCAACGAAGGCGATCGGAACGGACGGGTCATGGCCGGTCAGCACGGCGTCCACGGCGGCCGCGATGCGGCGCTGGGCGTCGATGGCGCGCTCCCAGCCGCGGTAGCTCTTCTCCGGATGGGCGAAGAACCGGTCGGCGGCGGCCTCGAAGGCCGGCGGATCGAGAAATCCGGTCGCCGAACGGTCGTTCTCGCCCATGCCGGCCCGAATTTCGATGGCAACGCGCCCGTCGGCGAGCACCTCCGCCGTTTCGATCGCCTTGCGCTCGCCGCTCGAAACGAGGCGGCCGACTCCGGCCATCCAGCGTGTCGCCGAAGCGTTGCGGGCTCTCGCCCGCCCGCAGTCGGAGAGTTGCCAGTCAGGCACCGGAACACTTGCGTCGATCCGGACCTGCGGGTGGCTGATATAGAGCGCCAACATTCGCCCGGACCGCGTCAGTGCGTCCTGCGGTAGACCCAGAGCTGCGCCGGCGGAATGTTGCGGACAACGAAGTCGAGATGCGAGATCTGGTAGCGGTCGGGCATCGCGATGACGGGGGAGAGCGGGCCGTAGGAAATCTGCACGACGGGTCGCCCGACCGGGATGCGGCCCAGCAGGTCTTCAATCAGCGATACGCGCCTGTGCATCGGGAAATTGAGGAGAGGCACCGCCGACACGACGCTGTCGAAGGTCTGGTCCTTCAGGTCGCCCAGCGTCCTGTCGAGATCGAACGCGTCGCCGTTGATGAAGCGGACGCCGGAAAAGCGCGCGAGGAGATGATTGTAGAAGTCCGTCGAATATTCGACGGAAACGAGGCGAGCGGGCTCGATGCCGCGCTGGAGAATCGCTTTCGTGATGACGCCTGTGCCGGGACCGAGCTCGAGGACCGGAAGGTCGGAGGACGGGTCCGTAACGCTCGCCATGCGTCGTGCCGTGACGGAGGATGTCGGAATGATCGAGCCCACCGCCCTGGTATTGCTCATCCAGCCTTTGAAGAAGCGAATCTCGTCGTCGAATTTCCTGCCGAGACGTTCCTTGACCCTGACCCGCAAATTCATCTCGTCCCCCGGTTCGCCTCATGCTTCGGACCCGCCCGACACGGCTTTCGCGGGGAGTATGTGGACGAATTTGCGTCAAAAACAAGTCTGTAAACGTCGCCGGTCGAAACTTCTTTTTGGAATATGGCGCCGGCAATGCCTTGTTCGGAAAAAAGAAATCCGCCGCCCGCCGGAGGGCGGGACGATCGGGCGAAGGCGCGCCCGGTCAGACGCGCATCGGCATCAGCACATAGAGGGCGTCGTCGCCGGCGAGATCGCGCACCAGCGTCGGCGAACCGGGATCGGCCAGCATGAAAACGGCATCGGTGCCGGAGAGCTGTGCCGTGATGTCGAGCAGGTATTTCGCGTTGAAGCCGATCTCCAGCGGATCGTTGTCGTAGCCGACCGGAAGCTCTTCCGTCGCACTGCCGGAATCCGGGTTGTTGACCGTGAGCGTCATCTGGCCGTCGGCCAGCGACAGCTTCACCGCGCGGCCGCGCTCCGAGGAGATGGTGGAAACACGGTCGACGGCCTGGGCGAAGGACTGGCAGTCGATCTTGAGTTCTTTGTCGTTGTTCGCCGGAATGACACGCTGGTAATCCGGAAACGTGCCGTCGATGAGTTTCGACGTCATGATGATCGAGCCGATCGTGAAGCGGATCTTGGCGTCCGACACTTCCACCGAGACGACGACGTCCGGCGTGTCGACGAGCTTCTGCAGTTCGCCGACGGTCTTGCGCGGGATGATGATGCCGGGCATGCCCTCCGACCCCGACGGCGCCTCGATGTCGGCGCGCGCAAGACGGTGGCCGTCGGTCGCAACCGCACGCAGCTTGAGCTTGCCGTCGCTCTCGATGGTATGGATGAAGATGCCGTTCAGATAATAGCGCGTCTCTTCCGTCGAGATCGCGAACTGCGTGCGGTCGATCAGCATCTTGAGGTCCGTCGCCTTGATGCGGAACGTGTGGGTGAAGCTGCCGGCGGTGAGATCGGGGAAGTCCGCCTGCGGCAGGCATTGCAGCGAGAACTTGGAGCGGCCGGAGGCGACGGTCATCGTCGCGCCATCCGGGTTGGTGGAGAGCAGCACTTCGGAACCGTCCGGCAGCTTGCGCACGATGTCGTAGAGCAGATGCGCGGGCACCGTCGTGGCACCGGCCTGCTCGACCTGCGCCGCCGTGGCTTCCGTGATTTCGAGGTCGAGGTCCGTCGCCTTCATTTCGAGGCTCGCGCCGTCGGAGCGCAGCAGCACGTTCGAAAGGATCGGGATCGTGTTGCGCCGCTCGACCACGCGGTGCACGTGGTTCAGCGATTTCAGGAGGTTGGCCCGCTCGAGAGTTATGCGCATGGAGATCTACCGCTTTCGACCGCTTGCGCGCCGGAAGTCCGACGCGTTCCTAGTTCTTCGTTTCGGCAGGTGCCGGAAGGATGTGGACGGGCAAAATGGCAGAAACCCGCGAAGGATTGCAAGAGGCAAGCGGTCACGCCCCGCCATAATCCCCGGAGCGTCCACCTTGTCGTCTCTTCGCGGCTCGCTCATAAGGAGAGTCGCGTGAAGGCGCAGGCATGCCGAAAGGGGAATTCCGTTGAAGGAACGTCAGGTGAAGGATAGCAGCGGGGCGGGCGCCGAGCGGAGCTTCAGGCTGCACAACGCGCTGGTTCCCGCCCGTCCGCTCGAGCCGGCGCTCTACCTGGTCGCGACACCCATCGGCAATCTCGGCGATATCACGCTGCGCGCGCTGGAAACGCTTGCAGGCGCCGATGTGCTGGCCTGCGAGGATACGCGCGTGACGCGCGTCCTGCTCGACCGGTACGGGATCGTCAATCGGCCCTTTGCCTACCACGAACACAATGCGGACGAAGCCGGGGAGCGGCTGATCGCGGTGCTCGATGCCGGCAGGTCGGTTGCGCTCGTCTCCGACGCCGGCACGCCGCTCGTCTCAGACCCGGGTTACCGCCTCGGGCAGCGTGCCATCGAGGCGGGCCATCGCGTCGTCCCGATCCCCGGTGCCTCGGCGCCGCTTGCGGCATTGGTCGGCTCGGGGCTGCCGAACGACGCCTTCTTCTTCGGCGGCTTCCTGCCGACGAAGGACAAGGCCCGCCGCGATCGGCTGGCGGACGTGGCCGGCGTGCCGGCGACGCTTCTGTTCTTCGAGTCGCCGCACCGCATCGCGGCTACGCTTGCAGCCGCGGCGGACGTGCTCGGCGACGGGCGCCCGGCCTGCGTCTGTCGCGAGCTCACCAAGACGTTCGAGGAGTTCCGCCGCGGGACGCTCGGCGAACTGGCCGCGCATTACAATTCGGGAGGCACGGTGAGGGGCGAGATCGTGCTGGTCGTCGGTCCGCCGGCGGAGGCCGTGCCGATGGAGGCGCACGATGCGGATGCGATCCTGCGCCGGCTCGCCGGTTCGATGCCGGCGGGCAGGGCCGCGACGGAGGCGGCACGCCAGACGGGACTCCCGCGCCGTGACCTCTATCAGCGGCTTCTCGACTTGAAGGCTGGCGATGGCGGCTAGGCGGGCGGAAAAATCGGCCGACCCCAGACGGCGGAGGGCCTTCCGCCGCGGCCATGTCGCGGAATATGTCGCCGCCCTCTACCTGCTCTGCAAGGGCTACCGCATCGTCGCGCTGCGCTACCGCACGAAGCTTGGCGAGATCGACCTTGTCGCCCGCCGCGGC
>NZ_JAKGBU010000034.1:41950-48192 GCF_021555155.1 Rhizobium alarense
GGCGCGGCGCGACGTCGACGGTGCCGTCTTCGCCGTGACGAACGCTGCCCAGAACCGCATCCGGGCGGCAGGCGAGCTGTGGCTCGCGCGGCAGCCGGATGCGCATCGCCTGTCGCTGCGCTGCGACATCATTGCAGTGCGTCCTTGGCGCCTCCCGCAGCATTTTGTGGATGCGTTTTGACCAAAAGGAAAATGTAACGAAACTGACACGAAACCGTAACGCGCCCGTCATGCAGGCTGATTAGTGCACCCTCACACCAACCCCGGTGAAGAGGAGCCAACCATGATCAAGTCGTTCTCCCTTGCAGGTCTCGCACTCGCATTCTCCGCCGCAACGTCGCTTGCCGCGACCAACATCACCTGGTGGCACGGCATGGCCGGCCGCAACGGCGAGGTCATCAACGAGGTTTCGCAGAAGTTCAACGAAGCGCAGCAGTCCTGCATGCTGACGCCGGTCTCCAAGGGCACCTATGAAGAGGCGCTCGCGTCCGGCATTGCGGCCTTCCGTTCGGGCGAGCAGCCGAACATCCTGCAGGTCTTCGACGCCGGTGCGGCGACGATCATTAACGCACCGGGTGCCGTCATCCCCGCCGAGGATCTGATCAACAACGCCGGCTACACATTCAAGCGTGAAGCCTTCATCGAGGGCGTGCGTTACTTCTACGCCGATTCCGACGGCAAGTTCGTCGGCATGCCGTTCAACTCCTCGGCGCCGATCATGTACATCAACACAGAAGCGCTTGAAAAGGCCGGCGTCGAGGCGCCGAAGACCTGGGAAGAGTTCGAGGCGGTCGCGCCGAAGTTGAAGGAAGCCGGCTACATTCCGCTCGTCCAGTCGCAGCTCACCTGGCAGTTCACCGAGAATTTCTTCTCGCGCCATAACATCCAGTTCGCGACCAACGGCAACGGCTACGATACGGTCGTCGACACGAAGATCAACATGACGGACCCGAACCTCGTCATGATGTTCACCAAGCTGAAGAGCTGGGCCGACGAAGGCTATTTCGGCTTCTACGGTGCCGGCTGGGCCGACAACCAGAAGCTCTTCGAAGAAGGCAAGGCCGCATTCTGGATCGGATCGTCGGGTTCCTTCGGCGGCCTGCAGAAGACCGCACAGAAGCCGTTCTCGGCGGCTTTCCTGCCCTACTGGAACAGCGTCGAAGGTGCGGGCACGAACACTTTCATCGGTGGCGCCGCGCTCTTCGCCATGTCCGGCAAGTCGGACGCGGAAAACAAGTGCACGGCCGACTTCTTCCAGTTCCTGACCTCGCCGGAGATCCAGAAGTTCTACCATCAGGCGACCGGCTATGTGGCCATCACCCAGGCCGCTTATGAGCTGACCAAGTCGGAAGGCTACTACGAGAAGACGCCAGTCGCCGAAGTCGGCATCAAGCAGCTCATGCTGAAGTCCGGCGCGTGGTCGAAGGGCTATCGCCTCGGCTTCTATCCGCAGATCCGCGAGATCATGGAACGCGAATACGGCCGCATCTTTGCTGGCGAAACCTCGGTCGAGGACGCCCTGAAGACGATCGAGACCGAAGGCAACGAGCTTCTCGCCCGCTTCGCCAAGACGGCCGGCTGATTCGGCTTGCTCTGTCAACCCTCCCCCTTGTCCCCTTGTGGGGAGGGTCGGAGCGAAGCGACGGGGAGGGGTGGGTCTTGCTCGACCGGCCAAGACCCCTCCCCACAAGGGGGAAGGGGCTCGCCCGCGCAAGACGCGGCGTTCCCGGCCCTTTTGAAAGACCCAACCATGAAGCGCGTCCAGTTCTCGTCGCCTTACCTGCCCTATCTCTTCATCGCGCCGCAGATGGCGATCATCTTCATCTTCTTCTACTGGCCGTCCGTGCAGGCGATCCAGTCCTCGTTCTATCTCGAGGATCCGTTCGGTTTCGGCTCGACCTTTGTCGGCATGGGCAATTACGTCGACGCGGTCGGTTCCTCGCAATATCGGAGCATCGCACGCTTCACGGTGATCTTCACGATTCTGGTCACCTTCCTGTCGCTGGCAATCGGCATGCTGCTCGCCGTCAAGGCTGACGTCGTGCTGAAGGGCGGATCGACCTACAAGACGCTGCTCATCTGGGTCTATGCCATCGCGCCCCCGGTCGCCGGCCTGATGGGCATGATGTTCTTCGACCAGCATATCGGCCCGCTGGTGAAGCTCGCGGCCTTCTTCGGCTGGGAGATGAAGGTGGGCCTCAACTACAATGATACGGCGATCGCCATGATCATCGTCTCGGTCTGGAAGCAGATCCCCTATAATTTCATCTTCATTCTGTCCGGTCTGCAAAGCATTCCCGTCTCGGTGCGCGAGGCCGCGACGATGGACTGCCGCTCCGGCATGCGCCGCTTCTGGACGATGACGCTGCCGCTGCTCGCCCCCACCGCCTTCTTCCTGCTCATCATCAACATGACCTATGCGCTCTTCGACACGTTCGGCGTGATCGACGTGATGGTGAAGGACAAGGCGGCCAACAACCCGATCACGCTCGTCTACAAGGTCTACATGGACGGTTTCCGCGGCAACGACCTCGGCGGCTCCTCGGCCCAGTCGGTCATCCTGATGATCGTCGTCTTCGTGCTCACCATCTTCCAGTTCCGCTTCATCGAGCGGCGCGTGCACTACAATTGAGAGGGCGCCCGCCATGAACCGCGTCAAGCCTTTCGACCATCTGATCCTTCTGTTCGGCGTCTTCGTCATGGTGGCGCCGGTCGTCATCGCCTTCATGACCTCCACGCACGAAGCCGCCGAAATCCATCGCACCGGCCTGTCGGCGACCTGGGGCGGCAATTTCGTCGAGACCTATGAGAAGGTGCTGACGAAGGAAGGCGGCTTTACCGGCAAAATCACCGGCGCGCGCATGGTGATGAACTCGATGATCCTCGGCATCGGCTTCGCCGTCGGCAAGATCGTTCTTTCGATGCTCGCCGCCTATGCGATCGTCTATTTCCGCTTCCGGCTCGGCACGCTGTTCTTCTGGATGATCTTCACGACGCTGCTGCTGCCGCTCGAAGTGCGCATCCTTCCCTCCTACGAGGTGATGAACAAGCTGGGCCTGACCAACACTTATACGGGCCTCATCGTGCCGCTGCTGGCGTCTGCCACCGGCACCTTCTTCTTCCGCCAGTTCTTCAAGTCGGTCCCCGACGAACTGCTGGAGGCGGCGCGCATCGACGGCGCAGGACCGTTCAAGTTCTTCATCGATGTGCTGGTGCCTTTGTCGAAGACGATGATCGCCGCGATCTTCATCATCATGTTCGTCTATGGCTGGAACCAGTATCTCTGGCCGACATTGATGACGACGGACGAGAGCTTCTTCACGCTGGTGCGCGGCATCAAGCAGATCCTGCTCGTCTGGATCGGCTCGCAGATCCCGGACTACAACGAGGCCTTCGCGCTGGCGATCCTCGCCATGCTGCCGCCGGTGATGATCGTCGTCATCTTCCAGCGCTGGTTCATCAAGGGCCTCACCGAGAGCGACAAATAAAGGAGAAGGGTCCGATGGCATCGATTGGCATTAGGGACGTTTCCAAAATCTACAACGGCGGCGTGAAGGCCGTAAACTCGGTCAGCATCGACATCGAGGACGGCGAGTTCATTGTGCTCGTCGGGCCGTCCGGCTGCGGCAAGTCCACGCTCTTGCGCATGGTCGCCGGGCTCGAGGAGATCAGCGAGGGCAAGGTGACGATCGGCGAGCGGACCATCAACGACGTCGATCCGGCCGACCGCGACATCGCCATGGTTTTCCAGAACTACGCGCTCTACCCGCACATGACGGTCTATGACAACCTCGCTTATGGTCTCAGGAACCGGAAGACGCCGAAGAGCGAAATCGACGCCCGCGTCGCGGAAGCCGCGCGCATGCTGGAGATCGAGCCCTATCTCCAGCGCAAGCCCCGCGCGCTGTCCGGCGGCCAGCGCCAGCGCGTCGCCATGGGCCGTGCCATCGTGCGCAAGCCCTCCGCCTTCCTCTTCGATGAGCCGCTGTCGAACCTCGACGCGAAGCTGCGCGTCTCGATGCGCGGCGAGATCAAGCGGCTTCAGCGTCGCGTCGGCACCACATCAATCTACGTCACCCACGACCAGCTCGAGGCGATGACGCTTGCCGACCGTCTGGTCGTGCTCAACGGCGGCGAGATCGAGCAGATCGGCCGGCCGCTGGAGGTCTATCACCGGCCGGCCTCCACCTTCGTCGCAAGCTTCATCGGCTCGCCGGCCATGAATCTCGTCAAGGCTGAGCTACACGGCTCAAGGCTGGCGATCGGCCCGGCCCTGCTCGATATCGGCCGCTCAGTGCCCGTCCAGGGCGCGGTGACCGTCGGCTTCCGGGCCGAAGACCTTCGTCCGGCGGCCGGCGGGAGCGCTGCGCTGCCCTTCCGGGTCGACTATATCGAGGAACTCGGCTCGCAGCGGCTCGTGCATGGCCTGGTCGGCGATCAGCCGGCCACGGCTGCGCTTTCTCCCGAGACCGCGCTTTCGGAAGAGATGGACCTGTCGATTGCGCCGTCGCGCCTGCATTTCTTTGATGCAGAGGGGGGAAAGCGGATTGCCTGGACGCCCGACATGGCAACGGCCGCTCCGGCCGTCGCCGACCGGGCAGAGGTCGAGGGAGCAACGCGGTGATCCGTGAGACCGTATCCGATTTGAAGGTTCCGTCTTTCGAGGAGCGGACGGCGATTGCCGGCCTGGAACGGACGATCGGCGCACACGACACCTGCATGGCGTCGATTCCTGCGATGAACAGCATCGAAGTCGGCGGCGAACCGCCCGAGGGGCCGCCGCTCGCCTTTCCCATCCGCGTCGCGGCCTGGAACCTCGAACGCTGCCTGTTTCCCGATGACAGCGCCGACCATATTCGCAGCGCCGGCGCGGATATCGTCCTGCTTTCGGAGATGGACCACGGCATGGCCCGGACGGGCCAGCGCAACACCACGGCGGACGTGGCGGGTGCGCTCGGCATGGCCTATGCCTACGGCGTCGAGTTCGTCGAGCTCGGTCTTGGCTCCGACACCGAGCGGGAGTTCTGCACCGATGACGTGAACGCCCGGGGCTTTCATGGCAACGGGCTCATGGCGCGCGCGGCGCTCGACGCGCCCTTCATGCTTCGCCTCGCCGGCGAACGGCTCTGGTTCACGCGCGACGGCGACCAGCCGCGGCTTGGCGAACGCATGGCGATCGGCGCAACGGTGGCGACGGAAACCGGGCCGATCGCTGTGGTTTCCACCCACCTGGAAAGCGCCACGACGGCGCATTGTCGCGAGCGGCAGGTGGTCGGCCTCCTCGATGTTCTGGATGCGGCCTTTCCGGGCCTTCCCGTCCTGATCGGCGGAGACCTCAACACCGGAAACCATGCCGGCGGCGACTTCGAGGCCGAAGGCCTGTTCGCGCGCGCCGCCGAACGCGGCTATGCCCGCCATGGTGGCCCGATCGACGCGATGACGACGCGGCCGAGCCTCATCACACGCTGGCCGGACCGGGCGATGAAGCTCGACTGGTTCCTCTCCCGTGGTCTGTCGATCGGCGAAAGCCGGATCGTCTCGTCGCTCGACGCGGCCGGCCGGCCGCTTTCCGACCACGACATGATCGTCTGCCGCATCGAGGGTCGCATCTGATGCGCCCCGTCCCGCGCCGGAAAATGCCAGATGCATAAATTTCGAGCGAATGCCTGAACGGCGCGGTTACCCATTCCCGCTAGGGTCGCACATCCATGCGAATTCGGGGGAATCATGTCCATCAAATTCATGCTCGCAAGCGCCGTCGGCATGGCGATCAGAAGCGTTCCGCTCCTGCCGGGCTCCGCGCGCCGGCTCGTCGCGTCGTCCACCGATGCACTCGAAATGACGCCGGCGCCGATCGAGCCGTCCTGGATCCTGGCCGGTAATCCCGAGGCGCGGCTGGCCCTGCACTCGCGCGCCTATGACGATCAGGCGACGACGGCCGTCTGGGATTGCACGGCCGGCACATTCCGCTGGTATTTCGGCTGGGACGAAACGGTGATCGTCCTTGAAGGCGAGGTGCACGTGACCGCGGAGGACGGCAGCGAGCGGACTCTGCGCGCCGGTGACATCGCCTATTTTCCGGGTAAGAGTTGGGCGACCTGGCACATCGACACCTATGTCCGAAAGATCGCCTTCTGCCGCAAGGAGTTCCCGGCGCCCGTGTCGATGGCCTACCGTCTGCGCGACCTGTTGCGCTCCTCGCAGGACCGCGGCGGCCTCGCCGCCTGACCCGGCTGGCCGCG
>NZ_JAKGBU010000035.1:0-32155 GCF_021555155.1 Rhizobium alarense
GGCGGCCCGGCTCCGGCTGAAATATCCGGATTTCGCCATGCCGGCGGATCTTTACGCTCCGGCGACGCCGCAGGCGGACGAAAGTGGGCTCTGGACGCTGTATGAGCAGGACGCGTTCGCAGCGATCGACGCGGAGATCGTCCGGCGCAAGACGGAGGAGCCCGACTGGGAGCCGACGGCCGATTTCTCGGCGAAGCTCGCCCGCCGCAAGGCTCGTTTCGAGATGACGGCCGCTGCGGCGAAAAAGGACTGGATCGGCGTGATTGCCGCCGGCAAGGCGCTGGACGCCGAGACGGAGCGCGAGGTGGACCTGTTGTGGCTGCTGATCGACGCCTATGCGGCCTCCGGCGACAAGGAGCATCTCGCGGGCGTCTATCGCGGCATCCTTTTCCGGCAGGGCGATGCGCGCCTGCCGGACAGCGACCTGCTGACGACCATGCAGAAGGCGACGCGCGACTTCCCGGCCGACGACGTGCGCAAGGCGGCGGCGATGCTCGGCCCCTCGACGATCCTGACCGCGGGCATGCACGACGTCGAGCTCGATCTGATCCGCAGGGAGATCAGCGACTTCAACGGCGACGGGACCCGGACGGGGCCTCTGCCGGCCGAACGGGTCGAGCGGCTCCGCCGCGCGGCCGTCGAGGACGCCTCGCCGCGCGACCTGTCGCTGCTCGGCTGGTACGATCTGAAGCGGAAGGAGCCGGCAGCGGCGGAAACCGCCTTCGCCGTGGCGCTCGGCAAGCAGAAGGATCCGGACAACGCCAAGGGCCTCTATCTGAGCCTTGCCGCCCAGAAGAAGGAGGCGGCGGCCTATGCCGTCGCGGCAGCGCACCTCGACGATCTGGCCGGAGACCCGGAATTTCTGATGAATGCGCTGTCGATCCGGTTCTCGAAGCCGGACCAGCCCGACGCGGACGAGAAGACGGTCGGCGCCTACAGCACGACCATCCTGCAGACGAAGAATGCGGACCATGCCGAGATCCTCGCCTGGTACGCCTACAATTCCCGCCAGTACGAGGCGGCGCGGGCCTGGTTCGAGAAGGCGATCGACTGGGAAAGCGCGCCTGCCCGCATCAAGGGGCTTGCGCTCAGCCTGCAGCGGCTCGGCCTGAAGGCCGAGTTCGCGCAGGTCCGCGACGACTACCGCGACATCTATCCGGAGATCTGGACGGACATCCAGACGGCGAAGGCGCCGACCGGCAGCCGGTCGGTCGCGGTCGAGAAGCCGCGCGCGGCGGTCGATGCCGGCTACCTCACGAGCTTCAAGGCGAAACGGTACGGCGATTGCCTGCGGCAGCTTTCCGGGATCGAAGCGAAAGGCCGCCTGACGGCGGATGCAAACCTCATCAAGGGCTGGTGCCTGCTCGGCCTCGACCGCATTTCGGAGGCGCGGGCTGCCTTCACCGCATCCCTTGGGATGAATGGCCGAGGAGGAGAGGACGCCGCCTACGGCGCCGCGCTCACCATGCTGCGCGGGCGCCTGACGGACGACGCGGAAGCGCTGATCGGGCTCTACCCTCTGTCGGCCGCGCGCGATCGCGAGGTCCGGGCGGAGATCCACTGGCAACGGGCCCGCTCCGCCTTCGACAACAAGCAGTATCAGCGCACGCTCGATGCGCTGAACGCTCGCGCCGCGATCGTCGCAGAGCCGTCGGACATGAGCCAGCTGCGCGGATGGGCACATTACAAGCTCGGCCACAAGCGCGAAGCCAACGCGGTCTTCGAACGGCTGAACGCCCATCTCTACGACCCGAAGGCGGCCGCCGGCCTTGCCGAGATCAACCGTATCCGCACGGGAAGCCGCTGATGAAACGCCTGTTCTTCCTTGTTCTCGCGCTCGCGCACGCCGGCTGTACCTCCGTCAGCGATCCCTTCCTCGAAACGGGCTCGATCGGGCCCGACGCGCCGCCGATCGCCACCGAGGTCTCGCCGGAATTCGCCGCTGCCTACCTGCCGTCGATCTCCGGCTCCATCGCCAGCGTGCGCCAGACCGTGCAGGGCCGCTCGCTGGAGCAGTCGATCGTCTATCCGAACGCCACGGCGCTTGCCGGCGAGAATGTGCTGATGATCAAGGTGGCGGAACCGTCGGGTCGGGTAGCCCTGCTGCATTCGCCGACGCGCGACGCCGTGCTCGCCGAAATGCGTTCGGCGCTGCCCGGCGTGGCAATGCGGATCGAACCGGCACCCGGCGAAAACCTTCACGGCGCTTTCGGCTATGCGACGGGCGAGTTGGCCGGCGGCGGAAGCTGCCTCTATGCCTGGCAATTGTCGAAGCGGGTCTCGCCGGCGCATGAAACGCTCGAGGGCCGGATGTCGACGTCCCGCTATGCCGCGCAGGTGCGGTTGCGCTATTGCCATCCATCCATGCCGCGCGACCGCATCCCGGCGATCATGGCCGCCATGCGGCTGAAGCCGGTGACGGACCAGACCTTCGACCTGCTGCGCTATGCGTCCGGTTCAGGCAGCGCCATTCCGTTCACCGCCGAACCCGTCGAACAGCGCGTCGTGCGTCGCGAGCCGGCGGAGGTCGCCGCGATCGACGAGACTCCCACCGGGCGGCGTCGGCCGGCTGCGCGGGAGGAGACGGCCGAGGCCGTCCAGCCCTCCAATGCCGTGAAAGTGCCGATGCCGGGCGACACGGAGACGGGCGCCGCGGTTGCGGCGGAGGCGACGGATGTCAGGACCGCCGTTGCCTCGGTGGAAGAGGCGGGTAGCGGCAAGGCGATCGTCCCGATGCCGGACGAAGCTTCCGGCGCCATGGCGGACTGACCGGTTCACGCGAAGATGTGCTGCTCCCGGCCGACGAGCTCGCCGAGGAAGTCGGCCACGGTGCGCACGCGGGCAAGATCGCGGGCGCTTTCGTGCCAGGTGGTCCAGTAGGAGCGGCGGATGACGATTCCCGGCAAGAGCCTGACGAGTTCGTCGTGCTGGCGGGCGATATAGTTGTGCAGGATGCCGATGCCCGCGCCCGAGCGCACCGCTTCCGTCTGGCCCGTCGCGCTGGAAATTTCGAAACCGGCGTCCCAGCTTCGCATCACCTCGCCGGTGAAATTGAGCGACGCCGTGAAGATCAGGTCCTCAACGTAACCGATGCGTCGATGCGCCTTCAGCGCCTCGACGCTCTCCGGTGTCCCGTTTTCATCGAGATACGAGCGGTTTGCATAGACACCGAGCGTGTAGTCCGTCAGCTTGGCGGAAACGAGCCGCCCCTGTTCCGGACGCTCCAACGTGATCGCGATGTCCGCCTCGCGCTGCGAGAGCGAGAAGGAGCGGGGGACGGGAACGAGCTGGATTTTCAGTTCCGGATGGCGCTCGATCAGCCGTCCCAGGCGCGGCGCCAGGAAGGAGACGCCGAAGCCGTCCGGCGCACCGACCCGCACGGTGCCGGCAATCGCCGTATCCGTGCGGCCGAGGCGTGCCTGTGCGGCAAGCATCTCCGTTTCCATGCGCTCGGCGGATGCGAGGAAACCGTCTCCCTCGGCGGTGAGCTCGCAGCCGTTGGTGCGGCGGATGAAGAGACGCGTCCCCAGCGCTTCTTCCAGCGCCGTCAGGCGGCGCGACAGGGTGGTATGGTTGACGCCCAGCCGCCTTGAGGCGGCCAGGATCTGGCCCGAGCGGGCCACGGCGAGAAAGACACGGACGTCGTCCCAGTTCATTCTTGTCCATTCCCCGGATTCTGTGAAAGGGAATGGCGCTCGATGCGGAAGTCCGGTTTGGCCCTCATCATGACCGGATCGACCTCCAGGAGGCGCAGCGACCTGACCATCTCGGACGTACCGGTCTTGTATTTGATGAAATGGGGCGTCTGGAGATGCGCCTCGTAGGCCTCGGCGCTCGCATAGACCTCAAGAAGGCGGATTCGCTCCGGCTCGCCCCTGATCGAGACGGCGTGCAGCATGATGACGCCCCGCTCCAGGGCGACGGAGGCCTCGATCTCCTCGGCCAGCAGCAGCCGGTAGGCGTCCAGCTGGGGCGGGTCGATCTCAAGTTCGGCCATCCTGACGATAGGTCCGCCGTTCCCTGCCGCCATGAAAGCCTCCGTCGCAACGTCGATGGGTTTCACGCCGCCATCCGTTATTCGATTTTTGCACAACGGATGCTTATTTCATTCCGTTGCTTTGTGCAATTTAAAGCATAAAATTCCCTCATCAAAAACAGGAGGATCCCATGCAAGCGATCGGGCATTTCATCAACGGCAAGCAGGTTGCCGGCACGAGCGGCCGCACCGCGAACGTCTTCAATCCGGCGACCGGCGAGGTGCAGGCGACCGTGGCGCTTGCGAGCGATGCCGAGCTGAACGCTGCCGTCGAGAGCGCCAAGGCCGCGCAGCCGAAATGGGCAGCGACCAACCCGCAGCGCCGCGCCCGAGTCTTCATGAAGTTCGTCCAGCTGCTGAACGAGAACATGAACGAGCTGGCCGAGATGCTTTCGAAGGAGCACGGCAAGACGATCGAGGATTCCAAGGGCGACGTCATCCGCGGCCTCGAGGTCTGCGAATTCGTCATCGGCATCCCGCATCTCGCCAAGAGCGAGTTCACCGAAGGCGCCGGCCCGAACATCGACATGTATTCGATCCGTCAAGCCGTGGGCGTCGGCGCCGGCATCACGCCGTTCAACTTCCCGGCCATGATCCCGATGTGGATGTTCGCGCCGGCGATCGCCTGCGGCAACGCCTTCATCCTGAAACCTTCCGAGCGTGACCCGTCCGTTCCGATCCGGCTTGCCGAACTGATGATCGAGGCTGGTCTTCCGGCGGGCATCCTCAACGTCGTCAACGGCGACAAGGGTGCGGTCGATGCGATCCTGACCCACCCGGACATTTCCGCCGTCTCCTTCGTCGGCTCGACGCCGATCGCCCGCTACGTCTATGGCACGGCGGCGATGAACGGCAAGCGTGCCCAGTGCTTCGGCGGCGCGAAGAACCACATGATCATCATGCCTGATGCCGATCTCGACCAGGCCGCCAACGCCCTGATGGGGGCCGGCTACGGTTCGGCCGGCGAACGCTGCATGGCCATCTCGGTTGCTGTCCCCGTCGGCAAGGAAACCGCTGACCGTCTGATCGAAAAGCTCACTCCGATGGTCGAGAGCCTGCGCATCGGCCCCTACACCGACGAGAAGGCCGACATGGGCCCGGTCGTTACCAAGGAAGCGAAGGAGCGTATCCTCGGTCTCATCAACAAGGGTGTCGAAGAGGGTGCGAAGCTCGTCGTCGACGGTCGCGATTTCAAGCTGCAGGGCTACGAGGACGGCCATTTCGTCGGCGGCTGCCTGTTCGACAACGTCACGCCGGACATGGACATCTATAAGACCGAGATCTTCGGGCCGGTCCTCTCCGTCGTGCGCGCCAGGAACTACGAGGAAGCGCTCGATTTGCCGATGAAGCATGAATACGGCAATGGCGTCGCGATCTACACCCGCGACGGCGATGCGGCCCGCGACTTCGCCAGCCGCATCAACATCGGCATGGTCGGCGTCAACGTGCCGATCCCGGTGCCGCTCGCCTACCATTCCTTCGGCGGCTGGAAGTCCTCGTCCTTCGGCGACCTCAACCAGCACGGCACCGACTCGATCAAGTTCTGGACGCGCACCAAGACGGTCACGAGCCGCTGGCCGTCCGGCATCAAGGGCGGCGCCGAGTTCGTCATGCCGACGATGAAGTGACGATCACCGCCGTTTGCATTAAGGGGGCCTTCGGGCCCCCTTTCGCTTGCGCCGCTCCCGATCGTCCCCGGCAAGATTCCGTCCGCTGAGAATAGCGCGCCGCGTCCGCACGTTAAGGCTAGGCAAATTCAACGGATTCTGAAGGGGCAATCGATGGAGATGGGTGTTTCTGGCGCCTCGCAGGCGCAGTCGGGGGAGTTTCACCGGATGTCCTTCACCGGCAGGGCCGGTGAGTATTTCGGAATCTGGATCGTCAACGTCCTCCTGACCATTTTGACGCTTGGCATCTATTCGGCCTGGGCGAAGGTGCGGCGCAACCGGTATTTCTACGGCAACACGATGCTGCTCGGCAGCGCCTTCGAATATCACGCGCGGGGTGGCCAGATCCTCATCGGTCGTCTCATCGTGCTCGGCGGATTGCTCGCTCTCAACGTCATTGCCGCGCTCGTTCCCATTCTGGTGCTCCTGCCGACCGTCGTCGTGCTTGTGGCCCTGCCCTGGCTGGTCGCCAAAGGGCTGCGCTTCTCGGCGCGAGTCACGAGTTACCGCAACGTGCGCTTCGACTTCGTCGGCGGTGCCGGCGGTGCGTT
This sequence comes from Rhizobium alarense, assembly GCF_021555155.1. Lineage (GTDB taxonomy): Bacteria > Pseudomonadota > Alphaproteobacteria > Rhizobiales > Rhizobiaceae > Rhizobium_D > Rhizobium_D alarense. Next base: position 6,255 of record NZ_JAKGBU010000035.1, read on the forward strand.
CAAGGCCTTCATCCTCGGCGGGCTGCTTGCCGTCGTCACGCTCGGAATCCTGACGCCGCTCGCCAGCCGCTGGGTGGCGCGCTACATCGGCACGAACCTCAGGTTCGGCGGAAAACCCTTCGACAGCGATCCGTCGCTCGGCGCGATCTACAAGTCATGGCTCGTCTCGCTGCTCATCGCGGTGCTCGGCCTCGGCATTATCGCGCTGATCGTCTTCATGAACATGCAGCTCATCATCCCGATGATCGAAACGCCCGGTACGCTGACGCCGGAACAGCAGATCCCGCTGATCGCCAGCATGGTCGTCGGCTATATCGTGCTCTTCGCGGCCTTCGGTATCGCGGGCCTGTTTTACCGTGCGGGAGTGCGCAACATCGTCTGGTCCTCGACGACCTTCGATGACCGGCACCGTTTCATGAGCGACATGTCGCGCATGCGCTTCACCTGGATCGCCATCTCGAATCTGATCGTCACGCTCCTGACCCTCGGTTTGATGCGGCCCTGGGCGGCGGTGCGCATGGCCCGCTACACCTGGCAACATACCGGCGTCACGATCGTCGGCGACATTGGCGCACTGATCGGCCAGATCGAGCAGCAGGGCTCGGCGGTCGGCTCCGAGTTCATGGATATCGAAGGATTCGATTTTGGTTTCTGACGAGGATCGCATCGCGCTCGGCGAATGGCATCCGCCCGGCTCGAGCCGTTCCCTGGAGGCCAGGCTTGTCGAACATGACGGCGTGCTCGCGGCGGTCGCCGTCTCCGGCGGCGAGCCCCTCAGCCTTGATCGTGATCGCCGCGCCGAGATCTCGGCGCGGGTCGGCTCGGTCCCGAGGCGCGTGACCTTCACCGACGGAAGCATCTTCGAGACCTTCGACAACGACGGCATGGATGCCTATCTTACGGCCAGCGGCCGGGGCGGCGCCGGGCTCGTCCACTGGCTGGAACAGTTCAGGCTGCGCCTCGTCGTCATCATCGTGCTCGCCTTCGTGCTTGGCGGTGCGATCTACCGCTGGGGTGTTCCGGCGCTGGTCGAAGTCGCCATCTGGGCGACGCCGCCCGTCGTGCCGCAGCTCATGGCGCAGGGCACGCTCGAAGCCCTCGACCGGACGACCTTTTCCCCGAGCAAGCTTGCTGAGACGAAGCGCGCGGCGATCACGGACGGCTTCCGCCGCATCGCCGCGCTCTCGGCGCGGGGCGAGCAGGCCTACGATCTCAATTTCCGCAGCGGCGGCTTCATCGGGCCGAACGCCTTCGCCCTGCCGGACGGCACGCTGGTGATTACCGACGAACTGGTGGCGCTGGCGGGCGACGACACCGAGATGCTGATCGGCGTGCTTGCACACGAGATCGGTCACGTGGAACTCGAGCACAGCCTGCGCCAGCTTTATCGCGCGGCGGGCATTGCCGGCCTCATCATGCTGATCGGCGGCGACGTCGGTTCGGGGACGGAGGACGTCCTTGTCGAAGGCGGCGGCCTGCTCGCGCTGTCCTATTCACGCGCGGCCGAAGCTGCGGCCGACCGGCATTCGGTAGAACTCATGGCCAAGGCCGGCTACGATCCGGCCGCCATCGCCCGCTTCTTCGTGCTTCTGGAGGAAAAGCTCGGAGACCGGTCGGGCACCAGCATGCTCTCGACCCACCCGAGTACGCCGGAACGGCGGAAGGACATCCTGAACTACAGCGCGATCGTCCAGGGCCAGTCCGACCCCGACCTGCAGTAACGGCGTCCGCAAAACGAAAACGGCGGCGAAGCCGCCGCCGTTTCCGAACCGTCGGGCGCCTGCTTATTCGCCGACCGGCCCATCGTTGTAGCCGACGTTGTCGACCAGTTCGGAGGCCTTCTTGCGGTTTGCGGCGATCTCCGCAAGCGGCAGCGGGTCAGACTTGACGGCGCCGAAGGACTTGACGATCGCGGACGGTTCGGCGCCCGGCGTCACCGGATACTCGAAGACCTGTTCCGCGTAGATCGCCTGCGCTTCGCCGGAAGCGAGGAAGTCCATGAGCTTCAGCGCGTTCTCCTTGTTGGGCGCATTCTTGGCAAGCGCCATGCCGGAGATATTCATGTGCGTGCCGCGGTCGTCGTTGTTCGGGAACAGGACCTTGATCGCCGCCGCCCAGTCCTTCTGCTCCGGCTCCTTCTCATTCGTCATCATCAGGCCGACATAGTAGGAATTGCCGAGTGCGATGTCGCATTCGCCGGCCATGATGGCCTTCGCCTGGTCACGGTCGCCACCGTCAGGCTTGCGGGCGAGATTGTTCTTGAGGCCGGTCAGCCAGGTTTCCGTCTCCGCCTCGCCGTGGTGGGCGATCATCGAGGCGAACAGGCCGACATTGTAGGAGTGCTGGCCGTCGCGGGTGCAGATCTTGCCCTTCCACTTCGGGTCGGCGAGTTCTTCATAGGTGATGTCGTTCTGGGCGACACGATCCTTCGAGGCATAGACCACACGGCCCCGGGTCGTCAGGCCGAACCAATGGCCCTCCGGATCGCGGAAATGCTCCGGAATGTCCTTGTTGATGACGTCGCTCGAGACCGGCTGCGTGACGCCGCCGTCCTTGGCTTCCGTGAGACGGGCGATGTCGACCGTCATGATCAGGTCGGCAGGCGAGTTCGCACCTTCCGCCTGGATACGCTCGACGAGCCCCTTGTCGAGGAAAAGCACGTTCGCGGTGATGCCGGTTTCCTTTGCGAAGGCATCGAGCAGCGGCTGGATCAGGTCCGGCTGGCGGTAGGAGTAGATGTTCACCTCGCCATCGGCGTAAGCCGGCGCGGCGATCGCGAGGCTGGCGGCGGAAATGACAAGGGCGGCGAGGGGTGACGACCGCAGTTTCATTGTGTGCTCCTGTTGATTTATTCTTTACTGCCAAAATCACCTTTATAGGTCGGCGGGGCCTAGTCAATTGGCGGACGCGGTCATAACATGAATGTGAATTTCCTGTTTTTTGGAATTGTTCAAAACTACGAACCATCCTATATGTCTTCCGGCCGATGATCGGCATTTGGAGCTCGATATGCGTCTGACGAAACAAACCAACTATGCCGTGCGCATGTTGATGTATTGCGCGGCAAACGGCGAGAAGCTCAGCCGCATTCCGGAAATCGCAAGGGCTTACGGCGTTTCGGAACTTTTCCTTTTCAAGATCCTGCAGCCGCTGACCAGGGCGGGTCTGGTCGAGACGGTGCGCGGCCGCAACGGTGGCGTACGGCTGCCGAGGCCGGCATCGCAGATCACCCTGTTCGACGTCGTCAAGGTCACGGAGGATTCCTTCGCCATGGCCGAATGTTTCGAGGCGGGCGAAATCGAATGTCCACTGGTCGACAGCTGCGGCCTGAACTCTGCTCTGCGCAAGGCGCTCAACGCCTTCTTCGAGGTGTTGCAGCAATATACGATCGATGATCTCGTCAAGGCGCGTCCGCAGATCGGCATGCTGCTCGGTATCGAGCCTGCCACGGCAAAGCCCGCTGCCTGAAAGGCGCTGCGGGCGTCACAGCGTCACAAGGCCGGCTAGACCGCGTCCTTGCTCACATATTCCTGGATAATGAAGGCAATGGCCGTCGGGTCGAGTTCGGACTTGTCGATCCGGAAGTCCACGCCGTAATCGTCGATTTTCTGGAAATAGGCGTCGCTGATCGATGCGGAGATGACGCCGATCGGGCCGATATAGCCGTTGCGGCGGATTTCCGGCACGGTCTCGCGGAAATCCGCCTGCGGCTGCAGACGGTTGTCCATGAGAATCATGTCGAGTTTCGGCTCGCCACGGCGAATGAAGGCGAGTGCCGCGTCGACTGTCTCGACATAATGCAGCTCGACCGAAAACGTCTCGACCTTGCGCAGGATGGCGCGCAGGATCAGTTCTTCTGCAGGGTCGTCATCCACTAGCAGTATATGCACGTTGGCAGCCATGGTGATCGCGCGATCCGTTCCTGAAACCCGTTGCCGAATGTCTGCGAAGCCAGGCCTGCCGCCTTGCCCGCTCGTTGTCCCGCTTTGACTACACTGTCCTTTAGCCCGGGCTGCTTCACAAGTCCCTGCCTCCGGAAACGCCTAAGAATAATGCCGTCCGGCGTGTGCCGGTATGCCCTTTAGAGAATGATCTGCTCGCGGATCGCTTTTGCGACCATCTGCGTGCGGTTCACCACGTCGAGCTTCTTGAGGATCGTCGCGGTATGGGAATTGACGGTGTGTTCGGATACCGAGACGATCAAAGCGATCTCGCTTGCAGTCTTGCCGTAGGAAATCCAGCGGAGAATTTCGGTTTCCCGCGGCGTCAGCCCCATGCCGGCCTTCGTGGCGAGCACCGTGCGGTGAAAATAGTCGAAGGCGCAGACCGCCTCATAGTAGAGCTGTTGGTGCTCGGCCCTGCCGATATCGTCACCATCGCCGAGAAAAACAACCGCGTAGCGCCCGCCGGTGGTCGCGTGGGCAGGCACGCAGAGTGCGATATCGAAGCCCAGTTGTATCAGCAGGCCGCTGTCGCGTCCGTTGCGAAGCTCCTCGTCGGTGCGCCAGACCGTCGGGATGACCGACCGGTGGAGGCTCCGGAAGAGATCCGATTCGCTGAAGCGGTGACGCTTGTCGTAGGTTTCCGCAAGTCCCGCCGGCAGGTCGTGAAGAACGAGGCGGCCCGCGAGGTTGCTGGTTTCAGCCTCGTTGGCCACCTGCACCACCCCGAAGTGATCGAAACCGTAGCGCAACGCCATCATGTGAAAGATGCGAAAGAAGTCGACGCGATTCAGAGCCTTCTCTAAATCGGTTTCCATATCGTATCGGCGGTGATTGCTCGCAAGTACAGCCACGTCTTTGCACCTTACACGCCTTTAACGGGAGTCTACCGCTACAATTCAAGAGAGCAAAGGGGCATTCAGACAATTTCGGACTTTGTATCGTATTTTCGGCGCCTTGTCTGCCGGCTGGCCATATCAAAATGCGCACCGCCTGCACGGTCGCGACGGCATGTTCCCGGAGCGCCGCAGCCGTCTCCGGACTGCGCCGGGGACCCGTACGATCACCGGTATCCTGCACGGCTCGATACGTCCTGGGAATGCTGTGAAGAACAATTTTCTGCAATGTTTTCCGTTTGGACAAATTTCTTCGCGGACTTATTGCATTCGCGCGGCAAATGTCGTTCCATCCGCGCAAGGTCGGGCCGAAGGTGCCCGGTCTGGAACATAGAGAACAAGAAGCAAATCTGGGAAGCTCACTATGAAAAAGCTGACTACTCTCCTTGCAGCGACCGCGCTCGCCTCGATGATGGCGTCTGCGGCCTGGTCGAAGACGCTGGTCTACTGCTCCGAAGGTTCGCCTGAAGGCTTCGATCCGGCGCTCTACACCGCTGGTACGACCTTCGATGCGTCGTCACGTACCGTCTACAACCGCCTGGTCGAGTTCAAGCACGGCAGCACCGAGATCGAGCCGGGCCTTGCCGAAACCTGGGAAGTGTCGGCCGACGGCAAGGAATACACGTTCAAGCTGCGGGCTGGCGTGAAGTTCCAGACGACCGAATTCTTCACGCCGACGCGCGACTTCAACGCCGACGACGTGATCTTCTCTTTCGAGCGGCAGTACAAGGAAGACAACGCCTGGAACAAATATGTCGCGGGCGCCGCCTGGGAGTATTTTGCCGGCATGGGCTTCCCGGACCTGATCGAGAAGATCGAAAAGGTCGATGACCTGACGGTCAAATTCGTGCTGAAGCGTCCCGAAGCGCCCTTCATGGCGAATCTCGGCATGGATTTCGCGTCGATCCTGTCCAAGGAATATGCCGACAAGCTGCAGGCTGACGGCAAGATGGAGCTGATGAACCAGCAGCCGCTCGGCACCGGCCCGTTTGCTTTCGTCGCCTATCAGACGGACGCGGCGATCCGCTACCGTGCGAATGCCGATTACTGGGCCGGCAAGCAGCCGGTCGACGACCTCGTCTTCGCGATCACCACGGACGCTGCCGTGCGTGCGCAGAAGCTGAAGGCGGGCGAATGCCACATCATGCCCTATCCGAATGCCGCTGACGTGGCCGAGCTCAAGGCCGATGCAAACCTGACGGTTGTCGAGCAGGAAGGCCTCAACGTTTCCTACCTCGCCTACAACACGCTGATGGCGCCGTTCGACAAGGCCGAAGTGCGCAAGGCGCTCAACATGGCCGTCAACAAGCAGGCGATCGTCGACGCGGTCTTCCAGGGCGCGGCAACGGTCGCCAAGAACCCGATCCCGCCGACCATGTGGTCCTACAATGATGCCGTCGAGGACGACAAGTACGACCCCGACGCGGCGAAGAAGATGCTCGAGGACGCCGGCGTCACCGGTCTCAAGATGAAGGTCTGGGCGATGCCGGTCGCACGGCCCTACATGCTGAACGCCCGCCGCGCCGCCGAACTCATCCAGGCCGATCTGGCGAAGATCGGCGTCGAGGTCGAGATCGTGTCCTACGAGTGGGCCGAGTACCTGAAGCTCTCGTCCGACAAGAACCGCGACGGCGCGGTCATTCTCGGCTGGACGGGTGACAACGGCGATCCGGACAACTTCCTCGACACGCTGCTCGGCTGCGATGCCGTTGGCGGCAACAACCGTGCCCAGTGGTGCAACGAGGAGTTCGATGCCCTCATGACGAAGGCGAAGGAAACCGCCGACGTTGCCGAGCGCACGAAGTTCTATGAAGAGGCCCAGCTGATCTTCAAGCGCGAAGCGCCCTGGAACACGCTCGACCACTCTCTCGTCTCGATCCCGATGAGCAAGAAGGTTTCGGGCTTCGTCCAGGATCCGCTCGGCTATCATCGTTTTGACGGCGTGGACATCGCCGAGTAGGATCGGCTGAAGAACAGGCACGCCGCAAAGAGCGTGCAAGGCCGGCGGCCCGAAGACATTCGGGCCGCCGGTTTTCAAAATAAAGGGATTGGCTCCCCATGTTTCGTTTCATTCTCGGGCGGCTCGCCGTCCTGATACCCACATTCATTGGGGTGTCGATCATCGCGTTTTCGTTCATTCGGCTGCTGCCCGGCGATCCCGTCATGCTGATGTCGGGTGAACGTGTCATGTCGCCGGAGCGCCATGCCGAGCTCATGAACCAGCTCGGCCTCGACCGACCGTTCTACATCCAGTACCTCGACTATCTCGGGGGACTGGTGACCGGCGATTTCGGCAGTTCGATCGTCACCAAGCGTCCCGTGCTCGACGACTTCATGAACCTGTTTCCGGCGACGCTGGAACTGTCGCTCTGCGCCATCCTGCTCGCGGTCTGTCTCGGCATTCCCGCAGGTGTGATTGCGGCGGTGAAGCGGGGCACCTGGCTTGACCAGTCGATCATGGGGGCGGCGCTCGTCGGCTACTCGATGCCGATCTTCTGGTGGGGGCTCCTGCTCATCATCTTCTTTTCCGGCTATCTCGGCTGGACCCCGGTTTCGGGTCGCATCTCCCTCATCTACTTCTTTCCTTCGGTCACCGGCTTCATGCTGGTCGACAGCCTGATCTCCGGGCAGGCGGGCGCCTTCAAGTCGGCCGCCACCTATCTCATCCTGCCCACGGTGGTGCTGGCGACGATCCCCCTTGCGGTCATCGCCCGCCAGACCCGGTCGGCCATGCTCGAGGTGCTCGGCGAGGACTATGTGCGTACGGCACGGGCGAAGGGGCTTTCGCCCTTCCGCGTGGTCGGCATACACGCATTGCGCAACGCCATGATCCCGGTCATTACCACGATCGGCCTGCAGGTGGGGGTGCTGCTCGCCGGCGCCATCCTGACGGAGACGATCTTCTCCTGGCCGGGTATCGGCAAGTGGATGGTGGATTCGGTCTTCAAGCGCGACTACGCGGTGGTGCAAGGCGGCCTCATGCTGATCGCCGCCGTCATCATGCTCGTCAACCTCATCGTCGACCTGCTCTACGGGCTGGTCAACCCGCGCATCCGTCGATAGGAGGACCGCCGATGAGTGCAGTCCAAAACACGGCCGAAACGAAGACCGGCGGTGCGCCGCCTTCGGGCCTTTCGGAATTCTGGTTCTACTTCTCCCGCAACAAGGGGGCGGTCATCGGTCTTGCAGTGTTCCTGGTCATCCTCGTGCTCGCGGTGCTGGCGCCGATCGTGACGCCGCACAGCCCCAGCATCCAGAACCGCGAGCTGCTGCTGCAGCCGCCCGTCTGGCACGAGGATGGTTCCTGGGGCCATATCCTCGGCACCGACGCCGTCGGCCGCGACATCCTCTCGCGGCTGATCTACGGTGCGCGCTTCTCGCTGTTCATCGGCCTCGTCGTGGTCACCCTGTCGGTGATCTCGGGTGTGCTGATCGGTCTCGTCGCGGGTTATTTCCGCGGCAGGATCGACACGTTCATCATGCGCATCATGGACATTATCCTGGCCTTCCCGTCGCTGCTGCTCGCGCTCGTGCTGGTGGCCGTGCTCGGGCCGGGCCTGCTCAATGCGATGATCGCGATTTCGCTCGTCAACCAGCCGCATTTCGTCCGGCTGACGCGCGCCTCCGTGATGACCGAACGCTCCAAGGAATACGTGGTCGGTTCGCAGGTTTCCGGCGCCGGCACGCTGCGGCTGATGTTCCTGACGATCCTGCCGAACTGCCTGGCGCCGCTGATCGTGCAGGCGACGCTTGCCTTTTCGGCGGCGATCCTCGACGCGGCGGCGCTCGGTTTCCTCGGCATGGGCGCGCAGCCGCCGACGCCGGAATGGGGCACCATGCTCGCCGAGGCGCGCGAATTCATCCAGCGCGCCTGGTGGGTCGTCACCTTTCCGGGCCTCGCCATCCTGGTCACCGTGCTCGCCATCAACCTGATGGGCGACGGCCTGCGCGACGCCCTCGATCCCAAGCTGAAGAGGTCGTGATGCCGCTTCTCGAAATCGAAAACCTGGTCGTCGAATTCGACACGGCCTCCGGTCCCTTCCGTGCCGTGGATGGCGTGTCGCTCAAGGTCGACGAGGGCGAGGTGCTTGCCATCGTCGGCGAGTCGGGTTCGGGCAAGTCCGTCGCAATGCTTGCCGCCATGGGGCTTCTGCCGTGGACGGCGAAGGTCTCCGCCGACACGCTCGAGTTCAACGGCCGCGACATGCGGGCGATGTCGGACGGCGACCGGCGCAGGATCATCGGCAAGGACATCGCCATGATCTTCCAGGAGCCCGTGGCGAGCCTAAACCCGTGCTTTACGGTAGGCTTCCAGATCGAGGAGGTGTTGCGGTTCCACACCGACCTCGACCGGAAGGCGCGCCGCGCCCGCGCCATCGAGCTGTTCCAGGCCGTCGGCATTCCCAATCCCGAAGAGCGCCTCGGCCATTTTCCGCATCAGATGTCGGGCGGCCAGTGCCAGCGCGTGATGATCGCGACAGCGCTCGCCTGCAATCCGAAGCTGCTGATCGCCGACGAGCCGACGACGGCGCTCGACGTGACGATCCAGAAGCAGATCCTCGATCTCTTGATGCGTCTGCAGGCCGAATACGGCATGGGCCTCATCATGATCACCCATGACATGGGCGTCGTCGCCGAGACCGCCGATCGCGTCATCGTGCAGTACAAGGGGCGCAAGATCGAGGAAGCCGACGTGCTTTCGCTGTTCGCCGCACCGAAGAGCGTCTACACGAAGGCGCTGCTGTCGGCGCTGCCGGAAAATGCCGTCGGCGGACGGCTGCCGACGATCACCGAGAAGCTGACGGATGCCGAGATTTTCGAGGGAGCCGCGTGATGACCCCCGTTCTCGAAGGGCGCAACCTGAAGCGCGACTACCAGATCCCCGGCGGCCTCTTCAAGCAGGGCAGGACGATCCACGCGGTAAAGGGCGTGAGCTTCACGGTCGAAGAAGGCAAGACGCTGGCGATCGTCGGCGAAAGCGGCTGCGGCAAGTCGACGCTCGCCCGCATCGTGACGATGATCGACCCGGCCACCTCCGGCGAGATGCTGATCGACGGGAAGAAGGTCGATATCTCCGCCGAACCGCTGACGCCCGAGATGCGCAGCAAGGTGCAGATCGTCTTCCAGAACCCCTATGGCTCGCTCAACCCGCGCAAAAAGATCGGCGATATCCTGACCGAACCGCTGGTCATCAACACCAGGCTTTCGGCCGACGAACGTCGCGGACGGGCGATGGCCATGCTGAAGAAGGTGGGGCTCGAGGAGAGGCACTATAGCCGCTATCCGCACATGTTCTCCGGTGGCCAGCGCCAGCGCGTGGCAATCGCCCGCGCATTGATGCTCAATCCGCGCCTCCTCGTGCTGGACGAGCCGGTCTCGGCGCTCGACCTCTCTGTTCAGGCGCAGGTGCTGAACCTTCTCGCCGATCTCCAGGAGGAGTTCCACCTGACCTATGTCTTCATCAGCCATGATCTTTCGGTGGTGCGCCACATCGCCGACGACGTGATGGTGATGTATTTCGGGGAGGCTGTGGAATACGGCAGCCGGGACGCGGTGTTCGACAATCCGCAGCACAGTTACACGAAAACCCTCTTTGCCGCGACGCCGCGGGTCGACATCGATGCGATCAAGGCGCGCCTCGAACGGCGGAAGCGTGCCTGAGACGCCGGTCCGCCGAAAGAAGACAGCGCATGCCCGGCCTGCTATCACCCGGCGGCGGATGAGTCTGGACGGAGCAGGGCATTGGTGAAGGCTATCGTGGTCATGGGCGTGAGCGGCTGCGGCAAGACGTCGGTCGCCGAGGGGCTGGCCGCAGCGCTCGGCCTCGAATTCGTCGAGGGCGACAGGCTCCATCCGGCCGCGAATGTGGAGAAGATGTCGCGCGGCATTGCGCTTACCGATGACGATCGCTGGCCGTGGCTCGACGTGATCGGCGGCGAAATCGCCGCGGGCGTGGCCCGGGGAAAGGGCATCGTCGTGTCCTGTTCGGCCCTTCGCCGGACCTACCGGGACCGGCTGCGCAGCGCGGCGGGCGGCCCGCTCGCCTTCGTCTTCCTGAAGGGCAGCCGGGAACTGCTGCTCACGCGTATGCAGGCGCGCAAGGACCATTTCATGCCGGTCAGCCTGCTCGACAGCCAGCTCGCGACGCTGGAGGATCCGTCCGGCGAGCCCGGCGTCGTGACAGTCGATATCGCCGCGCCGATCGCCGCCATCGTCACCGCCGCGGCAAGGGGCCTGCAGGCGCTCGATCAGGCGCGCTGAAATACGGCAGTCTTGTTGACCTTTGTTGAGTGATGCCGGCAGGCATCGGGTCACGTCCGATGGGCGGCGGCATCGCGCATCCGCAGGGCACCTGTCAGAATATCCATCGGCGGCGCGATAAAGCGGCTGAGTTCGATCGCAATCCTCTCGCATTGCGGCAAAACTATCTCTTTGTTTCTGCTCTTGTGACAGCCGTGGCGGTCGGTGACGACGCGCATTCCGGCCGCCTGGCGCTGTGCACTGCAGCAACGATTCCCGCTTGATGTGTTTAGTAAAATGCGTATCACTAAACATATTGCTCAACATGGCAGAGTGAGGGCCGTGCCGGGCATGGGAACTTTGAGAGTTTTCCGGGAGCGGCGTGGGGCCGGCTTCTGAATCTGGGAGGATTACATGAAAACGATGAGCAGGACCCTTCTCGGGGCAACGGCGGCGCTTGGCCTTTCGACGGCCATGCCGACCCTCGCGCAGGCCGACGAACTGACACTGTGCTGGGCCGCCTGGGACCCGGCAAACGCGCTGGTCGAACTGTCGAAGGATTTCACGGCGGCCACCGGCACGGAGATGAAATTCGAGTTCGTGCCGTGGCCGAACTTCGCCGACCGCATCCTCAACGAGCTGAACTCGGGCGGCAAGCTCTGCGACCTTCTGATCGGCGACAGCCAGTGGCTCGGCGGCTCCGCCGAGAACGGCTACTACGTCAAGCTCAACGATTTCTTCGACAAGGAAGGCATCAAGATGAGCGACTTCGCCGAAGCCGCCGTCAATGCCTATGCCACCTGGCCGAAAGGCACGCCGAACTATTGGGCGCTGCCGGCGATGGGCGACGCGAACGCCTGGTTCTACCGCAAGGACTGGTTCACCAATCCCGCGATCATGGCGGAGTTCAAGGAAAAGACCGGCCGCGATCTGGCGGTCCCGACGAACTGGGATGAACTCTTGGAAACGGCCAAGTTCTTCCAGGGCAAGGAGATCGACGGCAAGACGGTCTACGGCGCGGCGATCTTCACCGAGCGTGCGTCCGAAGGCATCACCATGGGCATCACCCAGGCGCTCTATGCCAACGGCTTCAAGTACGAGAACACGGCCGGCAAGTACGACATGGAGGGCGCGGTCAATTCGGCCGATGCCGTCAAGGGGCTCGAAATGTACAAGGAGCTCTACAAGTGCTGCACACCGCCCGGCTACACCGACGCCTATATGGGCGAGACGCTGGATGCCTTCAAATCGGGCCAGGCGGCGATGGCGATGAACTGGTTCGCCTTCTTCCCGGGCCTCGCCAAGGACGAGAATGTCGGCGGCGACAAGATCGGCTTCTTCGTCAACCCGAAGGGCACGACGGCCGCCTCGACGCTCGGCGGGCAGGGCATCTCGGTCGTGGCGAACACCGACAACATGGAAGGCGCGCTTGCCTATGTCAAATGGTTCGCGCAGCCTGACGTCCAGAAGAAGTGGTGGTCGTTCGGCGGCTATGCCGTGCACAACGCCGTGCTGAACGATCCGTCCTTCAAGGACAGTCAGCCGTTTGCGGCCGACTTCCTCGTCGCGATGAACCAGGTGCAGGACTTCTGGCAGGAGCCTTCCTACGCCATCCTGCTGCAGGCCATGCAGAAGCGCATGCACGACTATGTCGTCGCCGATCAGGGAACGGCGAAGGAAGCGCTCGACGCGCTCGTCAAGGACTGGACGGAAGTCTTCGAGGACGACGGGAAGCTCTGAGTTCCTCCCGACAGGGCCGTCCGGCGACCGTGCCGGGCGGCTCTGCCGCCTTCGTCTTGCAATAACAGGTGACCCTTCGTGACCGATACCGATTCGACACTTCTGGACAAGACGGCCGAGCGGGCCGCAGGTGCGACGCCCGTGCCGCTTGCCAAACGCATCGGCGGCCTGTCCGACCGGGCGATCGCCTGGCTCTTCATCACGCCGACCATCGGCCTTCTTCTCGCCATCAACATCTTTCCGCTGGTCTGGGCCGTCAGGCTCTCCTTCACCAACTACCGCGCCAACCGGCCGAACGCTGACGTGGAGGGGGTCGGGTTCCAGAACTATGTCCGCGTGCTGACCGACAGCGACATCTGGATCGCCATGCAGACCACGGCGCATTTCGTCTTCTGGACGATCGTGCTGCAGACGCTGATCGGCTTCACGCTCGCCTATCTGATCGACCGCAAGTTCCGGGGACACGCCTTCTGGACGACCGTCATCCTCATCCCGATGATGCTGTCGCCGGCCGTTGTCGGCAATTTCTGGCGCTTCCTCTACCAGCCGCAGATCGGGCTCTTCAACTACATCATCTCCTACGTGACCGGCGTGCCGCCGTCCTCCTTCGAGATGCTGGGCTCCGTGGCGCTCTCCCCCTGGTCGATCATCATCGTCGATACCTGGATGTGGACGCCCTATGTGATGCTGATCTGCCTCGCCGGCCTGCGCTCGATACCCGACTACATCTATGAGGCGGCGGAGGTCGACCGGGCCTCGGGCTGGCGGCAATTCTGGTCGATCACCATCCCGATGGCGCTGCCCTTCATCATGCTCGCCGTGCTCTTCCGCGGCATCGAGAACTTCAAGATGTTCGACATGGTGATGCTTCTGACCGGCGGCGGACCGGGCTCTACGACCGAAGTCGCCTCGATCACGCTGAAGCGCGAGGCTTTCGAGAGCTGGCGCACCGGCCGTGCCTCCGCCTTCGCCATCATTCTCTTCGTCGCGGTCTTCGGGCTCGCCAATATCTATGTCAAGGCGCTGAACAGGGTGAAGCAGCGATGAGCAACACCACCTCCGCCCATTCCGTCGTCGAGCCGAGCATCACGACCAAACGCATCGCTGGCGCGATCGTCATTCTTTATGCGATCGTCACCATGGTGCCGCTCGGCTGGATCTTTCTCACCAGCTTCAAGTCGCCGCCCGATTCGATCAGCTATCCGCCGAAGATCGTCTTCACGCCGACGCTCGAGGGTTACTGCAACCTCTTCACCACGCGCACGCGCCAGACGGCGGAATATATCGAGTCGCTCGGGCCGGCGCAGTCGACCTGCGACGAGATCACCCGCGGCCGCAACATGGTGATCGCCGGAGCATCCAACTATTGGCCGCGCTTCACCAACTCCATGGTGATCGCCTTCGGCTCAACCTTCCTGGCGGTCTTCCTCGGCACGCTCGCCGCCTACGGCTTCTCGCGCTTTCGCGTGCCGCTCGCCGACGATCTGCTGTTCTTCATCCTGTCGACACGCATGATGCCGCCGATCGCCGTCGCGATCCCGATCTACCTCATGTACCGCGAACTCGGCCTCTCCGACACTGCGCTCGGCATGATCCTGCTCTACACCGCCGTCAACGTCTCGCTCGCCGTGTGGCTTTTGAAAGGCTTCATGGACGAGATCCCGCGGGAATACGAGGAGGCGGCGATGATCGACGGCTACACCCGCATGCAGGCCTTCTGGAAGGTCGTGCTGCCGCAGGCGACGACCGGTATCGCGGCAACCGCCATCTTCTGCCTGATCTTCGCCTGGAACGAATATGCCTTCGCGGTGCTTTTGACCTCGGGCACCGCCCAGACCGCACCGCCCTTCATCCCGACGATCATCGGCGAGGGCGGCATGGACTGGCCGGCAGTTGCCGCCGGTACGACGATCTTTCTCGTGCCGATCCTCGTCTTCACCATTCTCCTGCGCAAGCAGCTCCTGCGCGGCATCACCTTTGGAGCGGTCCGCAAATGACGATCCATCAGACAAATCCACCAAAGCCGAAACGGCCTTTCTTCGTTCGCCGCGGACCGATGGAAAACGTCGCCACTGTGCTCATCGGTCTCGGTTTTTTGATGCTCTTCCAGCCCTTCGCGCTGGTGCTCTACACCTGGTCGCTGGTGACCCTTCTCGCCGGCACCGTCCTGTTCATCATCGTTTCCAAGTTTCCGGAGTAGCCCATGGCGGAGATCAGGATCGAAAACCTGCGCAAGCAGTTCGGCAGTTTCGCCGCCGTCGAGGACTCGTCCTTCACCGTCCATGACGGCGAGTTCCTGGCGCTGCTCGGACCGTCCGGCTGCGGCAAGACGACGACGCTGCGAATGATTGCCGGGCTGGAACTGCCGACGAGCGGCAAGATCTATCTCGACGGCGAGGACGTCACCTTCAACCGGGCGAGCGCCCGCGACATCGCCTTCGTCTTCCAGCTCTTCGCGCTCTATCCGCACATGAACGTGCGCAGGAACATCGGCTTCCCGCTGCTCTCCCAGGGTGTGCCGAAGGCGGAGACCAGGGCCCGTGTGGAAGAGACGGCGCGGCTTCTCCAGATCAGCCATATTCTCGACCGCTCGGTCTCGGGGCTCGCCGGCGGCGACCGGCAGCGGGTGGCGCTCGGCCGTGCCATCGTGCGCCGGCCGAAGTGCTTCCTGATGGACGAGCCGCTCGGCACGCTGGATGCCGAGTTCCGCGAGGTGATGGTCCACGAACTGCGCGAACTGCACAACCGCATCCACGCCACCACCGTCTACGTGACGCACGACCAGCACGAGGCGATGGCGATGGCCGACAAGATCGCCGTCATGAACCACGGCGTCATCGAGCAATACGGCACGCCGCAGGAGATCTACAGCCGGCCCGCCTCGATGTATGTCGCCGACTTCATCGGTTCGCCGCCGATGAATTTCCTGAGGTTCACGTCCGGGCTGAAGAACGGCGCAACCGCAGTGCGGGTCGGCGAGGCCGAAATTGTCGTCCCCGAAGTGCGCGCCGACAAACAGGAAGGCGAGGTCGCGCTCGGTGTCCGGCCGGAGCACATCCGGTTCAACGACGCCTCACGGTTGCGCGGCGCGATCTATGGCAGCGAATATCTCGGCACGAACCAGATCGTTTCCGTCGAGACGATGCAGGGTATGGTGAAGGCGCGGGTTTCCTCCGACCAGACGTTCCGCATCGGCGAGACGGTCGGGCTCGATCTTGCCAGCGAAAAGCTGGCGCTCTTCGACTGCGTCTCCGGAAAGGCCATCCCATCCTCGCTCTACCAGGAGGCGCGTCATGGCTGAGGTCCGGCTGACGGGTATCACCAAGGTCTTCGGCGAAACGGAGGCAGTGCGTAACCTCAATCTTACCATTCGCGACGGCGAATTCGTCGTGCTTCTCGGCCCGACAGGTGCCGGCAAGACGACGACGCTGCGACTGATCGCGGGACTGGAGAAGCCGGAAGGCGGCCGTATCACCATTGCCGGCCGCGAGGTGAACGCCGAAGCGCCGGCAAGCCGCGACGTCGCCTTCGTCTTCCAGCAGTATTCGCTCTATCCGCATCTGACGGTCTACGAGAACCTCGCCTTTCCTTTGAAATCTCCCGCCCGAAAGATGCCGGCAGACGAGATCGACCGCCGCGTGCGCGAGGTCGCGAGGATGGTGCGCATCGATCACAAGCTGGAGAACCGCTCGACCCGGCTTTCGGGCGGCGAGATGCAGCGCGTGGCGATCGGCCGCGCGCTGGTCCGCAAACCGGCGATCTTTCTGATGGACGAGCCGCTCTCCTCGTTGGACGCGAAGCTCAGGGCCGAACTGCGGCTCGAGCTGAAGCGGATCCAGAGCGAACTCGGCGCCACCTTGCTCTATGTCACGCACGACCAGATCGAGGCGATGACCATGGCGGACCGCATCGGCATTCTGTCGGAAGGCCAACTCGTGCAGATCGGTACGCCCCGCGAAATCTATGGCAACCCGGCGAACCTGCATGTCGCCGCCCGGCTCGGACAGCCGCATATCAACCTCCTGCCTGCCGGCGTGCTGCCGGGGGGCAGTACGCCGGCAGGCACGAAGACGATCGGTGCGCGGACGGAGCATATCGAGATCGCACGCGTTGGCGATGGCAATGCCGAGATCGACTGGATCGAACATCTCGGCGACCAGAACCATCTGCACATCAGGATCGGCAGCCACCGGCTGGTAACGCTTGCCGATCCCTATCTTGCGATCCGGCCGGGTGACCGGGTTGATCTCAGGCTGCGCGATCCGCTTTATTTCGGCGCGGACGGGCAACGGCTGGCATAACAGGCAGAGACGAGGATCGATTGCATGACGAAGCATTTTCTGAACCGCCGGGAAGACATCGTCACCGAGGCGCTCGACGGATTGCTCATGACGTCCGCGCCCGGCGAACTCGCGCGCCTCGACAGCTATCCCGAGATCAAGGTCGTGCTGCGCGCCGACTGGAAGAAGGACCGGGTTGCCGTGATTTCCGGCGGCGGCGCAGGGCATGAGCCGTCGCATGCGGGTTTTGTCGGCAGGGGCATGCTGACGGCGGCGGTTTCCGGCGAGATATTTGCGTCGCCGAGCGTCGACGCGGTTCTGACGGCCATCCGCGCCGTCACGGGCGCGCCGGGCTGCCTGCTCGTTGTCAAGAACTATACCGGCGACCGGCTGAACTTCGGCCTTGCGGCGGAGAAGGCCCGCGCGGAAGGCTTCAAGGTCGAGATGGTGATCGTCGCCGACGACATCGCCCTGCCGGAGCTCGCCCAGCCGCGCGGCGTGGCGGGAACGCTCTTCATCCACAAGATCGCCGGGCATCTTGCCGAGACGGGCGAGACGCTTGCCGCGGTTGCCGAGGCGGCGCGCGCTGCCGCGGCAGACACGGTCTCGCTCGGCATGTCGCTTTCCTCCTGCTCCATCCCGGGGCAGGCACACGAAGAGCGGCTCGGTGCAGCGGAATGCGAGCTGGGCCTCGGCATCCATGGCGAGCCCGGCGTCGAACGCATTGCGATGCGCGCGTCCGTCTCTCTCGTCGAGACGATGGCGAGCCGCCTTGCCGCGACGATCGACGATGCGGGCGACTATGCGTTGCTCATCAACAATCTCGGTGCCGTGCCGCCGCTCGAAATGGGCCTTGTCGCGCGCGACGTGCTGCGCTCGCCACTCGGCAGGCGCGCCAGGCTGGTCCTGGGGCCCGCGCCGCTGATGACGGCGCTCAACATGAACGGCTTTTCCCTGTCGCTCATCAGGCTCGACGCCGTGCGGGAGGCAGCACTTCGTGCGGCCGTCGGCCCGCGTGCCTGGCCCGTGCCGGTGGAACCCCGCCCGATCACCATCCAGCCCGCGCCGCGGGTCGACACCGTCGATGCCGTGACTGCAGGCAGCGATGAGACTGCTGCAACCCTGATCCGAACGGTCTGCGAGCACCTGATCTCGCTGGAGACGGAGCTCAACCGCCTCGATTCCAGGGCCGGCGACGGCGATACCGGGTCGACGGTCGCGACCGGCGCGCGCAGTGTGTTGGCGCAACTCCCGACGTTGCCGCTTGCCGATCCCGCCGCCGCGCTTGGCATCATGGGCGCGACGCTTGCGACGAGCATGGGCGGGTCGAGCGGCGTGTTGCTTTCCATCTTCCTGACCGCGACGGCCCAGCGGCTTGCCGGCGGTGCAAGCCTCGCGGATGCCTTCCGCTCCGGGCTTGAGCGCGTAACGTTCTATGGCGGCGCCAGAAGGGGCGACCGGACCATGGTGGATGCGCTGGAACCGGCGCTCGATGCGCTTGCAGCCGATGGGGTGGCGGCGGCCGCTGCGGCCGCGCGGGCCGGTGCGGACGCGACGCGGGGCATGACGCGGGCTCGGGCCGGCCGGGCGGCCTATGTCGGCGAGAGCAATCTGGATGGCGTACCGGATCCGGGGGCGGAAGCGGTCGCTTCCGTGTTCGAGGCCGTTGCGGCGATGAAATAGCGACGAATGTCTCTGTGCGTGCAAGAGGAGGCGGCTTTGCGGGACGATCAGGTGCTGGTGAGCGGCCTCATTGCTGCATGCCGGGAGATCATCGCGGCGCATGCGGACCACCTCTCCGAGCTCGACCGGGCGATCGGGGACGGCGATCACGGCACGAACATGCGCCGCGGCTGTGAAGCGGTCTATGCAGATCGGGACCGCTTCTCGCAGATGCCTCTGGCCCAGGCGATCGAGGAGATCGGCCTGACGCTGGTGCTGACGATCGGCGGCGCCTCCGGCCCGCTTTACGGGACGCTGCTGATGGAGATCGGCCGCCGGCTCGCGGCCGGCGGGGAGGCGGATTTCTCCGCCGCCTTGACCGGAGCCGTCGAGGCGGTGGCACGGCGCGGCCGGGCGCAGCGCGGCGAGAAGACACTGCTCGACGTGCTTTACCCGGTGCAGGACGAAGTGATAAGGCGACACGCCCTTTCGGCGATCGCCGAGCGGGCGGAAACGTCCGCAACCCTCACCGTCGGCATGAAGGCATTGCGCGGCCGTGCGTCGTTTCTCGGCGAGCGCTCCATCGGCCACATGGATCCGGGGGCCAGAAGCTGCGCGCTGCTGACCTCGGCGATCTGCCACTATCTGAAGGAGCACCGCGCCGCATGACCGCCGCTGGGCAAAATGTCGGGATCGTCATCGTGTCGCATTCGCCGCTCGTCGCGCGCGGCGCTGCCGACATGGTGCGGCAGATGGTGGGCGACAGCGTGCCGCTTGCCTGGTGCGGCGGCAATGCGGATGGCGGGCTCGGCACCAATGCGGCGGCGATCCTCGAGGCGATCGAGGGCGCCTGGTCGGCGGCGGGCGTGGCGGTTTTCGTCGACCTCGGCGGTGCGGAAACGAACAGCGAAATGGCAATCGAGCGCCTTGGCGCGGATCGCGGCAAGCGCGTCGTCATCTGCAATGCGCCGGTGGTCGAGGGCGCGGTGATCGCTGCCGCCGAAGCCTCCGGCGGTGCGCCGCTGTCGCGCGTCGTCGCAACGGCGGAGGAGCTGTCGCCGTGACGACCGGGGCGGACGGACAGCGGCCGGAGAACGGCGACGCGCGCGCTGCGCTGCAGGTCGAGGTCGAGGTGACGCACGACATCGGCCTTCATGCGCGCCCGTCCGTTTCCTTTACCCGGCTCGCCCGTTCCTTCCCGTGCCATATCGAAGTCCAGGTCAACGGCAGCGGTGTCTGGCTCAACGGCAAGAGCATCGTCAAGGTCATGGGCGCACGCATCCGCAAGGGCTTCGTGCTTGCGATCCGTGCCGAAGGCACGGGGGCGGTGGAAGCGCTTGAAGCGCTGACCGGCCTGGTCGAGCGAAATTTCGATGAAGAGAAAAGCCATGCCCGAAGTGCTTAGGCTGCAGGGCAGGGGCGCCTCGCCAGGCCGGGCCGCCGGCCCCGCCCACCTGGCGCGGGATCTTCCGTTGGGCGTTGAACGCGGCACACGGCGTCATGGCGACCCCGACGAGCTGATACGGGCGATCAGGACGGTCGTCGCGAAGCTGCAAGGACTCGCCGAACAGTCCGACGCCGACAGCGCCGCGATCCTTGATTTCCAGATCGAACTGCTGCTCGACCCGACGATGGAAAAGGCCGTGCGTCCCCTGCTGGAAGAGGGCGCAGACACCGAGACCGCGTGGGCCGGGGCGGTCGGAGACCTGATGCACGGGTTCGAACAGGCGGAGGACGAACATCTGCGGGCGCGTGCGGCGGATTTCGCCGACGTGCGCGACCAGGTTCTCCGGGCGCTGCGCGGCCTTTCCGCTCCGGATTTTCCTGCCGGTTCCGTCTTCGTCGGCCGTGATATCGCGCCGAGCCTCTTTCTCGCGCATGACTGGTCCGAGGGCGGCGGCATCGTGCTGGCGAAGGGCAGTCCGGCAAGTCATGTGGCCATGCTCGCCCGCAGTCGCGCCGTGCCCATGGTTGTTGCCACCGGACCGGCAGCGATACGCGACGGCATGCCCGTCGTTCTCGACGGCGGGGACGGCAGCGTCGTGGCCGGACTCGCCGGGGTCGGTGTTGCCCGTGCCGTATCGCGGCCGACGCCGGCACCGGCACCGGATCCTGTCAGCCATGCGCGACAGGCTGCCGACGGGACTCCCTTCACGGTGCGTGCGACAATCAATCACCCCGACGACCTTGTGCGGATCGATCCCGCAGCGGTGGACGGGGTCGGCCTGTTCCGCACCGAGTTCCTGATTCGCTCGCCGTCCGATTTCGACGATGAAGAGCGCCAGTATCTGCTCTATCGGTCCGCACTGGACCGGGCGGGCGACGCGGAGGTGACGATCCGGCTTTTCGACTTCGGCGGCGACAAGCCGCTGCCGGACGGATGCGAAGCCGCCGGTTCGTCGCTCGGGCTGCGAGGCCTTCGCCTTCTCCTCGCAAGGCCGGAGTTGCTGGCCCCCCAGCTCCGGGCGCTGTTGCGCGCCGCGGTGCATCCCGGACTGCGTGTCATGGCACCCTTCGTCACCGCTCCGGAGGAGATGAGACGCCTTCGCGCCTGCGTCGCGGACGCGGCGGCGCGCCTTGCCGGCGAGGGGATCGCCCACCGGATCCCTGAAATCGGCATGATGGTGGAGGTCCCCGCCGCGGCGCTGCTGCTCGACGGCTTCGATGCCGCCGATTTCTTCTCGTTCGGAACGAACGACCTTGCCCAACATCTGGCGGCTGCAGCGCGCGACGACGCGGAGGTTGCCGACCTGGTCCTGGAAGCGATGCCCGCCGTGTTGCGGCTCGTGCGCCTCGCCGTAGACCTCGCGGCGCCGTTGCAGCGCCCGGTGGCCGTGTGCGGCGAACTCGCCGGCGATCCGGACGCGCTGCCGGCGCTGTTTGCGGCCGGCCTGCGGGACTTTTCCGTGCCGCCTCCCGCCGCGGCGGCGACGCGTCGCGTCCTTGCCGAACAGAGGCACGTCGGTGCCTCCTTGACGGGAGGCGGCGATGGCGCGTGAAGCGGGAGAGGATGCAATCCTCGTCTACAAGGAAATCCTGGCGGCCATCATCGACAACCGCCCGTCGGGCACGCGCCAGCGGCTTGCCGTCGCGCTCGGCAAGCACCGAAGCTTCGTGACGCAGGTCACGAGCCCGGCCTATTCGACGCCGCTGCCGGCGCGCCACCTCGCAACCGTCATCCGCGTTTGCCACTTCAGTCCCTTAGAGCAGGAGCGGTTCCTCGAGGCATACCAGCGAGCCCACCCCGGGAAGCTGCCCGACCTCGGCGGTGCGGATGGCATGCGCCAGATGTCGCTGATGGTTCCCGATCTTGCGGACGAGCGGAGGAACCGCCTGCTGGACGAGGCCGTGGCGGATTTCGTCGCCCGTCTGTCGGCGGTCCTGCGCGATGGCGGGTGAGACGATGTATTTCGAACCTGATGGCCGTCGACGGTCAGGAGTCACTGGAGGAGTTCGCCCGGCATGACTAGGATGGGGCCGGGAGGTTGGGGATGAAGAAGTTCATGAACCGGGCGGAGGACATGGTCGCCGAAGGGCTCAGCGGCTTCGTCGCCGCGCATGACGATCTCGTCGCATTCGGGCCGGATCGGAAATTCGTGCGCCGCCGCGCGCTCACGCCGGGCAAGGTGGCCGTCATTTCCGGCGGTGGCGCCGGCCACGAGCCGATGCATACGGGGCTCGTCGGCACCGGCATGCTGGACGCCGCCTGCACCGGCCATATCTTCACCTCGCCGACCCCGGACCAGATCCTGGCTGCCATTGCCGAATGCGACACGGGTGGCGGCGCCGTACTCGTCGTGAAGAACTACGACGGCGACGTGATGAATTTCGAGATGGCTGCCGAAATGGCGACGGCACGGGGCCATCGGGTCGAAACGGTGGTCGTCGACGACGACGTCGCCACCACGTCGAGCGGCCGCAGTTCCGGTCGGCGTGGGGTCGCCGGCACTTTGGTCGTCGAGCGTATTCTCGGCGCCGCCGCGGAGGCCGGTGCCGATCTCGCCGCGCTGAAGGCGCTCGGTATCGCGGCCGTGGACAACACGCGCACCATCGGGGTCGCGCTCAAGGGGGTGACCGTGCCGGATACGGCGCGTCAGACCTTCAGCCTCGGGCCGGACGAGATGGAAGTGGGCGTCGGCATTCATGGCGAGCCGGGCCGCTCGCGCCAGGCGTTCCGGCGCGCGGACGAGCTTGCCGAACTGCTCTGCGCCGAGATTCTCGACCGTGCCCCGTTTTCGAAGGACCAGCCGTTCCTCCTGCTGGTGAACGGTTTCGGCGCGACACCTGTTGCCGAGCTCTATGTCGCCTATGACGCGATCCGCCGCGCGCTCCGGCCGCGCAGGCTTTCGATCGCCCGCTCGCTCGTCGGCACCTTTGTCACCTCGCTGGACATGGCCGGCCTTTCGGTCACGCTCACCGGGCTCGGCGCTGGGCGGCAGGCGCTCTGGGACAGTCCGGTGCGCACGGCGGCGCTGCGTTGGGGCATGTGAGGCCGGCGGCAATTCGCGCTGGCATCCGGCGGCGGCGGATCGTATAGGATCACTGGCATCGTCGCCCGCATGCGCCTGAAAAGGGGCACGCGGTCCCATCGCCAGCGGCGCAGTCTGACAGGAAAACACCATGACCATCACCCGTTTCGAAACCGGCCCGCGCATGAGCCAGGCCGTTGTCCACAACGACACCGTCTACCTGGCCGGCCAGGTCGGCGAACCCGGCCACGACGTCGCCAAGCAGACCGAGCAGGCCCTCGCCGAGGTCGACCGCCTGCTGGCGCTCGCCGGCAGCGACAAGTCCCGCATCCTCTCCGCGCAGATCTGGCTGGCGGACATGGCCGATTTCGCCAAGATGAACGCCGTCTGGGATGCATGGGCGTCGCCCGGCAACACGCCGGCCCGCGCCACCGGCGAATCCAAGCTCGCCGCGCCGGAATATCTCGTCGAAGTCATTGTCGTCGCCGCGAAGGCATGACGCACTCGGCCGGGCGTGGGCCGCGTGTCGCGGTCCGCGCACCTTGCCGCGCCGCGTGAGCGGCGCGATGAAGCCTGCGGGGCTTTCCGGCGGTCAGTCGGCAGGCCCGACAGGAGACACGGCAACGATCTACCGGTCGCCCCGATGGCGGCGTTTGCCGCCATCAGTCTGGTGATCGACCTCGGCTTTTATCCGGGCTCGTGGCGCTCGGTCTCTTGTCGCTGGTTCCGCCCGACGGCCCCGGTCTTCCGACCGGGGCCTGCCGGTCTCCACCCGATGAACCCATGGTCGAACGCCCGTCTCGATGAGCAGGCGCTCTTCTCCGAACGTCTGTGCGGTCAGGCGCTTTTGGCGAGACGCGCCTGTTCGTCGAAGAACAGGGCCTGGCTGATCAGCGCCTTTACCATTTCGGGGTTGAACGGCTTGGTGACCAGGAAGGCCGGCTCGGGTTTCTCGCCCGTCAGCAGGCGTTCCGGGAAGGCCGTGATGAAGATCACCGGCACGCTGCTGTTCTTGAGGATCTCGTTGACCGCGTCGATGCCCGAGCTGCCGTCGGCAAGCTGAATGTCGGCGAGAACAAGACCCGGAGGATCCCGGCGGAAGAGCTCGACTGCCTCGGCATGGGTGCGGGCGATGCCCGTCACCCTGTGGCCGAGGCCACGCACCATATCCTCGATATCCATGGCGATCAGAGGCTCGTCCTCGATGATGAGGACGTCGGTTGCCACCTGGAGCGAGATGTCGCGCGCGGCTTCGTCGAGCAACGCTTTGAGCTTCTCCTCCGGAACATCCAGAATGTCGGCGGTCTCGGCGAGGTCGAATCCTTCGACCGCGACGAGCAGGAATGCCTTGCGGGCCGCTGGCGCAACATAGCCGAGGTTGGCGGCGGCCTGACGCTCCCAGCCGAACGGTGATTGCGTCTGGGGCAAAGTCACCTGGATCGTGTCGAAGAGCGCGCAATAAAGCCGGAAAATGCCGATGCGATCATTTGAACCCTGGGGGTAAAGCGTTATATCCGCGACGAGCGCTTCAAGCATCGCCGCCACATAGGCGTCGCCGGATGTCTGGGAACCCGTAACGGCACGCGAAAAGCGCCTCAAATAGGGAAGATGAGGTGCAATACGGGTGGAAAGCGACATAAAATTCTCCTCGAATTTGTTCCGTAGTCGGACCGTTTCCTGTAAATTCATCAAGCGGAAACGATTTCGATGTCAAGCTCGACCAATCGTCGTAGATGGGCTTTGGGGCGAGAGGAAGATGAACTGCATGGCAGAGAGCGCATTGAGATGAAGTCGCCTGCTGGAAAAGGTGCGATGCAGTCGGCGAAAGGGAAGCCAAGGGTTGCCGCCGACCCGGCCGGCGTGATCGGCCGCAAGCTCCGCTCCTTCTACGATTCCGTCGAAACCGAACCGGTTCCCGACCACCTGCTCGACCTCCTCGAACAGCTCGACGAAGCCGAAAGACGCGCCAACGCGCCGCGTTGAAGTCATGCCTCTGCCTTTGGAAAGAACACGAAAGAAACGGGCCTCGGGCCCGTTTCTCCTTTTCACGGTCGGGTTTCTTACCGGCAGGGAGCCGTGTAGCGCCGGCCGTAGCGGTCGCGATAGACGCACCGGCCGTCGTCGCCGCGGCTGATCAGGTAGCCTGCGGCGCCGCCGACGACGGCGCCGGCGGCAGCACCGCCGACATCCCCTGTGACGGCACCGCCGATGATTGCGCCGGACGCGGCGCCGATCGTTGTGCCGCGCTCGGTGCGCGTACAGGAGGAAAGCGTGAGCGCGGTCACGGCCGCTGCTGTCGCAAGGATGATGAGCCTCATGTCGTCTGTCTCCCTTTAAATGTTCAAATCGCTAAATGCGGCCCATGAGCACCAGGATCAGCAGGATGATCACGATCAGGCCGAGGCCGCCCGACGGTCCGTAACCCCAGCCGCGGCTGTAACCCCAGTTCGGAAGTGCTCCGATGAGCAGGAGGATGAGGATTATGAGTAGAACTGTGCCCAGCATGGATAGCTCCCAAGACCTGCATTAAACCGCTGTCACAATGCGCGACCGCGCCAATTGTTCCGCTGCCGGAAATTTCCGGCCGAAGCCGGGTCTCGGCGGATATCGGGGCGGGGAGCGCCGCCGGTTCCGCCCCGTTCGGGAACTTTGCCCCGCCCCGGCCGTTTGTTT
>NZ_JAKGBU010000035.1:32255-34752 GCF_021555155.1 Rhizobium alarense
CTCGAAGGAGAAAGGCAATGGAACATCTGGCAGCGATCATGATGCTTGTGGGCTGCGGACAAGGCACCGGCGAATGCACGGAACTGCCGTCGCCGGTGATCGGTTATGAAACGATTGAAGAATGCCGCGCGGACCTGGCGGCGGCAATCGGCCATACCGCGCGCAAGGGGCTCGTCATCAAGGCGGCCTGCGCCGAGGTCGACCCCGGCTGGTTCGAGGAGGACGTCGAGGTCAGCTGGGATCTTGCGGAGGACGGCCACCTGGTGGTTTCCGTCCGCAACACCGCGGGGGACTCGGTTGCCTCCGAAGTCGCGCTCTCCGGCTCAAAGATGACGGCCATCCAGCAGTGATGCGCATTTCGGTGTGAGGGCGCGGAACCAACGCGCCGGTGGCTGGTTATCTCATGAGCAAGTCCAGCCGAAGGAAGGAAACACTCATGAACTGGGATATCATCGAAGGCAAGTGGAACGAATACAAGGGCAAGGCGCAGGCCCAGTGGGGCAAGCTGACCGACGACGACCTCGACGTGATCAACGGTCGCCGGGTCGAGCTCTCCGGCAAGATCCAGCAGCGCTACGGTGTTGCGAAGGACGAGGCTGAACGCCAGATCAACGAATGGGAGCGCCGTCACTGATCGCCTTGCCGGCTTTCGACTTTTTGACGCCGTCGCTGCAGGAAAGCCGCGGCGGCGTTTTGCTGCCTACGGGTCGGCTATCCGTATGAAAGCATGCGACCGGCGAAAATATCGCGGGCGATGGAACTTCAGGGCGATCCGCCTGTTTAGCCGGCAACGGAGTACGGAAAACAAAGGAGTCATCACTGATGCTGTATTATGCTCTCGTCTTCATGGTGATTGCGATCGTCGCCGGCCTGTTCGGTTTTGGCGGCATCGCCGGCGCATCTGCCGGCATTGCGCAGATTCTGTTCTTCATCTTCCTCGCCCTGCTGGTTATCTCGCTCATCGCCGGCCTTTTCCGGCGCGCCTGACCGACGGGCAGCGTCTTGTATCCAGGGGCGGCACCATCGGGCCGCCCCATTTTCGTTCAGGTGTCCACGGTGAATTTCACGCGATCCGCCGCAAAGCGCGTACGGGCGTACTGGATCGGAACACCGTCCATGTCGACATTGACCGCAATCGTGACGAGAAGGATTGCGCCCGGCGAAAGGCGCAGGTCCGCGAGATCCTCGCCTCCGGCATGGGCCGCCGAGATTTCCGTCGAGCGGCGCACATAGTCGGCGACACCCGAGGCGGCAAGCGCCTTGGTAATCGAGCGATGCGTCCGGTACTCTTCGGCAATCGCTGCGAAACGATCGGCGGGAAAATAATTCGTTGCCCGCGACACCGGACGGCCGTCCGCGCTGTGCAGGGTCTCCAGGCAGATGCAGCGGGAATCCGGTGTGATAGCGAGACCCTCTGCAACCGTTTGCCCCGCCGTCTGTTCACGCCAGCCGATCAGCTTGCCGTCGAGTTCGCGCGCCTGGCCGCCCAGCCCTTGCGAGAAGCGCGTGCGCCGGGCGATCGGAAAACTGAGCCGGTCGCGCCGCTCGATCCGTGTTCCGATGCCCTGAAGCGGACGAACGATGCCTTCGTCGGCCAGAGCAGCGAGCGCGCTTCGCACCGTGTGGCGATTGACCCCGAAACGTTCGGCAAGCGTCTTTTCCGGCGGCATCATGCCCGTTCCGTCGAACTCGCCGTTGTTGATCGACAGGCGCATGCGATCGGCAATCTGTCGCCATAATGCAATTCCGCTCTGCCGCTCGACCAATTTCGTTCCCGTCATCAGCTTGTCACGCTCGCGGCTTAGGAGGAAAGTATCAGATGTATAGTTATCTAGATTAATAGACATTTGGAGATCTGGCAATGCCCGATATTTCGTCACGGTCCGCCGGCAACGGGGACCGCAGCCGGGCCATGGGGCTTCTCGCCAGGGCGACCATTGGCGAGTTGCGCGCGACCTGGCAGGTGATCGAGCCGAAGCCGGACGTCGCGCCGGTGCGCGGTCCTGAAACCGGGCTCGTGATGGTGCGCGGCCGCATCGGCGGCGGCGGCTCGCCGTTCAATCTCGGCGAGACGACCGTGACACGGGCCAGCGTCCGGCTGCAGGACGGTACGATTGGCCACGGCCAGGTGCTCGGCACCGACATAGAACGGGCGCGCCTGGCTGCGATCTTCGACGCGCTGATGCAGGATGCCGTCCATGCGGGACATGCCGCGCGTCTCGTCGAACATGTGGCGCGGCGGATCGCCGAAGAGGACGCCCGGAGCGCCCGGGAGACAGCCGCGACCCGCGTCGACTTCTTCACGATGGTCAGGGGAGAGGATTGATGGGCGTCCAGCAGCAGGTGTTCACCGGCGCCTTCGCCTCTCCGGTGTTCGATGCCCAGGCTGTTTTCCGGACCGTAATGGATTGCATGGCGCGACCCGGTACGATCGGCCCTGTCGCGCCGCTTGCCACGCCGCCGGCGCCGCTCGGCGCGACGGCCGGCGCGCTCGCGC
>NZ_JAKGBU010000035.1:34852-47547 GCF_021555155.1 Rhizobium alarense
ACCCGGTACGATCGGCCCTGTCGCGCCGCTTGCCACGCCGCCGGCGCCGCTCGGCGCGACGGCCGGCGCGCTCGCGCTCGCGCTGTGCGACCACGATACGCCGGTCTGGCTGACGCCGGCGCTCGCCAGGTCGCCGCTGCGCGAATGGCTGGCTTTTCACACCGGTGCGACCGTGACCGACGACCGGCTTGCCGCAAGCTTCGCCTTCGTGGAACTTGCGGCTCCGACGCCGGCGTTCAGCACCTTCGCGGCCGGCAGCCAGGACTATCCCGACCGGTCGACGACGCTGGTCGTCGAGGTTCCCGCGCTTGCCGGCGGCGATCCGCTCGTGCTGACGGGTCCCGGCATCGACGGACGGACGGCCATCTCGCCGCGCGGCCTCCCGGACGCGTTTCTCGCGCTCTGGGCCGAGAACCGGCGGCTGTTCCCGCGCGGCATCGACCTTATTCTGGTTTCGGGTGGCGAGATCGTCTGCCTGCCGCGGACAACCGCCATCGCGCGCAAGGAGGGCTGACCCATGTATGTGGCCGTCAAGGGCGGGGAAGCCGCCATCGCCAATGCCCACCGCCTGCTCGCCGACCGTCGCCGCGGTGACCGGTCGCTTCCCGCGATCGGCATCGATCAGATCGTCGCGCAGCTCGGCCTGGCCGTCGACCGCGTCATGGCCGAGGCTTCGCTCCATGACCGCGACCTTGCAGCTCTTGCCGTTCGGCAGGCGCGGGGCGACATGATCGAAGCGATTTTCATCCTGCGCGCCTATCGCACGACGCTGCCGCGTTTCGGTTATTCGAAGCCGATCGAGACCGGCTCGATGCGGATCGAGCGCCGGGTGTCAGCGACCTACAAGGATCTGCCGGGTGGCCAGTTGCTCGGCCCGACCTTCGACTACACCCACCGGCTGCTCGACCCGTCGCTGCTTGCCGACGAGGCGGTCGATGCACCCGTCGAGCGCGAGGATGCCGGCGAAGCCGTCATGCGCGTCTCCGACATCCTGGCGGGTGAGGGGCTCGTCGAGTCCGATGGCGATCTGCCGGCCGGCCATGTGCCGGGCGACCTGACCCGCGAACCGCTCGAATTCCCGATGGAGCGGGATCTCAGGCTCCAGGCGCTCGCGCGCGGCGACGAGGGCTTCCTGCTGGCGCTCGGCTATTCGACGCAGCGCGGTTACGCCCGCACCCATCCCTTCGTCGGGGAAATCCGCGTCGGTGAGGTGGAGATCGAACTCGACCTGCCCGAACTCGGTTTCGCCGTGTCGCTCGGCCGCATCCGCGTCACCGAATGCCAGATGATCAACCAGTTCAAGGGCTCGGCGAAGAGCCCGCCGCAGTTCACCCGCGGTTATGGCCTCGTCTTCGGTCAGAGCGAACGCAAGGCCATGGCCATGTCGCTCGTCGACCGGGCGCTGAGGGCAGGGGAGTTCGGCGAGGACGTGGTTGCCCCGGCGCAGGACGAGGAATTCGTCATCTCCCATTCCGACAATGTGCAGGCGACCGGTTTCGTCGAGCACCTGAAACTGCCGCATTACGTGGATTTCCAGGCCGAACTCGAGCTCGTCCGCCGCATGCGCCGCGAACACGAGGCGGTGCGTGGCGAGACTCCCGACACCGACATTGCGGAGGCCGCAGAATGAATACGGCAGCACGTGACCTTGCAACCTACAACTTCGCCTATCTCGACGAACAGACGAAACGCATGATCCGCCGGGCGATCCTGAAGGCGATCGCGATCCCTGGCTATCAGGTGCCGTTCGCCTCCCGGGAAATGCCGATGCCCTATGGCTGGGGCACCGGCGGCGTGCAGGTGACGGCGGCGATCCTCGGGCCGGACGATGTGCTGAAGGTCATCGACCAGGGCGCCGACGACACGACGAACGCCGTTTCCATCCGTGCCTTCTTCCAGAAGGTCGCCAATGTCGCGGTGACGACGAAGACCCGCGAGGCGACGATCATCCAGACCCGCCACCGCATTCCGGAAGAAAAGCTCAAGGCGGGCCAGACGCTGGTCTACCAGGTGCCGATCCCCGAGCCGCTCCGCTTCCTCGAGCCGCGCGAGACCGAGACCCGCAAGATGCACGCGCTGGAGGAATACGGCCTCATGCATGTGAAGCTCTACGAGGACATCGCCCGCAACGGCCATATCGCGACGACCTATGCCTATCCGGTGAAGGTCGAGGGGCGCTACGTCATGGATCCGTCGCCGACGCCGAAATTCGACAATCCGAAGATGCACATGTCGGAAGCGCTCCAGTTGTTCGGGGCCGGCCGCGAAAAGCGCATCTACGCCGTCCCACCCTATACCGATGTCGTCAGCCTCGACTTCGAGGATCACCCCTTCGAGGTCCAGACCTTCGACAAGCCCTGTGCGCTCTGCGGCGCCGAGCATGTCTATCTCGACGAGGTCGTGCTCGACGACAGGGGCGGGCGCATGTTCGTCTGCTCCGACACAGATCATTGCGAGGACCGGCGCACCCACGGCCACCGCGGCGCGATGCTCGCCGAGACGAAGGACGCCGCAGAATGACCGACGCACCGCTTCTGAAAGTCCGTGACGTCTCGAAATTCTACGGGGCGAGAACCGGCTGCCGCAACGTCTCCTTCGATCTCTGGCCGGGCGAGGTCCTGGCAATCGTCGGCGAATCCGGCTCGGGCAAGACGACGCTGCTCAACTGCCTGGCCACCCGCCTGATGGCGAGTTCGGGCACGGTCGAATACCGGATGCGCGACGGCCAGATGCGCGACCTTGCCCGCATGTCCGAGGCCGAGAGGCGCTTCCTCATGCGCACCGACTGGGGCTTCGTGCACCAGAACCCGGCCGACGGACTGCGCATGACGGTGTCGGCCGGCGCCAATGTCGGCGAGCGCCTGATGGCGGTCGGCGACCGGCACTACGGCCGTATCCGCGAGACGGCCGGCGACTGGCTCGGCCGGGTGGAGATCGGCTTCGACCGCATCGACGACCAGCCGCGCGCCTTTTCCGGCGGCATGCGCCAGCGTCTCCAGATCGCGCGCAACCTGGTGACGTCGCCGCGCCTCGTCTTCATGGACGAGCCGACCGGCGGCCTCGACGTCTCGGTGCAGGCCCGCCTGCTCGACCTGCTGCGCGGCCTCGTGCAGGACCTCGGTCTCTCGGCGATCGTCGTCACGCATGACCTTGCGGTCGCCCGGCTTCTGTCGCACCGCATGATGGTGATGAAGGACGGTCTCGTCATCGAGGAGGGCCTCACCGACCGGGTGCTTGACGATCCGCGCGCGCCCTACACCCAGCTTCTCGTTTCCTCCATCCTGCAGGTGTGACCATGCCGACACCCCTCGTCGTTTCCGAAGTCGCGAAAAGCTTCACAATGCATCTGCGCGACGGCATCCGCCTCCCGGTCGTTTCCGACGTCACCTTCTCGGTCAAGGCCGGCGAATGCGTCGTGCTGGGCGGGCCATCCGGCATCGGCAAGAGTTCGTTGCTGAAGATGGTCTATGGCAATTACGGCGTGGACGAGGGGCAGATCCTCGTCGAGCACGAAGGCCGGCTGGTCGATCTCGCCACGGCCGACCCACGTACCGTCCTTGCCGTGCGCCGGGTGACGCTCGGCTATGTCAGCCAGTTCCTGCGCACCGTGCCGCGCGTCGCCGCCGTCGATGTGGTGGCCGAACCGCTGACGGCACGCGGCACGGACCCGGCGGAGGCGCGGGACGCGGCGGAAGCGATGCTCGCCCGCCTCAACCTGCCGCACCAGCTCTGGCAGTTGCCGCCGGCCACCTTTTCCGGCGGCGAGCAGCAGCGCGTCAACATCGCCCGCGGCTTCATCACCGACCATCGCATCCTGCTGCTCGACGAGCCGACGGCCTCGCTCGACGCCAGGAACCGCGCGGTCGTTGTGTCGATGATTAAGGAGAAGAAGGCGAAGGGCGCGGCGCTGCTCGGCATCTTCCACGACGAGGACGTGCGCGAAAAGGTCGCCGACCGCATCGTCGATGTCTCCGCCTTCTCGCCGCGGAAGGCTGCCGCATGACCAAGCTGTCGGAAGCGCCGTTGATCCACCCGACCGCGACGGTCGCCGACAGCCGCCTGGGCAAATACACCGAGATCGGCGAGGCCTGCCGGATTTCCGAGCTTGAGATGGACGACTATTCCTATATCGAGCGCGGCAGCCAGGTCTGGTGCGCCACGATCGGCAAGTTCGCCAACATAGCCGCTGCCGTCAGGATCAACGCCACCAACCATCCGACATGGCGCGCGACGCTGCATCATTTCACCTACCGCGCCGGCGACTATTGGCCGGATGCCGACGACGAGGCGGATTTCTTCGAATGGCGGCGCGGCAATCGCGTCGTCATAGGCCACGACGTCTGGATCGGCCACGGCGCGACGATCCTGCCCGGTGTGACCGTCGGCAACGGTGCCGTTATCGGCTCCGGCGCCGTCGTCACCAAAGACGTGGCACCCTACACGATCGTCGGCGGGGTCCCGGCCAAGCGCATCCGCGACCGCTTCGGTCCGGGGATCGGCGAACGCATGGATCGCCTTGCATGGTGGGACTGGAACCACGCCCGGTTGCGCGCGGCGCTCGACGATTTTCGCGTGCTGGACGCGGAAGCGTTCGTCACTCGTTACGAAGAAGTGTTGAGCGCCGAAATGTCTGAAAAAACAGACATGTGGACTGTCACAAAAGCAACGTCGATCTGACATTCCACATTCACGAACTGCCGCTATTGCCCCTTCAACGCTGTATGACTGAACGCCTCGAAAGGGATGCCATGTTTCGCCTGAAGAACGTGACTCGCCGGTTCGGAAAGCATGCTGCCGTAGACGCGGTGAATTTCGACATTCCGCAGGGCCAGATGGTCGGCGTCATCGGTCGCTCGGGCGCTGGCAAATCGACCCTGCTGCGCATGATCAACCGCCTTGTCGATCCGAGCGAAGGCTCGATCCATTTCGGCGATGTCGAGGTGTCCGCGCTTTCGGGGGCCGCGTTGCGCAACTGGCAGCGCGACTGCGCCATGATCTTCCAGCAGTTCAACCTGGTGCCGCGTCTCGACGTCTTGACCAACGTTCTGCTCGGCCGCCTGAACCACCGTTCGACCGTGCTCAGCATGCTGAACATGTTCACCCGCGACGAGCGCATCATGGCGATCGCCGCGCTCGAGCGTCTCGGCATCGAGCAGACGGCGCTCCAGATGGCCGGCACGCTGTCGGGCGGCCAGCAGCAGCGCGTCGCGATTGCCCGTGCCCTGATGCAGGAGCCGAAAATGGTCCTCGCCGACGAGCCGATCGCCTCGCTCGATCCGTTGAACGCCAAGATCGTCATGGATGCGCTGCGCGACATCAACGAGCGCGAAGGCATCACCGTCGTCACCAACCTGCACACGCTCGACACGGCCCGGAACTACTGCGAGCGCATCATCGGCATGGCGGCCGGCAAGGTCGTCTTCGATGGCTCGCCCCGCGAACTCGACGCGGATGCAGTTCGCACGATCTACGGCACCGATTCCGACGGCAACGAGATCGACGAGACCATGACGTCCACCGCCATCGGCACACATGCGGCGCGGCAGGACAATGCCAGGAAATCCGCCAGCCCGACGCCGCTGGCATTGGCCGGCATCTGACGCCGCCAGGATCGAACGGCCCGCGTCAAGGGCTGCAGACTTCCCACGAGCCGGCGGAGCCGGTCAAACAGGAGAACGGATTTATGTTGAAGAAAGCTCTTCTCGGCGCCGTTGCGCTGATCGCGCTCGCCGGCCATGTTCAGGCGGAAGACCTGAAGGAATTCCGTGTCGGCATCCTCGGCGGCGAAAACGAAGCCGACCGCCTGCGCAACTTCCAGTGCATGGAAGGCCACCTCAAGGAAACGCTCGGCGTCGAGAAGGTCTCCTTCTTCCCGGCCGCCGACTATGACGGCGTCATCCAGGGCCTGCTGGGCGGCACGCTCGACTATGCCGAACTCGGCGCGTCGGGCTACGCCAAGATCTATCTGGAGAATGCCGAAGCCGTCGAGCCGATCCTGACGACGGTCCAGACCGACGGTTCGACCGGCTACCACTCGATCATGGTCGCCCGCAAGGATTCGGGCATCACCAAGATCGAAGACCTGAAGGGCAAGAAGCTCGGCTTCGCCGATCCGGACTCCACCTCCGGCTACCTCGTTCCGCTCGTCACGCTGCCGGAAGCTGTCGGCGGTCCGATCAAGGAATTCTTCGGCGAGACAGGCTTTGGCGGCGGTCATGAAAACCTCGTCCTCGAAGTCGTCAAGGGCACGTTCGATGCCGGTACGACCTGGGGTTCGGGCGTCGGCGAGTTCAAGGACGGCTACACGTCCGGCAATCTGCGCAAGATGGTCGACAAGGGCATTCTCGACATGAACGACCTCGTCGAGCTCTGGAAGTCGCCGCTGATCCCGAACGGCCCGATCGTCGTTCGCGCGTCGATGAACGACGACATGAAGACCAAGTTCAAGCAGTTCATGATGGATCTGCCGAAGACGGACGCCGCCTGCTTCTCCGCCATTCAGGGCGGCGACTTCACCGGCTATGTCGAAGTCAATGTCGACTTCTACAAGCCGATCATCGACGCCCGCAAGGCAACGATCGGCGGCTGATTGCCAATCCACGGCAGGGCGCCGGCAATCCTCGCCGGCGCCCTGTCCATTTTGACCAAACCCTCTACGGGTGGGACCACGAGGCGACAGCGCCATGGCGGCACAGACATCTTCGCAGGCCTTCAGCCCTCGCGGCGCCCTGATCGAACAGCATTGGCAGGAACTCGCCTCACGCCGCCGCACCTACAGCTTTATCGGCCTCGCCATCCTGCTGATCGCGGTGTCCGGCTCGCTCTGGTTCGCCAATGAAACCAACGCCGGCAAATTCTTCGACCGCCTGCCGTATTTCTTCGACTTCTTCCACGACCTCATCCCGCGCGACGGCATGGAGGTCGTCCGCGCGCTGTTCGACCTGCCGTCGCCCTATGACGATGGCAGCTTCAAGTACAACTACCCGGAGGGGCGGCTCTACATCACCGAGAGCCTCTACGTGCCGGAATATTTCTACAAGATGCTCGAGACGCTGAACATCGCGCTGCTCTCCACGCTCATCGGGCTGGGCCTGGGCTTCCTGTTGTGTTTTCTGGCCGCCCGCAACCTGATGCCCAATCCCTGGATCCGCGGCACGGTGCGCCGTCTCATGGAAATCCTGCGCGCCTTTCCGGAGGTGGTGCTGGCAGGCTTCTTCCTCGCCATCCTGTCGCTCGGGCCGATCCCGGCCGTCATTGCGGTCTCGATCCATACGGTCGGGGCGCTCGGAAAGATGTTCTTCGAGGTCGTCGAAAATGCCGACATGAAGGCGGAGGAGGGCCTGCGGGCTGCCGGCGGCAACTGGGTGGAGCGGGTTTGGTTCGGCATCGTGCCGCAGGTGATGCCGAACTTCATGAGCTACTTCCTGCTGCGGCTGGAAATCAACGTGCGCGCCTCGACGATCATCGGTGCCGTCGGCGGCGGCGGCATCGGCGAACTGCTGCGGCTGTCGATCGGGCAGGGGCATGAAGCCAAGACGCTGGCGATCGTGCTCTTGCTCTTCTGCACCATCGTCGCCGTCGACCAGTTCTCGGCCTGGCTCCGCCGTCGCCTTGTCGGAAACCAGGCCTTCCAGCTCGCGCAGTAGGGGATCGTTATGACCAAGTTGCACCCGGCCGAAATGGACGCGATCGCCTCCCGCCATCCCGCCGTCTTCCAGCGCTCCGTCTGGTCGCGTTTCCGCATGCCGCTTCTCATCGCGGCGACGCTTCTCTACAGCCTCTATTGCTGGTGGTTCTTTGCGATCGGCGATGTGCTCTACCGCGCCAACTGGTCGATCGCCGGCACCTACCTGGCGGACTGGGTATCCTACGAAGTGCGACCCGAGATCGAGATGGATCCGGACGGCGCCATGCATATCAGCTACCCGCGTTTCGATCCCCTCGGCCCCAATCCCGATCCGGACTGGGTGACGCTGGAGCGGGCGACGATGACCCGCACGATCGAGACGCCGTCCGCGCAAACCGCGAAGAAGGACGACGGCTTCAGCTTCATGGCGCCGGGCGCCGCGACAAGCGGTTCCCCGGAGACCGGCACGACGGAGGAGGCCGCTGCCGGCAGCGAGACCGTCACGCAGGACGTCGTAACGCGCGCCGAGATCGCCTTGAACGCCACCGACCGTGTCGTGGTGACACCGGGCGAGGCGACGGTCTATCGCGGCGCGGAGGAACTGCGCGCGCGCATCGCCGACGGCGCGGTCATCGCTCTCCAGGACACCTTGCCCGGCTGGGCGGTCCAGAGGCACCCGGGCGAGAAGATCACGGTCAGCTTCGGCCTGTCCGGCTGGCTCGAAATCGACACCGACGAGGTGGCTGTCCGCAGGCGTTTCCTCGGCTGGGAGAATTTTCTCTTCGACGCGCATTCGCCGTTCTTCGGAAGGTCGGCCGGCGAGGTGCTGGGCCTGATCGCCTGGGGCGGGCGCCTCGATCCGGACCGCTCCAATCTCTCGCTTGCCTGGAGCAATATCCTCTACAATGCCGAGTGGCAGCATCTCGACGTCTGGACGAAGCTGCTGCAGACGATCGTCATGGCTTTCGTCGGCACGCTTTTTGCCATGGTGGTGGCCTTCCCGCTGTCCTTCATCGCCGCCCGCAACATCACGCGCAACCGCGTCGTCAACCAGATCTGCAAGCGTTTCTTCGACTTCCAGCGCTCGGTCGACATGTTGATCTGGGCGCTGTTTTTCACCCGTGCCTTCGGCCCCGGACCGCTTGCCGGCATGTCGGCGATCTTCTTCACGGACACGGGCACGCTCGGAAAATTGTACTCCGAAGCACTGGAAAACATCGACGACAAGCAGCGCGAAGGCGTGAAGTCCGTCGGCGCGCCGCCGGTCGCGGTCCAGCGCTTCGGCGTCCTTCCGCAGGTCGCGCCGCTGTTTGCCAGCCAGGCACTCTATTTCTGGGAATCCAACACCCGATCGGCGACGATCATCGGTGCGGTCGGCGCCGGCGGCATCGGCCTGAAGCTCTGGGAAGCGATGCGGACCAATTCGGACTGGGAGAACGTCGCCTATATGGTCCTGCTGATCCTGATGGTGGTCTTCGTCTTCGACGGGATCTCCAATGCGCTACGGTCCCGGCTGATGGGGCAGAAGCCGCATTGAGGCCGTTGGAATAATGCGCCGGCGTGGCATGATGCTGCCACACGAATCCGGTTGATGCTGGGACGGCTGCCGCCTCCGGCGCCGTCTTACGAAATGGGAATGACACGTTGCGATATGGCCTCTATTTCACCCCGCCCGCAAGCGACGCGCTGACGATCAGGGCGTCGCGCTGGCTGGGCCGGAACGCGTTCACGGGCGCTGCCCTGCAACAGCCGGCGGTCGAGGGATTCGACGCTTCCGCGTTTGCCGCGCTGACCGCCGACCCGCGCCGCTACGGCTTTCATGCGACGCTGAAGGCGCCCTTCGAACTGGCGCCGGGAACCACGGAGGCCGAACTGGTCGCCGAGATCGTCCGTTTCGTCGGTGAGACGGAACGCTTCGAGATCCCGGACCTGGCAATTGGTCGCCTCGGCTCGTTCTTCGCCCTCGTGCCGGGGCAGGATTGTCCGCCTCTGCAGGCCTTCGCTGCGGAGGTCGTGCGCCGCTTCGAACGCTTCCGGGCGCCGCTGTCCTCGGCCGACATCGCGCGCCGCAGGCCCGACCGGTTGACGAGCGACGAGCGCCAGAACCTCGTCCAGTGGGGCTATCCCTATGTGTTCGACAGCTTCCGCTTCCACATGACCCTGACCGGCCCTGTGCCCGCAGGCGATGCGCCGGCCGTGGAGCGCGCGCTGCGCGTCCACTTTGCCGAACACGACGGCCCGTCGCTGCCGGTCGGCGGCCTGGCGCTCTTCCGCGAATCCTCGCGCGGCGCGGACTTTACCGTTCATTCCCTCTTCCCGCTCGCCCGCTTCCCGCTGGGCGGAGCAGCCAACCGAAAGACGGCCTGACATGACGACCGAATTGACGCTCACCAATGCCCGGATCGTGCTGGAGGACGGCGTGGTCCACGGTGCGGTCCTCGTGCGCGACGGCGTGATCGCCGAGATCGCCGATCGGCCGACGACGGCCGGCGAGGACATGGGCGGCGACTTCCTGATCCCGGGCCTCGTCGAACTCCATACAGACCATCTCGAGGCGCATTATTCGCCGCGCCCCGGCGTGCGTTGGGAAAAGATGGCGGCGATTCAGGCCCATGACGCGCAGGTCGTGACCTCCGGCATCACCACGGTCTTCGACTGCCTGCGCATGGGCTCGGATGAGGACGGTGGCTTCGAGCAGGGCGAGATGCGGGCTATGGCCGATGCGCTGGCGAAAGCGGGATGCGAGGACCGGCTTAGGGCCGATCACCTGATTCACCTGCGCTGCGAAGTGTCGACCGACAACGTGATGGATCATTTCCACGAATTCGAGAACGATCCCCAGGTCCGCCTCGTCTCGCTGATGGACCATGCGCCGGGCCAGCGGCAGTTCCAGACCATGGAACAGTACACGCTCTACTACAAGACCAAGCGCGGCCTCTCGGACGAGGCCTTCGCCGAATTCTGCAGGCGCCAGCAGGAGCTTTCGGCGCGCTACGCGAAGCCGCATCGCGACGCCATCGTCGCCTCCTGCGCCGCGCGGGGCATCGCCGTCGCGAGCCATGACGACGCGACGCTCGACCATGTCGAGGAGGCGATCGGCTACGGCATCCGGCTTGCGGAGTTCCCGACGAGCCTCGATGCGGCGAAGGCGTCGCACGTCGCCGGCATGAGCGTGCTGATGGGCGCGCCGAACATCGTGCGCGGCAAGTCCCATTCGGGTAACATCGCGGCCCGCGATCTCGCGGCGATGGGCGTGCTCGACGTGCTGTCCTCCGACTACGTGCCGCTGAGCCTCATCCATGCCCCCTTCATCCTCGCCGACGAGATGGAAGGCATCAGCCTGTCCGAGGCGATTGCCATGGTCTCGGCGACGCCGGCGAAGACCGTCGGTCTCGACGACCGGGGCCGCATCGCGCCGGCGCTGCGCGCCGATCTCGTGCGCGTGCGCCGCGAGAGCGGCGTGCCGGTCGTCCGTTCTGTCTGGCGCCAGGGAATGCGGGTGGCATGACCGGGATGGACGCGATCGCCAGGCCGCCCGTCGCCGCGGTCCCTGGTGCCGGCGGGGCGATGGTCGTCGTGGTCGGACCAAGCGGCGCCGGCAAGGATTCCGTCATGTCCTTTGCCGCGAAGGCCCTTGGCGAAGACGGCCGCGTCGTCTTCGCGCGGCGCGTCATCACGCGTCCGGCCGATGCCGGCGGCGAGGCGCACGAGGGCGTCGATCCGCCGACTTTCGCGCGGATGCGGGACGAGGGCGCCTTCTGCGTCTGGTGGGAGGCGCACGGCCTGAGCTACGGCATCCCGCGCTCGGCGCTCGCGGCCATGGCGGACGGCAGCGTGGTCGTCGTCAACGGCAGCCGTTCGGCGCTGCCGCGCTTCGAGGCGGCGGTTCCGCGCCTGCATGTCGCGCTGGTCACCGCGCGCGCCGACGTGCTGGCGGACCGCCTTGCCGGCCGCGGCCGCGAAAGCCGCGAGGAGATAGAGGCCCGGCTCGCACGCCGGCCGAAGGCCTTTCGACCCGGCTGCCCCGTTGCGACCTTCGACAACAGCGGGCCGCTGGCCGAGGCGGGATCCGCCTTCGTCGCGATGATCGGCGCCCTGCTGCCGGATGCTTGCCGCTGAACGGGCCATTGGTTATTCAGAGGCCGGAGCATTTCCAGCCGAAGCGGAATCGCTTCGGCGCCGGACAATGCGGGAAAAACAGAATTCTGGAGTATTTCCGGGATCCCGCTTTCGCCGGAAATGCTCGAACCCGGCGTCACTGGAACGGAGACCCCATGAAATCCCTCGAGCTTCTCGTCGAACGCATCATCCTGTCGAGCCGCTGGATCCTGATCGTCTTCTATCTCGGCCTCGTCGCGGCGCTGCTCGTCTATGCGGTTTCCTTCCTCTACAAGTTCCTCAAGGTCGCCACGAACGTCTTCACCTATGACGAGGCCGAAATGATCCTCGCCATGCTCGGGCTGATCGATGCCGCGCTGGTCGCAAGCCTCATCCTCATGGTGATGATCGCCGGCTACGAGAATTTCGTCAGCCGTTTCGATGAGGCCGAAAAGGACGTTTCGTTTCTCGGCAAGCTCGATTCCGGCAGTCTGAAGATCAAGGTCGCGTCCTCGATCGTCGCGATCTCCTCGATCCATCTGCTGCAGATCTTTCTGAATGCCCAGCAATATACCGATGCGAAGCTCATGTGGCTGACCGTCATGCATCTCGCCTTCGTGATTTCGGCGCTGCTGCTCGGCTATCTCGAGCGCATCATGTCGGCGCTGAAGATCAAGGACTGAGCTGGCCGGGCCTGACCGAAGCGCTGCGCGACGAGCTCGCCGGCGCCATTTGCCGTCCGGACGTGTCAAGGGTGGCACGCGCGGTTTTCCCCGCAATTCGTCAAACACACCGGCCGTATCGGGGCTATGATTAACGTTTTGTCACCCGGAAAAAAGTTCGATATTTTTTCGAAATGGCCGTTGACTTCGCCGCCGGGCCCGAACTATATACCGCTCACCAACGAGGGCGGCGGCGCTGCTGGCGACGGATGCACTCGCTCTGAGGTTTCCTGATTGGATGGGTTGTT
>NZ_JAKGBU010000036.1 GCF_021555155.1 Rhizobium alarense
AGGCCGGCCGTGAAGACGCCGAGTCGCTGCCAGTTCTCCATCTGCCGCTGGTCGCCGCGCTTGGCGATCTGCCGGGACCAGTCGATCTCCGGCATCGGGTGCACCGGATAGGGGGCGAAGCGTTCCGTGTCGACGCGCGTCTGCAGCGCCTCGGCTCCCGTCAGCATCGCGAGATGCGGCTCCGTGCCGACCCCCTGGCAGGTCACGATGCCGATCCCCGTGACGACGACGTCGTTTGCAGCTTTCGCCATTCTCAAGCTCCCCTGGCCGTTGCGGCCATCGCATCCATCAGCCCGACTTCGCCGGCCCGCTTGCGCACGATCCCGGCGAGCGGCACCTCGGCGAAAGGCATCGTGCGCAACTTGAGCTGCGCGTCGCAGACCTTCTTGCCGTCCGACGTGATCCTCGCCTTCGTCACGGCATAGCCCGAGCCATCGTGTTCGAGCACCGCCTCGATGTCGAGCACCGCGTCCGGCTCGACGAAGGTGCGCATCTTGGCGCCGTCGACGGACATCAGGAAGGGCATGGCGGCAAAATCGGTCGCGGCGAGCACGAGGAAGCCGGAGGCCTGCGCCATCGTCTCGATCAGCAGCACGCCCGGAACGAGCGGCATGCCGGGAAAATGGCCCTCGAAGACCGGGCTTTTCGCCGGGACGACGGAACGGGCGGTGAGCGTCCTGCGCTCGGCGTCGATCGTCTCGACGCGGTCAATCATCTGGAAATATTCAAGCAGCATTTCAGAATGGCCTCCGGCGGACCGGAAAAGGGAAAGGCCTGCCGGGTCTGGCAGGCCCAAAGTGCTGTCCGTATGTAGGCGCCGCGATGGGTCGGCGCAACGGCATCCGGACCGGGTGGACATGCCGCCCGGCGATCAGGCCTTGGCGGCGCGCAGTTCGTCGATCTTGGCGCAGAGGTTCTTGAGGACGAAATACTCCTCCGTCGAAACCTTGCCTTCGTTGACTTCCTGCGTCCACTGCTCGAGCGGGATCTTGATGCCGAACTCCTTGTCGATCGCGAAGACGATGTCGAGGAAGTCCAGGCTGTCGATGCCGAGATCGTCGATCGTATGGCTTTCGGGAGTGATCGTGTCACGGTCGATCTCGCTCGTTTCGGCGATGATGTCGGCCACCTTGTCGAATGTAGCAGTCACGCTATTACCTCATGAAATCTTGGGTCGCGCGATCCTATAAGGAAATAAGGCGGAATTGCCAATGGCCGCACTCCGCCGCTGCTGCATTTTGGCAACAGGGTGTTGCGCAAACATCATCCGGCCCGGCAAGGGCCTCGAAATGCCGGATTTCCGGCCGCGACGCGCTTTAGACGGCGAGCGAGTGGCGCCCGCCGCCGCCGGAGAGGAAGCCGTCGAAGGCCGCAGCGATGGCCCGGGCAAAGGGCCGCCCGGCAGCGCGCAGTCGGAACCGACCGTTGCCGACGGCGACAAGACCGTCGCGGTCGCGGGCCGCGACCTGATGCGTTTCCTTGAGAAGGGTCGCCGCATGATCCGGAAACCGGGTGCAGAGTTCCCGCAGGCTGAAGCCGAAGTCGCACATGATGCGGCTGATGATCCAGGCGCGCGCCCGGTCCTCGTCCGTCAGCGCATAGCCGCGAACCGTCGGCAGCACGCCGGCCCGGACCCTGCGCAGATATTCCCCCGTCGCCGGCATGTTCTGGGTATAGCCCTGCGGCACCCGGCCGATCGCTGACGCGCCGAGCCCGATCAGGCATTCGGCCGTATCCTCCGTATAGCCCTGGAAATTGCGGTTGAGCCGGTTGCCGCGCGCCGCCGCCGCGAGGCCGTCGCCGGGCAGCGCGAAATGATCGATGCCGATCGCCGTGTAGCCGGCGGCGAGCAGCATTCCCGCCGCGTGGCGCATCTGCTCGAAGCGTGCCGTGACCGAGGGCAGCGCCGCCGGGTCGATCATCGTCTGGTGCTTCTTCATCCAGGGCACGTGCGCATAACCGAACAACGCGATCCGGTCGGGCCGCAGCGACAGCACTGCCGTCATCGTCGCTTCCAGCGATTCGGTGGTCTGGTGCGGCAGGCCGTAGAGCACATCGCAATTGACGGAGCGGACGGCCCTGGCGCGGCATGCTTCCACGACCGCCCGCGTCTGCTCGAAGGTCTGCAGGCGGTTGATCGCCTTCTGCACGACGGGATCGAAATCCTGGATGCCGAGGCTCGCGCGTGTCAGGCCGATCGCCGCAAGCGCGTCGTGGCGGGCTCCGTCGAGGTCGTTCGGGTCCATCTCCACGCTGATCTCCGGCCGCTCCGCCCAGGTGAAGCGGCGGTCGATCTCCCGTCGGAGAGCGATCATGTCGTCGGGCCGCAGCATGGTGGGCGAGCCGCCGCCGAGATGCAGC
This sequence comes from Rhizobium alarense, assembly GCF_021555155.1. Classification (GTDB taxonomy): domain Bacteria; phylum Pseudomonadota; class Alphaproteobacteria; order Rhizobiales; family Rhizobiaceae; genus Rhizobium_D; species Rhizobium_D alarense. The sequence continues at coordinate 2,362 of NZ_JAKGBU010000036.1, forward strand.
GCCGTCACGCGGCCGCGCCCCGCAAGATGGCCGCCGACCAGCTCGATTTCGCGGCAGAGCCCTTCGACATAGGCCTTGACCGGTTCGTAGCGCAGCGACTGCCGGGTGTGGCAGGCACAGAACCAGCAGAGCCGATCGCAGTAGGGAACGTGGGCGTAGAGCGACAGGGCTGCGTCGGCGTCGATCCGCGCGAGCCAGTCTTCATAGGTCTCCGACCCGACACCGTCGTGGAAATGCGGTGCCGTCGGATAGCTGGTATAACGCGGAACGGGTGTGGCAAGCCTCTCGATGAGCGTCTGGTCCATAGCGGTCTCCTGTATTTTTCAGCGTTATCGTGGGGGACCGTCAGACGAATTGATTTTGATCAAGCGAAATGCGGTGCATTCACCCTAACGTTTGTCAATTGACAGGAAGCGTTATTTTGCCGCGCGAAGCAACGCTGTAAACAACAGGCTGCAACAGGTAGAGTCCGTGCCGATTTGAAGGGTCCGGGACCAGAACGCCGAAAGGGCAAGTCGATGGAAGTCAGACGCATGGACATCCATATCGCCGAAATTCCGGTCGCCTGCCGAGCCTGCGAGGCGCGCCACGGCGGCGTCTGCGGCACGCTCACGCCGGCCGAGCTCTGCGAGCTCAACAAATACTCCGCCCGCCGGCGTCTTGACGCCGGCACCGAGGTCGTCGGCCAGGGCGAGACGGTATCGAGCTACGCCAACATCATCCGCGGCGTGGTGAAGCTCACCAAGATGATGGCGGACGGTCGCCAGCAGATCGTGGGACTGCAGTTCGCCCCGGATTTTCTCGGCCGGCCGTTCGTGTCCGAGAGCGCCCTGTCGGCCGAGACGGCGACGGATGCCGAAATCTGCAACTTTCCGCGCAGCGTAATGGACCGGCTCGCCGCCCGCGCGCCCGACCTCAAGGACCGGCTGCACCGGCAGGCGCTGCAGGAACTGGATGAGGCACGCGACTGGATGCTCACCCTCGGGCGCAAATCGGCGCAGGAGAAGGTCGCAAGTTTCCTCTACCTGATCGCCACCCACAGCGATCCCGAAGAGGTCGACAAGAGCAGCTTCGACCTGCCGCTGTCGCGCGCCGACATCGCGGATTTCCTCGGCCTCACCATCGAGACGGTGAGCCGACAGTTCACCAAACTGCGCAAGGACGGCGTCATCGCGATCGAGAACAACCGCCACGTCATCGTCCCGGACCTCGACCGGCTCATGCAGTTCGCCGGCAACGACCGCTGAGCTTGCCGATCCCGTTCAGTTCGTGATGACGATCCGCGTGTTGCCGAGTCCGTTGCGGTTCGCAAGCGAGAAAAAAGTCGCGGCATTTTCGGGATGCAGGCGGATGCAGCCGTGCGAGGCCGGCCGGCCGAGCCGTTTCAGGTCATACGTCGCATGCACCGCGTAGCCACCGTGGAAGAAGATGGCGAAGGGCATCGGCGCATTGTCATATTTGCGCGACCGATGATGCTTGGACGCCCATTTGGCCGTCCAGGCGCCGATGGGCGTCCTGTAGCCCTTGCGTGCCGTCGACACTGTCCAGCGATGTTTCACGATGCCGTTCTGCGTGACCGTCATCGTCTGCGACGACAGGTCGATCTTCGCGACAAGGTTCGCTGCATTTGCCGTCAAAGGTAGAAAAAAACTGCAAACGGCGGCTGTCGCCGCCAACAATGCTGCGCGCATCGGCTCCCTCTCCGTATTCTATCCAGATTTACTGCTTCCCCGACGAGAAGGATGCTGCAAAGAACCGAATATGACAATGGAAATGAAAGGATCGTCCGACGAAACCTGTCGGAACGGTAAATTTCCGATCGGGCTGCAGGTCGCTCAAAGCATTTTTGCCAGGACGAAGACCAGGGCGCAAACAACGGCGAGCGCTCCGCAGGCATTCCGAAAGACGGCGAGCGCCCGATCGATGTCGGCGACCGATGCGATGCGCGACGCGGACGCGTTGATCATCGGCTCTTCGACGCGCACGCCGGCATAGACGCGCGGACCCGCAAGGCCTAGACCGAGCGCACCGGCCATGGCGGCCTCCGGCCAGCCGGAATTCGGCGAACGGTGCAGGCCGCTGTCGCGCAGGGCGACGCCGACGGCGCGCCGGGCGGAGGACCGGCCGAAGCGGAGCCATGCCCCGGCGGCGATCAAAAGCACGGAAAGCCGGGCAGCGGGAAGGTTGGCGAGGTCGTCCAGCCGGGCGGATGACCTGCCGAAATCGATGTGTTTCGGCGTCTTGTGGCCGATCATCGAATCCGCCGTGTTCAGCATCTTGTAGGCGAAAAGCCCCGGCAGGCCGGCGATCGCATACCAGAGCGCCGGCGCGACGACGCCGTCGGAGAAGTTTTCCGCGAGACTCTCGATCGCCGCGCGACAGACCGCGGGTTCGTCGAGCGTCGCCGGGTCGCGGCCGACGATCATCGCGACGGCGGCCCGCCCGCCGTCGAGCCCGCCGCGCCGGAGACCCCTCGCCACCGCGCGGACATGGTCGTGCAGACTCTTCTGCGCAAGAAAGACCGCGACGACCACTGCTTCCGCGAGGAACCCGAGGGCGCCGAGCGGCGCGAGGAGCGCATGCAGCAAATAGCCGGCAAGCGCCGAGCCCGCGAGCAATACGACGATCGAGGCGGTTCCGTTGAAGCGCCGCGTGTCGGGCGGCATGCGTTTGCGGTTGAAGGCGCGGTCGAGCGCCGAGATCGCACGCCCGAAGAGCACGACCGGATGCGGCACCCTCCGCCAAAGGCCCGGCGGGTCACCCACCACCCGGTCGATGGCGAGCGCAACGAACAGCACGGCAAGAGCAATGCTCATCTGCCCGACCCTCCGATCTCCGACAGCGCGGCGGCAAGCCGCGCGTCCCCTCTCTCGTCCGGCGCAAGGCCGAAACGCAGCCAGGTGCGGTCATAGTCGAAGCGGCGCACGAGAATATGACGACGGCAGAGCGCCTCCTGCAGGCCGTGCGCGTCGTCGTGGCGCACGAGGGAGAAGAGCGCCGAACCACCGGCAATGGCCAGACCCTGCTGCGCAAGAACGTCATCCAGCGCCTGCTTTCGCTCCCGGATCCGCACCGCGATCCCGTCACGCCCCCGTGCGAAGAGCGATGCCGCGACCGACAGCGCCGGACCCGACACGGCCCAGGGACCGAGCCGGTCGGCGAAGCGGTCGAGCAGCGCCGCCTCCGCCAGCACGAAGCCGAGGCGCAGACCCGCGAGGCCGAAGAATTTCCCGAAGGAGCGGAAGACGACGAGCCCCGGAACCCGCCCCGCCTCGGCGGCCAGCGTCTGCTGCGGCTCGGCATCGGCGAAAGCTTCATCGACGACAAGGAGGCCGCCGCCGCCGTGCAGGCGCGCGGCAAGGGCCAGAAGGTCCTCGCGACAATGCACTTGGCCGTCGGGATTGTTGGGATTGACGACGACCGCGAGGCCGTGCTGCGGCCCGATCCCGTCCAGACTGCCGATCCGGTCGACCTCGAAGCCGGCATTGGCGAAAACCCGGGCATATTCGCCATAGGTCGGCGAGAGCACGGCCACACGCCGGGCGGCGGGAATGACGCCCGGCAGCAACTGGATCACCGACTGGGTTCCCGGTACTGGAAGCGGCAGGCATGTGCCGCAGCCGTAGAAGCGCCCGGCGGCGGCCCGCGCCGCCGCGACGAGGTCGCTGTCCGGCAGCCGGTGCCAGGCAGCCATTTCGATCGCCGGCAGCGCCGGCGGGCAGGGATTGATGCCGGTCGACAGATCCAGCCAGTCCGCCGCCCGGCCGCCGTAGCGGGACGCGGCCGCGGTGACACCGCCGCCATGGGCGATCGGTTCCTCACTCATGCGTCGTCTCCCGAAAGGTCGATCAGATGCATGTAGGAGCCGATCACCGTGCCGCACCGCAATCCGGCTGCACCGAGGTCGTTGCCCTCCGAATCGCACGTGTCGAAGACCCGCTCCGCGGCCCCCTCGCTGACGATCGTCGAATAGTGGAACTCATGCGCGTTGAGGAGGCCGGCAAAACCGCTGCCGGGCCGCGGCCGCAGCCGGCGATAGCCGAGATGCCGGCGACGCTCGGCGAAGCTCGTCACGAGCGGCAGCAATCCGAGCATCGCGTGCCGTGTCCCGTCGGCGGCGATCAGCCCCTCCCCCAGCACCATGTAGCCGCCACACTCCCCATAGATGCGCGCGCCGCGTCCGGCGGCCGCGTGCATCGCTGCGCCGAACCGGGCGGCATTGGCAAGGGTGCAGGCATGGAGTTCCGGATAACCGCCCGGCAGATACACCGCGTCCGCCCGCAGCGCCGGCGCCTCGTCGGCGAGCGGCGAAAAGGGCACGATTTCCGCCCCCTGGCGCCGCCAGCCCTCCAGCAAATGCTCGTAGGCGAAGGCGAAGGCCGTGTCGCGCGCGACGGCGACCACCTGTCCGGGTGGCGGCATCCGGCGGACCGGAGCCGCCGAAGACTGCGGAGCGGCAGTGGCCGCCACCGCCAGCAAGGCCTCGACGTCGCAGGTTTCCGCCATGATGCGCGCGGCGCCGGCGATAAAGGATTCGAGGCCGCCGTGTTCGGCCGCCTGCACGAGACCGAGATGACGCTCCGGCAGGGCAAGGGCGGTGTCGCACGGCACGATGCCCAGCACCGGCATGCCGAGGCGGTCGAGCGCGCCGCGCAGCATCGCCTCGTGGCGTGCGCTGGCGACCCGGTTGAGGATGAGGCCGGCGACGGTGATGTCGGACCGCAGCGAGGCATAGCCGTGCGCGATCGCCGCGACCGACTGGGAGAGCTTCGCGCAGTCGACGACGAGCACGACCGGCAGGCCGAGCATGGCGGCGAGATCGGCCGGCGTGCCGCGGCCGTCGGCCGCCCCGTCATGCAGGCCCATCATCGCCTCGACCAGCAGCAAGGCTTCGGGCTCCGCGGCCGCGAGCGCCGACAGCAAACTGGGCCGCATCGCCCAGGGATCGAGGTTGATGCAGGTCCCGCGCGTCGCCGCGGCGTGGAAGGCCGGGTCGATGAAATCCGGCCCGGCCTTGCCGGACGCGACGGCAAGGCCGCGGTCGGCGAGAAGCCGGAGCAGCCCGAGCGTCACCGTCGTCTTGCCCGAGCCCGACGCGGGGGCGGCGATCAGAAAGCCGCTCACGCCGGATCCTTGAGGGAACGGGAGCCGAAGGGATCGGCCGCAAGCACCCTGCCCGCGGTCAGCGCCCCCAGCCAGTCGAGCGAGGCCCGCAACCGCACGACCTCGCCGACGACGACGACCGCCGGCGGTTCGAGCCCGGAGGCAAGCACATCCGCCTCGGCGCGCCCGAGCGTCGTCTCCAGCACGCGCTGCCGGGGCGTCGCGGCGTCGCAGACGAAGGCCACCGGCTCGTCCGAGGAGCGGCCGGCGCCGATGAGATTGGCGGCGATCTGGCCGATATGCTTCATTGCCATGTACATGACGATGACCGGCGAGCCGGCGGCAACGCCGCGCCAGTCGATGCGGTCCGGCACGACGCCGGAGGAATCGTGGCCGGTGAGAAAGGTCACGGCATGGTTCACCTCGCGATGCGTCACCGGGATGCCCGCATAGGAAAGGCCGCCGATGCCGGCGGTGATGCCCGGCACGATGCGGAAGGGGATGCCGTGTTCGACAAGCGTCAGCGCCTCCTCGCCGCCCCGGCCGAAGACGAACGGATCGCCGCCCTTCAGCCGCAGCACACGTTTTCCCGCCCGCGCCAGATCGACGAGGCGCAGCGAGATGTCGCGCTGTCTGGCGGACGGCTTGCCGCCGCGTTTTCCCGCAAATTCGAGTTCGGCGTCGGGCCGCGCCAGCCGCAGGCACGCCTCGTCGACCAGCGCATCGTGCACGATGACGTCCGCCTGCCGCAGCGCGTTGACCGCGTGGAGGGTGAGCAGGCCCGGATCGCCCGGCCCGGCGCCGACGAGCCAGACGGTGCCCTCGTCGAGGGTGGGCAGGGTGTCGAACAGCGCGTCCATCAGACCGTGGCCTCCCGGGAGACAGCCGGAGCGGATTCATCGCATGAGGAACCGGAATCGGTTTGCGAGGACAGGGCCGCAACGGCCTGAAGGGATTCGGCGATCGCCGCCGTGGCATGGGCGGATTTCGTCTTCGGCACGACGAGCCGCCCCGCCGCGCCCACGGCCGCAAGCGCCGCCGCCTCGGCAACGCCGTGGCAGCCGGTATGGGCGAAGACGACGGCGGACGGACTGGCCAGCCGCGGCGTCTCGGCCTCCAGCCGCGCGGCGTCGAAAACCGTGAAGGGAACGGAGAAGCGGCGGGCGACCGAGAGCATGGCAGGCTCCGCCGCACGGGTGTCGAGCGAGGCGACAAGCGCAATGTCGCGGCCCTCAAGGCCGCCTGCGCGAATTGCCGTCTCGACAAGCTTGAGGACTTCGTCCGGCGCCGTGCCGCGTTCGCAGCCGAGGCCCACCACCAGCGGCCTGCCGGCCTTCTCGCTCTTCATGATCGGCATCGCCATGTTGCGCCCTCGCCAGAACCGCATGCGAAGCGCAGGACCTGACACGGCCCCATCCCCGACAGTTCCGGCTGAAGCCCCCTGGATGGGTCGGCCCGCCGGACACCTTTCGGCCCGCGTCCGCGGGCACCGTCGCATGTCCGTCCTGTTTATCGGAGCGCCTGTCGGGGGTCAAACCGGTTTGCGGCAGATGCCGCGCCGGTTGCGGCACAGCGGGACTTCAGGCACGAACGAGATTGGCAAGCACGATCTCCCGCCAGACGCGGGTCGGCGACACCCAGGCATCGGGCGCATTGTAGTTTCCGGAGAAGACCACCGTCGCCAGATCCGCATCGGGCATCAGCCAGAGCCGCTGGCCGCCATTGCCGAATCCCGCCGCCCAGCGCCGGCTGCCACCGAGCGCCGGCACGGGCGCTTCGGCCGTGAACCAGAGCCGGCCATAGCCAAGTCCGTCCTCGAGCGCCACGGACGGTGTCAGCGATTGTCCGATCCAGCGCTCGGAGACGACGCGCCGTCCGGCGAAGAGGCCCTTGCCGAGCACGAGCCCGCCGATACGCAGCAGATCGCGGGCGCTGAGCCTCAGGCCCGAGGCGGCGGAGGCGACGCCGTCCCGCCCGCGCGACCACTCGAAGATCGGGATGCCGAGCGGCGCGAAGAGGGCGTCGCGCGCGAAGTCGGGAAGGCTGCACCCGGTTCCCCGTTCGATAATCGCGCCGAGGAGAGCGACCGCACCGCCGGAATAGATCCAGCGCCGGCCCGGCTCCTCCACCACCGGACGATCCAGCGCGAAGCGGCAGCGGTCGGCCGCCTGCTCCATGGCGATCTCGCTGTTCAGCGGATCGGCGTAGGACCGGTTCTCGTCCCATTCAAGCCCGAGCGTCATGGTGAGCGCATGGTCGATCGTCAGGCGCTGCCGCAGAGGATCGGCCTGCAGATCGGGATAGTCCGGAAACTGTGCGACAAGCGGCGCGTCGGGTGCCGGCACGAGGCCCCGGTCGAGCGCGATGCCGTAGAGCAGACCGACCACGCTCTTCGTGACCGAGCGCAGGTCGTGGAGCGTCTCCGCGCCGAAGGCGACTTCGCCGAGCGGCATGCCCCAGTTCTCGTCGCGCCCCTGCTCGTAATGCTCAAGCACAAGCTCGCCCTCGCGGCTGACGAGAACGGCATGAAGATGATGCAGCAGGCCCGATTCGATACCGGCCGCGAGTTTGCGCCCGAGCGTCGGAAAAAAGCCGGCCGCCTCCGGCGGCGTCACGCGCCAGTCTTCGCCGATGGACGTCATGGGGGATGTCGGCATCTGTCTTTCTCCGCTGCTCCGAATGCCACGACAAGGATGTGCCCGTGCCTCAAGCCCGGGACCGACCGGCATATCCGATACTATGAGATGCACCCCCGCCGTTTGATGGCGCTTGCGCGGTCCTTCCACCGTGGCAATGCACTTGCGGAGCCTGTCGCCGCCTTCCACCCTCCGCCGAGCCTGACAGACGGGCGCAACCCTTTGCCTTTTGCGGCAGCCTCTGACAAAAGGACGGACATCGCATCGCTTCGGACCTCCCCGTGACCGACATCGCCCTCCACCTGCTTCTCCTGCTTTTTCTCGCCGCATTCCTCGCCGGTTTCATCGATTCCATCGCCGGCGGCGGCGGCATGATCACCATTCCCGCCATGCTGCTCGCCGGCATTCCGCCCCTCGAAACACTGGGCACCAACAAGCTGCAGTCGCTGTTCGGTTCCGGCTCGGCGACGATCGCCTATGCGCGGGCCGGCCACGTAAGGCTCGGCGAACAGTTGCCGATGGCGGCGCTCTCGGCTCTTGGCGCGGCGCTCGGCGCCGTGCTGGCGACCGTCGTGCCCGGCGACGTGCTGAAGGCCGTGCTGCCCTTCCTGCTCGTCGGCATCGCGCTCTATTTCGGCCTGAAACCCAATATCGGCGACGTCGACAAGCACCGTCGCATGAGCGTCTTCCTGTTCACCGTGACGATCGTGCCGCTGATCGGCTTCTATGACGGCGTCTTCGGCCCCGGCACCGGCTCCTTCTTCATGCTCGCCTTTGTCTCGCTCGCCGGCTTCGGCGTGCTGAAGGCGACGGCCCATACGAAGCTCCTGAACTTCGGCTCGAATATCGGTGCCTTCATCGTCTTCCTCGGCTACGGCGTCGTGCTGTGGAAGGTCGGCCTCGTCATGGGCGCCGGCCAGTTCCTCGGGGCGCAGCTCGGTTCCAGGCTCGCCATGACGATCGGCGCGAAGGTCATCAAGCCGCTGCTGGTTGTCACCTGCATGGCGCTCGCGGTGCGGCTGATGTGGGATCCGGCCCATCCGCTTCGGCTGTGGATGGGCTTCTGAGGTCGCCTAGAACTCCACCCCGACCTGCGCCTTGATGCCGGAGCGGAACGGATGCTTCAGCAATTCCATTTCGGTCGCAAGGTCGGCGATCTCGATCAGCTCTTCCTTGGCGTTGCGGCCGGTCAGCACGACATGCGTCATGTGGGGCTTCTCGGTCTTCAGGAAATCGATGACCTCGGCAACGTCGATATAGTCGTAGCGCAGCGCGATGTTGATCTCGTCGAGCAGCACCATGGAATTGCGCTCGTCGCGGATCAGTTCCTTCGCCTTTTCCCAGGCTGTCCTCGCCATGGCGATGTCGCGGGCGCGGTCCTGCGTCTCCCAGGTGAACCCCTCGCCCAGCGTATAGAACTGGCAGATGTCGGAGAAATGCGCCTCGATCAGGTCGCGCTCGCCGGTCGCCCAGGCGCCCTTGATGAACTGCACGACGGCGCAGGGTTTCTTGTGCGCGATGTGGCGGAAGATCATGCCGAAGCCGGCGGTCGACTTGCCCTTGCCCTTGCCGGTATGGACGATGACGAGACCCTTCTCGTCGGTCTTCGTCGCCATGATTTTTTCGCGCGCATGTTTCTTCTTCGCCATCTTCTCGGCGTGGCGGGCAAGTTCGGCTTCGCTCATGCCGGCGGTTTCGTCATGGTTCTCGCTCATGTCAGTCTTCCCGTTTCGGCAGGTCGTCCTCGCAGTGCAGAAAGGCGACCCGCTCGTTCCAATACCAGTGCTGGGTGATCCCGACGCCGGTGGCGTCGTCGAGGGCGGCGACGTAAAGATCGATCTCGCCCGGCCGCGTCTCCGTCTCGAAGCTCATCGGCGAACCGCAATTGCCGCAGAAGCCGCGGCGGACACCCGGCGACGAGGCGTAGTGGCGGAGCGTCTCGCCGGAAAACGTCACGTCATCCGTCGCGGCGCAGAGAAAAGTCGTGACCGGCGAGGACGTCGCCCGCCGGCAGCTCTCGCAATGGCAATGGCCGGTGCGGATGATCTCGCCGGAAACCTTGAAGGTCAGCGCCCTGCACAGGCAGCGGCCGGAAAGCTGCATCACGATGCCCTCCTCTTGCCGATCGTGTCGAGCTCATAGCGTGCCGAATTCGACCGCGGTGTCCAGAGCCTGCGGTCGATCGCCTCGGCGAAGCGCGCCGCCATCTCGGCAAGTGCTGCAGGATTCTTCTCCATGAGAAAGGCACGCACGCGCTCGTCGAGCAGATAGGCCTGGTAGGCGGCCTCGAAATGGTGGTCCTTGACGGCGCCGGTCGTCGCGGCGAAGGCGAACATGAAATCGACCGTCGCGGCGATCTCGAAGGCGCCCTTGTAGCCATGGCGCATGACGCCGTCGATCCACTTCGGATTGACGACGCGGGCGCGCACGACGCGGCCGATCTCGTCCTCCAGCGTGCGCACCACCGGCCTTTCCGGCCGCGACAGGTCGTTGTGGTAGACAACGGGCTGACGGCCCGACAGATGCTCCGCAGCCGCGGCCATGCCACCCTCGAACTGGTAATATTCGTCGCTGTCCAGCAGGTCGTGCTCGCGGCTGTCCTGGTTTTGCACGACGGCCTGAAGGCTTTTCATGCGGACTTCCAGCCGTTCGCGCATCGGCACGCCGTCGCTGTCGCCGTCATAGGCGAAGGCGCCCCAGGCGAGCCAGGCTTCGGCGAGATCGCCGCGGTCTTCCCACAGCCCTTCGTCGATCATCGTCTGGAGGCCTGCGCCATAGCCGCCGGATTTCGTGCCGAAGATGCGGAATCCGGCCTGCTTGGCGGCCTCCGCCTCGGAAGCGCCTTTGGCCGCCAGCGCTGCGGCTTCCGCCCGCATGCGCGCGGCGATCGGGTTGTCCGCATCGTCCTCGTCGAGCGCGCCGACGGCGCGCACCGCGCGGTCGAACAGCGCGATCTGTTCCGGGAAGGCGTCGCGGAAGAAGCCGGAAATCCGGAGCGTCACGTCGACGCGCGGGTGGCGCAGCATCGCGGTGGGCACGATCTCGTAGCCGGTGACGCGGCGCGATGCCATGTCCCATGTCGGCTTGACGCCGATCAGCGCCATCGCCTGCGCGATGTCGTCGCCGCCGGTGCGCATGTTCGACGTGCCCCAGGCGGTGATGCCGAAGGAGGTCGGCCATTCGCCGTGATCCTGCGCATAGCGGGTCACGACGAGTTCGGCCGATTTCTTGCCGAGTTCCCAGGCGGCCGGCGTCGGCACGGCGCGGCTGTCGACCGAATAGAAATTGCGCCCCGTCGGCAGCACGTCCGGCCGTCCGCGCGTCGGCGCGCCGGAGGGGCCGGGTTCGATGAACCGCCCGTCGAGACCGCGCAGCAGCGCCGCGATCTCCGCCGGGCCGCAGGCGGCGATGGCGGGGCGGATGGTCGTGTCGATCGTGTCGAGAACCGCGCGGGTGGCGATCCAGCAGTCCGGGCAGGCAACGGTACCGTCCACCAGCCGGGCGGCAAGCAGTTCGATGCGCTCCACGGTGTCGCCCTTGCTGCGCCAGGGCGCGTCGGATTGGGCGACAAGGATCTCGGGACGCGGCCCGGCCCAGGGATCGGAGGCGACACAATCGAGCGGGTCGAAGGCAGCCGCCCCTGCAAGGGGGAAGAGGAGCGCATCCGCGGCGATCGCCCGTTGCAGGCTCGCCTCGCCGCCCTCGCCGAGGCCGCGCGGGACGCGGGCGAGCGCCACCGTCAGGTCGGTCAGCAACCGTCCCTCAGGCGAAACGCCGAAGACGTGCAGGCCGTCGCGGATCTGCATTTCCTTGAGGTCGCAGAGATAGGCGTCGAGCTTTTGCAGCGCCGCCGCCTCGCCGTCGGTCCTGGCGATGCCCGCGTCGCTGTCGAGGCCGGTGTCGCGCACGAGGTCGAGGATCTGCTTCGAGAGCAGCCGGATGCGCCGCGGGTCGCCGCCGGAGGCCTCGTAATATTCGTCGACCAGCGCCTCGAGGTCCTTCAGCGGCCCGTAGGTCTCGGCACGCGTCAGCGGCGGCGTCAGGTGGTCGATGATGACGGCGGCAGAGCGGCGCTTGGCCTGCGTGCCCTCGCCCGGATCGTTGACGATGAAGGGATAGAGATGCGGCACGGCGCCGAAGACGGCTTCCGGATAGCAGGTTTCCGACAGCGCCAGCGCCTTGCCCGGCAGCCATTCGAGATTGCCGTGTTTGCCCATGTGCACGATGGCATGCGCCCCGTAATGCTGGCGCAGGAAAGCATAGAAGGCGAGATAGCCGTGCGGCGGCACGAGGTCCGGCGAATGGTAGGTGTCCTTCGGATCGATATTGTAGCCGCGCGCCGGCTGGATGCCGACCAGCGTATCGCCGAAGCGGGCGAGCGGCAGCGCGAAGAGGTCGCCCAGGACGAACGGGTCGTCTTCCGGCGCGCCCCAGCGGGCGGCAACCTCATCCTGAATCTGAGCGGGAAGCGTGGCGAAGAAGCTCTTGTAATGACTCAGCGAAAGCGTCTCGCGGATATCCCGCCCGTCGCTTGCCGCATTGGTCGGCCCGGCCATCAGATGGGCGATCAGCGCATCGCCGTCGGCCGGCAGACCCACGACCGGATAGCCCTCCGCAGCCAGCGCATGAAGCACCTCCATCGTGCCGGCCGGCGTATCGAGGCCGACGCCGTTGCCGAGGCGGCCGTCGCGGTTCGGATAGTTCGCCATGACGAGGGCGATGCGGCGCTCGGCAGGCTTCGCGCGCCGCAGCCGCGCCCAGCCGGCGGCAAGCCTTGCCACGAAGCGGATGCGGTCTTCGACCGGATCGAGACCGACGATGTTGGCCTCGACGCGCTCGTCATAGCGGGCCGCCGCCTTGAAGGAGACGGCGCGGGAGAGCACGCGGCCATCGACCTCCGGCAGCGACACGTTCATGCCGAGATCGCGCGCCGTCAGCCCTTGCCCCGACGCCTGCCAGGCGGCGCGCGACGAGCCGGAGAAGATCATCTGCAGCACCGGCGCGCCGGTCTCGTCGAGCACGGTCGGTTTGCGGTCGGCGCCGGGCGCGGAGACGGCGAAGCTGGTGGCGTTCAGCACGACCTCGGGCGCGACGAAGGCAAAGGCCGCGCGCACCAGTGCCATGGAGGCCGGTTCCTTGAGGCTGGAGACGAAGACCGGCAGCGCGCGGATACCTTCTGCCGCCAGCGCCGCGATCATCATCTCGACCGGCCGCGTCTCGCCGCTCTGGACATAGGCGCGGTAGAAGCAGATGGCGGCGGTTGCCGAAGACCCTCCCCCTTGTGGGGAGGGGTTGGGGAGGGGAAGAGACGGTTCAGCAAGGAAACCCCTCCCCTCCGCTTCGCTCCGACCCTCCCCACAAGGGGGAGGGTTAGGCCCGCCGCACCGTTCCGGCTCATCGGCGTCGTCGGGAGCGGACAATGGCACATCGTCGCCATCGGCCTTCCCTGTTGCTGCCGAGGTCTCGTCGGAAGCGATCGCGCCGGCCGCCAGCGTCTGCCAGTCCTCGACGGCGACCACGCCCCGCCCCGGCCACCAGATGCCGGCCTTGTCCAGCGGTGCCGCCGGTTCCGGCTTCGCACCGCCGAAGACCAGCGCGTCGGCATAGGCGAGGAAGCGCCCGGCATTGTCGGCGCCAGCCTCGTTGAGATAGGCCCAGAGCTGCCGGCGGTCCTCGTCGTCGATGCGGTTGAAGGGCACGAGCCCCTCGTCCGGCCGGTCGTCGCCCGGCAGCGCCACGAGGCTGACGCCGTTTTCGACCGCCGTCGCCAGCAGGGCCTCGAGCACGTAGCGGAAATAGCTGGCGCCGCCGAGCGCGCGGATGACGATCAGTTTCGCGTGGCGGGCGGTGCGCTCGATATAGGTATCGACCGACATCGGATGCGACAGGGTGGCGAGGCTGGCAAGCCGCAGCCGCGTCTGTGAATTGCGCGACCTGTGTGCTGCTGCGACGGCGGCAAGCTCGGTGTCGGCCGCGGAGAGGAACAGGATGTCGCCCGGCGTCTGGCCGAGGTCGATCGCCTCGCTGCCCTCGGCAATGGTGCCCTTCTGGGCTAGCAGGAGATGCATCGGGCGCCTCCTGTTTGTGAAGCGGCAACCGCGGGCACCCCTCTCCCCCCTTGCGGGGGAGATGTCGGCAGGACCGACAGAGGGGGGTGGATCGGCAGGTACCCAGGTCCATCGGCTAGCGAAGAGATCGCTGCACCACCCCCCTCTGCCACCTCCGGTGACATCTCCCCCGCAAGGGGGGAGAAGGGAGCCCGTTGCAGGCTTCCCGCAACTAAGGGAATGGGCCAGCGCACCACCGTCACCCCTCGCTCACACCGCCGCCGAAATCGCCGCGCGCACGGCCTGCTCGTCCATGTCGTGCAGGCCGATGACGACGAGGCGGGTGCCGCGGGTCTCGGCGGGCGTCCAGGCGCGCTCGAAATAGTGGTCGATGCGGCTGCCGACGGCCTGGATGAGCAGGCGGAGCGGCTTGCCGGGCACGTCGGCGAAGCCCTTGACGCGCAGCACGTCGTGTTCGGCGATCACGCCCTTCAGGCGCTCGACGAAGGCAGCCGGCGCGGCGATCGGGCCGAGATCGACGACGAAGCTGTCGAACTCGTCGTGGTCGTGCTCCTCGCCGTTCTCGTGCTCCAGTTCGTGGTGCGACTTGCGATTGGCGATGTCGCCTTCCGTGCCGACGCCGAGGCCGAGCAGGATGGCGGCGGCGACCTCGCCGTTCCGCGCCTCGATCATCGACGGCTTGCGGGCGATGCGCGAGGCGACCTCGTCACGCACCGACTGGATGCCCGCGGCGTCGATCAGGTCGGCCTTGTTGAGGATGATGAGGTCGGCGGCGGTGAGCTGGTCCTCGAAGAGTTCCTCCAGCGGGCTCTCGTGGTCGAGGTTGTCGTCCGTAACGCGCAGCGCATCGACCCTGTCATGGTCGTCGGCGAAGCGGCCGGCGGCGACGGCGGCACTGTCGACGACCGTGATGACGCCGTCGACCGTCACCTGCGTCCTGATCTCCGGCCAGTTGAAGGCGGCGACCAGCGGCTGCGGCAGGGCAAGGCCCGATGTCTCGATGACGATATGGTCCGGCCGGTTCTCGCGCTCGAGCAGCTTCGACATGGTCGGGATGAAATCGTCGGCGACGGTGCAGCAGATGCAGCCGTTGGTGAGCTCGATGATGTCGTCCTCGCTGCAGGCCTCGGCACCGCAGCCCTTCAGCACGTCGCCGTCGACGCCGAGGTCGCCGAACTCGTTGATGATCAGCGCGATGCGCTTGCCGTTGGCGTTCATCAGCAGGTTGCGGATCATCGTCGTCTTGCCGGCGCCGAGGAAGCCGGTGATGACGGTGGCGGGGATTTTCTGTTGCAGCATGGGTTCAACCCTTCATTTTCAGCGGCAGTCCGGCCGCCACGAAATAGACTTCAGGTACGACGGCGGCGATCTGCTGGTGCAGCCGGCCGGCGTGGTCGCGGAATGCGCGTGCCATGCGGTTGTCCGGCACGATGCCGAGCCCGACCTCGTTGGAGACGAGCACGATGCGTCCCGGCGCCGCCTGAATGGCTTTCGACAGTCCGGCAAAGGCATCGGCCATCTCCCGCTCCTCCAACATCAGGTTGGTGACCCAGAGCGTCAGGCAGTCGACGAGCACCGCCCGGTCGTGACGCGCGACAGCGGTTATGGTCTCCGCCAGCGCCAGGGGCTCTTCGTGCGTTTCCCAGCCGCCACCGCGATCCTCCCGGTGCTTCGCGATGCGGTCCCGCATCTCGTCGTCGAAGGCGCGGCCGGTGGCGATGTAATGGCGCGGGAGGCCGGTCTCGGCGACCAGCCTCTCGGCGAAGGCGGATTTTCCGGAACGCGCACCGCCCAGAACCAGGACCGTTCCGGAGGGTATCGATGTCATCAGGCGGCCTTGGCGACTTTCTCGTTGGCAAAGCCAAGCGAAAGACCGAGCACGATCCAGAAGAACAGCGTCGTCGCAAGAGCGGCCACCGCGAACTCGGCGCCGAGCACCGCCGGCACGTTGCTGGCGATGTCGGACGGCTGCGGCGCGCCATAGACCTGAGGAGCTGCGATCAGCACGATGCCTGCAACCTTGGCGATCGGCCCGTCCTTCAGGCACAGGAGATAGAGCCCCGCCGCCGAAAGCATGACGGTAGCCCCCCACCAGACCTGACGGTCACCGAGTTCGGCGGCCGGAAAACCCGGCAGTTCCGGCGGCAGGCCGATCGCCGGCAGCATGTGGACCGCGAGCCAGCCGGCGGCACCCCAGAGCGCACCGTTCGAGACCGTGATGGCATGGCCGGACACGAGGCTGACACCGGCGAGCAGGAGCGCAAAGCCGGTTCCGGTGACGAGGTTGGCAAGCAGCGTGCCGGTGAAGCGGCCCATGCCGAACAGGATGCCGCCCGCTTCTTCGCCATGCTCGCCCTCGTGGGCATAGGCGGGTGTCACCGGCGAAAACACGGCGGCCAGGTCGACGATCGCGGCTCCGAGATCGAGCGACGAGTGCTCATGCGTCTCGGTTTGCGTCGCACCATCCGCAGCGGGCGTTTCTTCGCCGCCGCCTTCGTATTCTTCCGCATGCAGGATGAGCGGAATGACGCGGGCTTCCTGGGCGGCCGTCATCAGCACGCCGGAAAACAGCCCGGCCACCAGGGCGGCCAGGAGATAGCGCGTGATCATGTCGGAAACTCCTTAGTGGCAGGGAAAGCCGTAGGAGTGCCGGGTGTCGTGCGCGGTGTCGTGCAGCACGGCCGAGTTCGCAAGGCCGGCACCGAACACCAGGAAGGCGCCGATCAGCAGAGCGGCGAGACCGGCGACGACACGATCGCTGGATGAAAGGATAACAGAAGACGTAGCAGACGCAGCCATGACAACCTCCGTGCAGGCAGCGGGGACATTCCCCAAAGGTCGGGCACAATTGCCCTTCACTGGCCGGCAGGTCTCCTGGCTCGCGGCGTCAGGCGCGTCAGCGCCCGCGGGCTCCCTCACCTTCCCGGGCCGCGACATCGTGAAGAGGCGGACGATTCGTAGAAAAAGAGGCGTCCGGCCCCGGCTCATCACGATGCCACCCAGTGGCTTCTCCGGAGGCCGGCCTGCCCGGAAGCAAAAGCACCATGCTTCCGCTTTCCGCGCTCGACGACAACCGGACGGAATGCCCTCGCCACTCTACAGTCGCGGGGTCGGCCGTGATTGAAGCGCCCTGGTTGGGTCCACCTCGTCACGTTCCCATTTACTCGCCCCTCCGCTTCCGGAACGGCGAACCATCCAATGAACGTTGATGATTATGCCTCGGCTTCCCGGAAGTCAATCGACGGGCAGCGCCGCCCGCTGTCCGCAATCCGACGTCAGCCGGATTGCAGACAGCGGAAGCGTGGCGGTCAATAGCCCGGACCGCTGATGATGACGTCGCCCCGGCCGTAGTAGACCGGGCCGTCATAGTAGTAGCCGTCCACCGGTCCCTCGTAGACCCGGTAGCCGTCGTCGTAATAGACGCGCTCGCGCGGCCGCACGCGTTCGCGGTAGCGGGCCGTCGCGAACTGGCCGGCCTCCCGCAGCGCCTGGAACTGCGGACGCGTCAGATAGCCGTCGGCCCGGTAGCCCTGCGAGGACTGCCAGGCGGAGATGGCAGCGCGGGTGCGTGGCCCGAAGACGCCGTCGATCCCATTCGTCCGGTAGCCGAGTGCGCTCAGCCAGCGCTGCGCCTGGATACGCGAGCGCTGCTGCAGATAGGCCTCACGGCTGTCGGGCAGAACCTCGACGCGCTTGCGTTCCGGAACGGCCTCCTCGGCGACGACGTCGTCGCCGGTCTCGTCGCCCTCCGCCGTCCCGCCGTCATTGCTCCGCGCGGCAAGCGCCGACAGCCGCTTTTCGGCCTCCGCTGAGAAACGCCCCTTCGGAAAGGCCTTGAGATGCGCCTCGAACGCCGCCTGGGAACCGTCGAGGACCGCCTTGTCGAAACTGTCGCGCTCGGCTTCGGCGAGCCGTGCCTCCTCGTCGGCCTCCGCCTTGTCGGCGGCCGCCGCCTCTTCGGCACGCTTGCGTTCGGCTTCGGCAGCCTCATCGGCGCGCAGACGCTCGGCCTGCGCGGCCCCATCCGCCTTCGCCTTCTCGGCCGCCGCAGCTTCCTCGGCAAGCCGCGCCTTTTCGGCTTCCGCCGCGGCCTGTTCGGTCTTCGCTTTCTCGGCAGCCTCGGCCTCGGCCTTCAGGCGGGCAGCCTCTTCCTCGGCCTTTGCCTGTTCGGCCGCCGCCTGCTCTGCCTTCGCTTTCTCGGCCGCTTCGGCCTCGGCCTTCAGGCGGGCGGCCTCTTCCTCGGCCCTGGCCTTTTCGGCGGCCGCCTGCTCGGTCTTTGCCTTTTCGGCGGCGTCCGCCTCGGCCTTCAGCCGCGCCGCTTCGGCAGCGTCCGCCTTGGCCTTTTCCGCCGCGGCCTGCTCCGCGCGGGCCTTCTCGGCCTGTTCCGCCTCCGCCTTCAGCCGGGCCGCCTCCTGTTCGGCCTTGGCCGCCTCGGCGGCAGCCTGTTCGGCGCGCGCCTTCTCCGCGTCGGCCTCGGCCTTCAGCTTCGCGGCCTCCTGCTCGGCCTTCGCCTTGGCGGCCTCCGCCTCTGCCGCGGTCTCTCCGGCGGTTGCTGCCGGCTGCGTCTCAGATTTGCCGGCATCCGGCGACACGGCGACGTCGAGCCCCTTGGCGGCCCGCTCCTTCGCCGCCTCATCGGCGGCCGCGGCCTCGCCGGTCTTTTTGGCGGCGGCCGTCTCGGCGGCTTTCAGCTCGGCGAGCCTCAGGCGTGCCATGGACGCGAAGGTGCCGTTCGGATAGTCCTTGAGATAACCCTCGTAGGCCGCGATGTCGCTGCCGGCCGAAACCTTCTGCCAGAGGGAGAATTCCGCCTCCCACTTCTTCGCCGCGCTGCCGATCTGGCCGCTCGCCTTGCCGGCCTCCTGGGCGAAGGCGCCCGGCGCCGCGACGAGCGCGAGACCCACCAGGCCAGCAATTCCCAATTTGCCAAGACGTGCACTAGGCATCGTGAATGTCCTTTTCGCGTGGTCCGCGCCGCGCATCCTGCGCGCGCCGGTCATCTTCTCTTTATCCACCGGATTCAGGCACAACTTTGGTGCTTTCGTAACGAAACGTAGCAACGGTCCGCTGCCGGCGACGAGGGTATGACGCACGGCGCCGGCCGTTTAATCGAGCGCGCCGCGGTGCGGCGCCAGCAACGCCTCGAGCCAGCGCGCGTCGAGCGCCGCCTCCAGCTGCCCCGCCACGCCGTCCAGCGCTTCGTCGACCGAGCGGCGATAGTCGAAACCGCCGCCCTTTATACCGAAGCTTTCGAGAAGCCGGCGCCGGTAGGCGTCGCTCCCCATCAGCCCGTGAAGATAGGTGCCGCTCGCGCGTCCGTCGGCCGAGGTCGCACCATCGGGCCGGCCGTCGATCGTGACGGGCGGCCTGGCGCAGTCCGGCCCGGATGTGACGCCGAGATGGATCTCGTATCCGTCCAGCGGCGCATCGTAGGTTACCGACCAGGCGGACGAGTTGCGCACCGTCTTCTCCGGCGCCATGACCGTCATGACGTCGAGCAGGCCGAGCCCCTCGACCTCCCGCTCCGCCCCTTCGATGCCGAGCGGATCGCAGACGCGGCGCCCGAGCATCTGGTATCCGCCGCAGATGCCGATGACCCGCCCGCCCCGGCGCATATGCGCGTCGAGATCGCCGTCCCAGCCCTGCAGGCGGAAATCCTTCAGGTCCGCGATGGTCGATTTCGAACCGGGCAGCACGACGAGGCCCGCATCGGCGGGCAGGCGCTCGCCCGGCCGGACGAAGACGAGGTCGACATCGGGCTCTGCCGCCAGCGGATCGAGATCGTCGAAATTGGCGATGCGCGGCAGGACCGGGACCGCGATCTTGAGCGCGCCCTGCCCGCCGGACGCGAGACGCTCGAGCACGACCGAATCTTCGGCCGGCAGACGGCGGACGTCGGACAGCCAGGGCACGACGCCGCGGCAGGGCCAGCCGGTGAACCCGGCGATCGCCGTGATGCCGTCGTCGAAAAGCGAGACGTCGCCCCGGAACTTGTTGATGATGTAGCCTTCGATCATCGCCCGGTCGCCGGCGTCGAGGATCGTGTGCGTGCCGACCAGCGACGCGATGACGCCGCCGCGGTCGATGTCGCCGACGAGGACGACCGGTACGCCGGCGGCACGCGCAAAGCCCATATTCGCGATGTCGCCGGGCCTGAGATTGATCTCGGCGGGCGAGCCCGCCCCCTCGACCACGACGAGATCCGCTCCCGCCGAGACCGTCTCGAAGCTCTCCATCACTGCAGCAAGCAGCGTCGGCTTGAGCGCCTGGTAGTCCCTGCCCTTCGCCTGCCCATAAACCCGGCCCTGCACGATGACCTGGCTGCCGACGTCCGACTGTGGCTTCAGCAGGACAGGATTCATGTGGACGGAGGACGGAACGCGGGCGGCCATGGACTGCAGCCACTGCGCGCGGCCGACCTCTCCCCCATCCGCCGCCACGGCCGCGTTGTTGGACATGTTCTGCGGCTTGAACGGACGGACCGTGAGGCCGCGGTTCGCGGCGATGCGGCAGAGGCCCGCCACCAATACCGTTTTTCCGACATCGGAGCCGGTTCCCTGCAACATGATTTTGCGTGTCATGGCTTTCCGTAGCACTGCGCCGCTTCCGCGCAAAGAGTTCTAAACGCCGCATTTTTGCCGCGTTGCGGCAAGGATGTCGCCACGATCCAGGCGCCGCGGACAGGCCTCCCCGGACTTGGCGATGCCACCGTCCCGTTTGCGACATTCCATGCCGGCAACCATCGTGGAAAATACCGCTGCGAAGCGTATATCGGCGCCATGCAACAGACGGGATCGCAGAAGATCCCGCATTTCGAGGAAACGACCATGCTGTTCATCTTCAGCAAACCGAATTTCGTACAGATCGCCTGGAACGGCGAGGCCCCGCGCCACCAGTCGCGCGTGCGCAACCTCGTGCAGGACGCACCGTTCGGCCCGCTCGGCTTCGTGCGCACCCGCAGCGTCGGCTGATCGTCGACCCGGCTTTGAAGCGGCGCCGCCTCCGGCTGGAGCGGCGCCTTTTTCTTGCGCGAAAGACACCTTGAACGCGAAAGCCGCGCGCCCCCGGAAGGCGCGCGGCTTGCCAAAATACGCATGGCTTGCCCGGACAATACGCGTCCGGGATGGTTCCGCTCCGGTACGCGAGACCTGACCCGGAGCTGTCGGCATGTCCCTGCCGCGAGGAAACAATTAGCGCCTACATCCTTACCGGATCGTTATTGAGAGCTTAAACATTGGTGAATTGCGCTTTTTTATCAAAAAAATAAAAAATCTTCTCTGCGCTCCGAACGCCGCAATCAGGACAGTTTGCGTCCCTCCCGAGCCACCATCTTTTCGGCGTCTCGTTCCTTCAAACGCACATTTGCCTGTAGATGGGCAAAAGCTCAATTTTTGCCCTCCGAATGAGGTCCGAACGCACGCGAACCACCGCCGGGCGGCGCCCCGGAGGCGGCATCCGCCCGGCTTCATCCGGCGCCGGAGGTTGATTTCCTGACCGGAACCCTTACGCTAGGCCCCGTGACGAGACGAGGTCAGCCGGCGACAGGGTTCCGCCGAAGGACAACAAGAAGCTCGCCGTCGCTGCAAGCAGGGGGTCGGCTTGCCTGACCCGGTACGAGCCCCCTGACCTGCCCGGTTAAACCATTGGGCGGACGGGGATCGCAGTAGCCCGTCCAGCCCCTCCAGATTCAACGCTGCACCTAAGACTGGGAGGTCTTATGACCATGACGAAGCTCTTCGCTTCAAGCATCCTCGCCGCTGGTCTCTTTGCCTTTGCCGGTTCGGCACAGGCCGAGGACTGCGGGTCGGTATCGATCGCGGAAATGAACTGGGCCTCGGCCGGCGTCGCCGCCCATGTCGACAAGCTCATCCTGGAAAACGGCTACGGCTGCACGGTCACGCTCGTCACCGGCGACACGATGCCGACCTTTACGTCGATGAACGAGAAGGGCGAACCGGACGTCGCCCCCGAGTTCTGGGTGAATTCCGTGCGCACGGCGCTCGACGCCGCAATCTCGGAAGGCCGCCTGATCCAGCTCGCTCCGCTGCTCTCGGAAGGCGGCGTTGAAGGCTGGTGGATCCCGAAGTTCCTCGCCGACAAGCATCCGGACATCAAGACGGTTCAGGACGCGCTCAAGCATCCCGATCTCTTCCCCGCGCCGGAAGACGCGTCGAAGGGGGCCGTGCACAACTGCCCGTCGGGCTGGAACTGCCAGGTTTCGACCGCCAACCTCTACCGTGCGCTCAAGGCGGACGAGGCCAATTTCGAACTGGTGGACACCGGCTCGGCCGCCGGCCTCGACGGCTCGATCGCCAACGCATTCGAGAAGCAGACCGGCTGGCTCGGCTATTACTGGGCGCCGACGGCGATCCTCGGCAAGTACGAGATGGTGAAGCTCTCCTTCGGCGTCGAACACGACAAGGCCAACTGGGACGCCTGCACCGCCGTGCCGGACTGCCCGGATCCGGCCGTCAACGCCTATCCCACCTCCGACGTCTTCACCGTCGTGACGAAATCCTTCTCCGAGAAGGCAGGCGTCGCCATGGACTATATGAAGACGCGCCAGTGGGACAACGGCACGGTCGGCAAGGTTCTCGCCTGGATGGATGAGAATCAGGGCACGAACGAGGACGCCGCCAAGCATTTCCTCGAGAACTACCAGGATATGTGGACCAAGTGGGTCGCCCCGGACGTTGCCGAGAAGGTCAAGGCCGCGCTCTGACGAACCTGCGCAACATTGGCAGCGGCACGTCCGCTGCCAATTGTCGTTCTGCGATGAGACGATAGACGGCGGCCGGCGCTATACGCGCGGAAAGCCCAAGAAACGGCAAAAAGTCGCAAACAGTACATTGTGAAGCTGCGGATCGTGTCAATGACAGGACTGCAAGCCGGGAAAAAACAACAACGAACCCAGTGTGCGCGTCTTCGCGCCACGGTGGCACGTCGCCCCGTGGCCGAGAGAGGCAGACAACTTCCGGTACAATAAAGGGGACAACGATGGCATTTTGCGATTACGTGCCAGATCTTCTATGCAGATTCCCGGCCCTTGACGACACGACCATCCGCATCGCGCGAAAGACGATCGACGACGGTTTCAAGGGCCTCGTTCGCGCCTACGTGAACATCATCGACGCGGCGGTGCAGCCGCTGCAGGTCTTTTTGAACTTCCTCGAACGGACCTTCGTGACCTCGCCCTGGCCGATCATCCTGCTCTGCATGCTGGCGATCGTCTATTTCGGCAGCCGCAACATCAAGATCACGATCGGCACGGCGGTGTCGATGTTCCTGATCGGCCTGATGGGCCTCTGGAACGATACGATGGTGACGCTCGCGATGGTAACCGTCTGTACGCTGATCGCGATCGTCGTCGGCATTCCGATCGGCATCCTCATGGCGCGCTCCGACCGTGTCCAGTCCTTCGTGAACCCGGTGCTCGACGTGATGCAGACGATGCCGAGTTTCGTCTACCTGATCCCGGTCGTCATGATCTTTGGCATCGGCAAGGTGCCCGGCCTGATCGCAGTCGTCATCTACGCCGTGCCGCCGATGATCCGCCTCACCAATCTCGGCATCCGGCTCGTCGACAAGGAAGTGCTGGAGGCGGCGGACGCCTTTGGCTCGTCCGGCTGGCAGAAGCTCAAGAACGTGCAGATGCCGCTGGCGCTTCCCACCATCATGGCCGGCATCAACCAGACCATCATGATGTCGCTTGCCATGGTCGTCGTCGCCTCGATGGTCGGTGTCGGCGGTCTCGGCAAGAACGTTCTCCAGGCGATCAACAACCAGTTCTTCACCGTCGGCTTCCTCAACGGTTTCGCACTGGTGGCGATCGCGATCATTTTCGACCGGACCAGCCAGGCCTATGGCAAGCGTCTGCAGAAGCATTCGGAGGTGGTCCATGGCTAGTCACGAAATCGAGATCAAGAGCCTCTACAAGATCTTCGGCCCCAACGGCCGCGACTATGTCGAGCAGGTCAAGAACGGTCTCGGCAAGGCGGAGCTCAACGAGAAATACGGCCATGTTCTCGGCCTTCAGGACATCAACATCCTGATGCCGGCGGGCGGCGTGATGGTCGTCATGGGCCTGTCCGGGTCCGGCAAGTCGACCCTCATCCGCCATATCAACCGGCTGATCGAGCCGACCTCCGGCGAGGTTCTCTATGACGGCGTCGACGTCTGCAAGATGAACGAGAACGACCTTCGCGAATTCCGTCGCCACAAGACGGCGATGGTGTTCCAGAAGTTCGCGCTCCTGCCGCACCGCACCGTCATCGAAAACACGATCTACGGGCTGGAAATCCAGGGTGTGCCGGATAGCGAGAGCCGCATTCGCGCCCGCGGTTGGATCGAACGCGTCGGGCTTTCCGGCTTCGAGAACCATTACCCGAACCAGCTTTCGGGCGGCATGCAGCAGCGCGTGGGCCTTGCCCGCGCGCTCACCAACGACGCCGACATCCTGCTGATGGACGAGGCCTATTCGGCCCTCGATCCGCTGATCCGCGTCGACATGCAGACGGTTCTGCTCGATCTGCAGAAGGAGCTGAAGAAGACCGTCGTCTTCATCACCCACGACCTCGACGAGGCGCTGCGTCTCGGTGACAAGATCGCCATCCTGCGCGACGGCAAGGTGGTGCAGCAGGGGACCGGGCAGGAAATCGTCCTGAAGCCGGCCGACGACTATATCACCGCCTTCGTCAAGGAGGTGAACCGTGGTCGCGTCATCAACGTCGAGACGATCATGACGCCGATCTCCGGCAATCCGGACGGCCCGCCGATCGTCCGGGGCACGGTGCTCGAGTCCGCCGCGCGCCTCCTGACGGCCGCCGGCCAGAGCGCCGGCCATGTGGTGGACGAGAACGGCAGGACGATGGGCCGCATCAGCCTCGAGAACATCATCACCGCCATGGTGACGCCGACCAGCCATGAGGAACCGGCGCAGGCGGCCTGAGCAGGCCTGCGGACGGAACCACATTTTCTCGACCCGGCGGCGCGTCGGCGCGCCGCCGGGGTTTTTGCCGTCGGCGAAGTTCGTAACCTTGTCGGGATATAAAGATTCCTTTATATGATCGGGCATCATCGCTCCGGCTCACACTGCGTGGAGCGCCCGCAGCGCCAGACGGCCGCAAGGCCGGATAAGGACGATACCGATGACCACCGACATCAACCCGCTCGCCGACCTGCTTTCGGAAAAGCCCTTCCTCCTTGCCGACGGGGCCACCGGCACCTCGCTCTTCGCGATGGGCCTCGAAGCCGGCGAGGCTCCGGAATTGTGGAACGAGGCCAAGCCCGAGAACATCACGAAGCTGCATCAGGATTTCGTCGATGCCGGCGCCGACATCATCCTGACCAACACGTTCGGCGGCACGCGCCATCGCCTGAAGCTGCACCACGCGCAGGATCGGGTGTTCGATCTCAACAGGACCGCGGCCGAAATCGCCCGCGCCGTCGCCGACAAGGCACCGCGCAAGATCATCGTCGCCGGTTCCGTCGGCCCGACGGGCGAACTGCTCGTGCCGCTCGGCGCGCTGACCTATGACGGCGCGGTCGCGGCCTTCGTCGAGCAGATCGAGGGCCTGAAGGCCGGCGGCGCCGACGTCGCCTGGATCGAGACCATGTCGTCGCCGGAGGAAATCCGCGCAGCGGCGGAAGCCGCCGTGAAGGTCGGCATGCCCTTCGTCTATACCGGATCCTTCGACACGGCCGGAAAGACCATGATGGGCCTGCATCCGAAGGACATCCACGGCGTCGCGAAGGATATCGGCGCCGGCCCGCTCGCCGTCGGCGCCAATTGCGGCGTCGGCGCGTCCGACATCCTCTCCACGCTGCTCGACATGACCGGCGCCGATCCGTCGGCGACCATCGTCGTCAAGGGCAATTGCGGCATCCCGGAATATCGCGGCGCCGAGATCCACTATTCCGGCACGCCGCCGCTCATGGCCGAATATGCCCGCCTCGCCCGCGACGCCGGCGCCCGCATCATCGGCGGCTGCTGCGGCACGTCCTGCGAACATCTCGCGGCGATGCGCGTTGCCCTCGATGCGCACGAAAAACGCGAGCGCCCGTCCCTGGAAACCATCGTCGAGGTGATCGGTCCGCTGCGGAACAAGACCGCCAACGAGGGCGCCTCGGCCCCTGCCCGCGAGCGCAGCGGCCGGCGGCGGGGCTGAGGCTTTGCCGGCACCGCAGAGCAACGAGGCCGCCCGACACCGCCGCAGGCGGTTTGCCATGAGCCGGACACCCTATCGCGCCATCCCGCGCTGCGCACGCGCCGCGCGGACGGCCATGCAATCCTGATCGACGGCATCGGGGCTGGCCACAGGGCAACCGACGTTCTCGGCGAGATCTGACCGGTCAGTGTGCTTCGGCGAGGAATGCCCGCCACGCCGCAAGACCCGCATCGATGTTGCGGCGGCCGAAACCGACGCGGAAGCGGTCCGCAGGAGCCGGCAGCAGGTCCGAGACGAACAGGCTTGCCGGCAGCAGCAGCACGCCCTTCTCCTCGACCAGCCGCCGGCAATGCTCTTCGATACCGTCCGCACCGAGATAGCGCGTGAAGGCGACGCAGCCGCCGTCCGGCGCGGCCCATTCGTAGAGATGCCGACAGCCGGCAAAGAACGCGCCGAGCTTCTCCAGGTTTTCCGCGCAGCGCGCGCGGTTGCGGGCGAGGATCGTCGCGCGCGCCTTGAGCGCGATCCGGGCGAGCACTTCCGAAGGGCGCGCGTTGCAGATGGAAAGGTAGTGTTTCATCTTTTCCATGCGCGCGAGAAGCGCGCGGTCGCGGCAGGCGATCCAGCCGATGCGCAGGCCCGGCATGCCGTAGGCCTTGGACATGACGTTGAGGGAAACGCCTCTGTCGAACAGATCGGCCGCCTGCGGCAGGCGTTTCGCATCGTCGATTTCGAGGCCGCGATAGACCTCGTCGGAAAAGAGATGGATGCCGCGCGCGGCACAGAGATCGGCAAGGCCGCGGAAAATTGCCGGCTCGGCAATCGCGCCCGTCGGATTGTTCGGAAAGTTGACGGCGATCAGCTTCGTCTGCGGCCTTATGGCCCTGCGCACCTCGTCGAGGTCGATCTGCCAGCGGTTTTCCGGCCTGAGCGCCACGCCGGTGACATGGCGGGTGATCGTCACCGGCAATGTCTCCATCGACTGGTAATTCGGCACCGTCACGATGGCGTGGTCGCCCGCCTCCAGCAAGGCATGCATGGCGCAAAAGAGTCCCTCCTCCGCGCCGGCGAAGGTCAGGATGTCGGCGCCGGAGAGCGTGTCATAGGTCGAGGCGATGGTGTCGCGCAGCGCCGGCGCGCCCCAGGTCTCCGTATAGCCAAGCGTCAGCCGCTCCCAGGCGTCGCGATCCTCGGCGTCGGCAAGCGCAAGCAGGTCGCCCATGCGCATGGTTTCGGCATCGCTCGCCGTCATGTGGTGGCGAGCCGCGAACTCCCATGTCGAAAAATGGGTTTCCAGCCGGAAGTCGGGCAATGCCGTCATGTCAACGTTCCTTCTTCGCCTCGCCGCGTGCCTCGGCGAGGTAGTTGTAGATCGAGGCGCGGGAACTGCCGATGAGACCGGCGAGGTGCTCGACGGCATTGCGCGTCCGGAACAGGCCCGCACGGTCGAGCTCGCCGACCATTGCGACCCGCTCCTTGCGTTTGAGAGCCGAGAGCGCCAATCCCTGCCCCTTCAGCCAGGCATGCAGGGCATTGTTGATCGCCTCGCGCCAGTCCCCCTCGAAGAGGGAGGCAGGGCGCGGCCCGGGCGTGCCGGCAAAGGCCGCCAGCAGCTTCACGGCGTCGTCGATCCGCGAGACGTCCATATTGATGCAGAGCAGGCCGACAGCAGTGCCTGCGTCGTCCCGGAGCACGGCGGTCACGGATTTCAGCCGCCGTCCGTCCGTGCCGGTCTTTTCATAGGGCCCGAGCACCTTTTCGTCCGTGCCGGACGGCGGAAACTCCGCTTCGACCAGCGAATCCATGCCTGGCCGACGGCCGGAGAAGGCGTTCCAGATCGCCGAGATGCAGCCGGAGGCAAGGTCGTGGAGCACGACCTCCGCATGGGGGTAGAGCAAGGCGCTGATGGCAGCCGCGGCCGGCTCATGCAGGCGAAGCATCGGCGCGACGAGGGAGGATCGTGTCGTCATGACACAGCAGAAACAGGAAGCAATAACAAATGTCAATATTAGATATTTTATCTAAGTTTGTGATCACGAGCCTTGCCCGCGCAGGCGTGGCGTCCTATCGATGACGGGACGATTCGAGGGGAGACAGAGATGAACGCCGAAATGGCCGCCTTTCCCGACAGGGAGACGATCGCCGCGAAGCTCTCGACATTGGGCGAGTCCGACCAGGCTTTCCTGCGCCTGCTGATGGAAAACGCGCAACAGGACGAGAACTTCCTCTCCGGCCTGGACCTCTGCCTTCACGAGGCAGCCGAGGCCAAGTTCCTCAACTCGCTGAAGCTCGAGAGGCTCGGCGAGTGGCTGGGCGGCACGGCGCCGGCGCGCCTGCAGGTTCGGCTGATGGAGGCGGCGCGCTCCAGCCAGCACGCGGCCTACCAGGCCTTCCGCAACGGCCTTACCCGCTCCGGCGGCCTGGAACAGGCCTACCCCAGGGTGTGACCGCTGCGTCAGCCGCCGGAAGGTCCGTCCGTGGAGACCGAAGGCGGCAGGAAGGCGCGGCGGATCATGTCCGCCAGTCCATCGATCGCCGGCCGCGCGCGCCTGCGGGTCCGCTTCAGAACGACCCGCGAGGAGTCGATCGGCGGGAAGCCGTCTTCCTGCGTCAGTTCGCGCGCGCCCTCGGGGATGTTGCTGCGCGACAGCGGCGCGACGGCAAGACCGCTCGACACGGCCGAACGAAGGCCCCCGCTCGTGTCGCAGGTGAAGGCGATCCGGTACGGGATGCCGTGCAACTCCAAAGAACGCAGCGCGAAGTCGCGACACCAGTTCGAGTCCCAGTAGACGGCGATCGGCAGCGGTCGCTGCAGGTGCCTGTCGTGAACCGACGAGGCGACCCAGACGGTCGGGTCGACCACAAGCACCTCCCCGTCCGCTTCGTCCCGGCAATCGAAGATGACGGCGAGATCAAGCTCGTCGCTCTCCAGCGCCCGGAGTTGCTGCGCGGTATAGGCGCACATCACGGTCACCTCCGCCGCGGGATGAGACTCCGCGAAGGCGGCCAGCGCCTGCGGCAGGATCGTGCGGCTGTATTCCTCCGGAATGCCGACCCGCACCGGCCCTTCGAGCGGCGCCGTCCCCATCGCCGCCGCTGCCTCCTCGACGAGCCCGACGATGCGGCGGGCATAGGGCAACAACCGCCTGCCGCTGCCGTTCATCAAAACGCCGCGCGGGCCGCGATCGAAGAGCGGCATACCCACCGCTTCCTCCAGCCGCCGCAACTGCATGCTCACCGCCGACTGCGTGCGGCCGAGCCTGTCGGCAGCGCGCGTGACGTTCTCCGTTTCCACCACGGCGAGGAAGGTCCTGAGCAGGTCGCTGTCAAGGGCGGGATACATGGAAGCAATCTCATATCGTGATTTCTGGCATCATCACTATTCATTTGTGAAATGTCCAGAGCTCCGTTCTGCTGCCCCGGCAGAACGAGGAGACAACAGACATGGAATGGATGCGGCGATGCAGACAGGCGACAGCGAACTGGCGGTGCCGTCGCCGCCAGCTGCGGGCGGAACGACACGACCTGAAGACGATCCTGGCGCGCGGGGACGACCACCTGCTGGAGGATATCGGTTTGACGCGAAGCGAGGCGGAACGGTTGATGGGCCTGCGAGAACAGCCCCAAAGGGACCGGACTTGAGCGCCGGAGCGCGGGCCCGCCGGAAGGGCGAAGCCGTCTCCCGTCCGGCCACCGGACGGGAGACGGCCTTTCGGGTTATTCGGCTTTCTCGCCGGCAAGGCCGCCGGCGAGCCGCACGAGCTGCAGGAACTCCGCCCGGTAGCCGAAGGGGTCGGTGCCGCGGGCCGCTTCGGCCAGCCCGAGGATCGAGCCGTAGGCGTAGTCCTGCAGGGCGGCCACGCCCTGCAGCTTCTGCCCGAAGGCGGCGACCGCGATCGAAAAGCGCACGTCGCCCGGCGCCTGCGCAAGGTCCGCGACCACATTCGCGTCCGTCACCGGCAGCGTCACGAGCGCGCTGGTGTCGCCCGTCGGCGTCTTGTAGCGCATCCTGACGAAGGCGAGTTCCGACGAGGCGGCGGCCGGTTCCGCCTCGGCGGCGCCGTAGCGCAGCGGGTCGTTCAGCACGGCCGGGCTGCCCTTCGGCGTCACCTCGTAGATCGCCGTCACGCGATGACCGGAGCCGATGTCGCCGGCATCGACCTTGTCGTTGTTGAAGTCCTCCCGGTTGAGCGCGCGCGTCTCGTAGCCGATCAGCCGGTACTCGGCGATGCGGGCGGGGTTGAACTCAACCTGGAACTTCACGTCCCTGGCGATCGGGAAGAGCGACGAACCCGCCTCCTCGACCAGCGCCTTCCGGGCTTCCGCCAGCGTGTCGACATAGGCGGCGGTGCCGTTGCCGTTCTGGGCGAGCGCCTGCATCATCGAATCGTTGTAGTTGCCGCGGCCGAAACCGAGCACCGAGAGGAAGATGCCGCTCTTGCGCTTCGCCTCGATCATCGCCTTGAGGTCCTCGTCGCTCGACGGGCCGACATTGAAATCGCCGTCGGTCGCGAGCATCACGCGGTTGACGCCGTCCTCGACGAAGCCCTTTTCGGCAAGCGCATAGGCTGCCTCGATGCCCTCGGCACCCGCCGTCGAGCCGCCCGGCTGCAGGCCGTCGATCGCCGCGAGGATCCTTGCGCTGTCCTTCGCCGCCGTCGGCTCCAGCACCACCCCGGCATTGCCCGCATAGGTGACGATGGAGACCGTGTCCGTCGGCTTCAGCGTGCCGACGAGCAGCCGGAAGGCGCTCTTCAGGAGCGGCAGCTTGTCCGGCTCGTTCATCGAGCCGGAGACGTCGATCAGGAAGACGAGGTTGGCTGCCGGCTGCGTTGCGGCAACAGTCTCGTACCCCTTGATGCCGATATGCAGCAGTTCGGTACCGGGGTTCCACGGGGTCGGAGTGACCGTCACCGTCGCGTTGAACGGTACCGCGGCGCTCTTCGGCCCCGCCCAGTCGTAGGGGAAATAGTTGACGAGCTCCTCGACGCGCACGGCCTCGCGGTCCGGCAGGCTGCCGGAGAGCAGCGAGCGCCGCACGAAGGAATAGGAGGCCGTGTCGACGTCCGCCGAGAAGGTCGAGACCGGCTCGTGCGCGACGCTCTTCACCGGGTTGGGATCGCCGGAGGCAAAGCGCTCGCGGTCATCGGCCTGAGGCACCGGCAGAGCGATGACATCGGTCGGCTGGACGAGCGTCCGGGTCAGGGCACGCGTCTGGCCCGCCTGGCCGATCGAGAGCTGCGGCTCTTCGGCAAGCACGGCATCCGCCTGCGATTCCGCGGCTTCGACGGCACCGGCGGCCGGCGCCGGCTCGGCGACGGTCGTCTCGTCCGCTGCCGTGCGGCTGTCGGGAAGCGGTGCGACCTTGCGCGCCTTGTCCGCGCCGGATGGCTTTTGGCCGGTCTCCGACTTGCCGGCGGAAAGACTGCTGCCGGCATCGACCTGGCCGTCCGCGACCGGCCCGGCCTCCCGCCGTTCCACCTGGGGCGTCAGCGAAACGGCGCCGTTGCGCACGAGTTCGAGAGTGACGAGGCCGGCGACGGGCACGACGAGAAGCGTGGCAAGCGCCGAGCCAGCGAGAAGTCTGCGGTTCATGATGGGGCTCCAAATCCGGTTGAGGATGGAGCTTCGACGCCCGCCTGCGGCCGATCCTTGGGCGGCGTCCCGATTTTTTTCCGCGCCGTCGAACGCCGACATGGCGGCGGCGAGCGCCCGCGTGCGGGCATCCGCATCCGGAGACGGCGGGGTCCTGCGGGCGAGTCGTTCAAGATCGAGATCGGTCATCGTCTGTCCTTCCGTCACGCAGCCGCGTCGCGAAGCAGCACCTTCAG
Organism: Rhizobium alarense; assembly: GCF_021555155.1. Classification (GTDB taxonomy): domain Bacteria; phylum Pseudomonadota; class Alphaproteobacteria; order Rhizobiales; family Rhizobiaceae; genus Rhizobium_D; species Rhizobium_D alarense. The sequence continues at coordinate 34,167 of NZ_JAKGBU010000036.1, forward strand.
GCGCTTGCGGGCCTCGTGCACATGCCAGGAAACCGTCGTCTCCGCACAGCCGAGAACATCGGCGGCGGCGGCATGGGTCAGCCCCTCGCCATAGATCAGCAGCACCGCGTCCCGCTGCTTGTCGGGCAATTGCCGGACGGCGCGCCAGAGATCGTCGCTCGCGTCGTCGGAACCGTCGCCGCCACCGGCCGACACCGCCTGTTCGCGGACATAATCGGCGTCGCGCCATTGCTCGCGCCGACGTTTGCGCATGTGGTCGCGCGCCGCGTTCAGCGTCACCGTATAGAGCCAGGTGCGGAAACGGCTCGTGCCGCGGAAGCCGCGGATCGCGCCGGCAAGGCGGATGCAGACTTCCTGCGCCACATCCTCCGCGTCCTGCCGCTCGCCGCACCAGCGCCAGGCGACCGTATGGATGAAGTCGTAGTGCTGCGACAGAAGTGCCGCGAAGGCCTCGCGATCCCCCGCCGCTGCTCTTTCCGGTATGCCGTCGTCCAAAGGCGCCATCCATAGAAGTGCTTCCCGGCTGTTGGACGTGCGACGCATGGCATTCCTTGGGCGGCAGGCGAATTTTTTTCACCAGGGCAGGCGGCGCACCACGGCGATGGCCGTGCCCATGACGGCGTCGCGGTCGTGCCGGCGGATTTCCGGTGCATAGAGGCTCGATATGCTGCCGTCGAGAAAGAGCGCATCACGGCAGCCGAGCCGGTTGCGGAAGAGCGTCGCGAAATCGTGGAAGCGCACGGGATCGATCGAAATGACAAAGGCGATGCGACCGTCCGGCAGGATGCCGACGCCGTTGCGGACCTGAAGGCTGGTGCCGTCCGGCAGGAACTTCGGATGGAGTTCCCCGTCGATGACCAGCATCGGCCCGGACTGCGTCGCCTCGCGCGGCGCAATGCCCGCCCCGGCATAGGCCCCGGTTTCCGTCACACCGGCCTTGCCGTCACCCACCCAGAAGACGCCGTTCGGCTTGAGGAAGAAGTTGCCGAACGCATCGCCGCGATTGAGCGCACCCGTTTCCCTGCCCTGCTCCACCAGCAGCCCGACCGGCCCATGGTCCGGATGATACATGCCGCCGTTCATGGCGAAGCTCATGTATTCGCCGTTGCGCAGCAGATGCGTGTTGAGACGGTCGTAGGTTGCGCCGCCTTCCCCCAGCGTCGCGGCACCGAAGAGACGGATCGCGTCCTTCGCCGGGTCAAAGGTGCAGACGGTGTAGCGGGCCGAAAGATGTTCGATCCCGGCGCAGTTCGGTGGTCCGGCCATGACGACGCTCGGCGGGCAAATGACGGCAGTCAAGACTGCCAGGAAAGGAGGGACCTGCATCGCCATTGGCTCCGCCGGCAATACGGCAATTTTAGCAACGGAGGAGCGCGACGATCAAAGCGAGAGCGCGGCCATGTGGAAGCGCAACTGCTCGCCCCGATAGCGATAGCGGGCGCCGACGGGACAGGCGGCACGGGCGCGGCAACCGGAAGCCATGCAGCCGGCCTGTCCCGCCGGCGAAACGAGATGCCTCTGGCAGGCTGCGACGTCGAAGGCCTGAGGATGCACAGCCGCGGCGGGACAGGTCGTGAGGCACGGCTTGTCGGTACAGTGCTCGCAGGGATGCGGCGCCCTCGGCGCTGGCTCGTCCTCAAGGCGCGCCGCAAAGCCGAGCGCGCCGCGATAGCCGTGCCAGAGACCGTAGACCGGATGGATGAGGATGCCGAGCGGCGAGGCTTTCAACCCTTCCGCCCGCATCGCCCATTGCTGGAAGGGCTGCCAGGGCGGGTCGGACGGGAACCAGGCCGTGGCTCCGGCATCCGCGGCGACCGGGCGGATGGCGGCCTTCGACCAGTCGTCGAGCGGATTGCCGCCGCCGCCGTCGGGCTGCCCCTGCCGCCAGCGTTCGAAGGCGGGCCAGAGGGAACTGCCGACATTGCCGACCAGCACGACGCTCGCCGCCGGCCGGCCATCATCGAGCTGCGGCGCCGCCGCGTCCGTGTCGAAAAACACGGTGCCGCGCAAAAAAAGACCGTGCGGCCGGAGAGCCGCACGGATCGTGTCGAGGTCGGGGCGGTCCGCCCTCACCGGGTGACGTCCCCCTTGAGTTCATAATGCGGGCGCCAGACCTCCTTCTGGATCATGTCCGCAACCCGCACCGCTCCGCCTTGCTCCCTGGCGCGATCGGGACCTCTTCAGGTGAACGCGTCCGGCATCGATTCCTTGCGCTTGGCGACATAGGCGAGCAGCGCCTCGTCGATCGCCGGATCGAGATAGGGCGCCTCGTAGTGCTCCAGCCAGGTGCGGCAAAGCGCGTTGGCCCGCTCCTCGATGCGCTTGCTGCCCTCGATCTCCCACTGCTCGAACGAATTGTTGTCGGCGAGCGCCGAGCGGTAGAACGCCGTCTGGAAGTTTGCCTGCGTGTGGGCGCAGCCGAGATAGTGGCTGCCGGGGCCGACCTCACGGATCGCGTCGAGCGCCTGGGCATTCTGCGAAAGGTCGACGCCTTCCGCAAGCTTCTGCATCATGCCGAGCTGGTCCTGGTCGATCATGAACTTCTCGTAGGACGAGACGAGTCCCCCTTCGAGCCAGCCGGCCGCGTGCAGCACGAAGTTCGTGCCGGCGAGCAGCGTCATGTTGATCGTGTTGGCCGATTCATGCGCCGCCTGCGCGTCCGGCACCTTGGAGCCGCAGAGCGAACCGCCGGTGCGGAACGGCAGGCCGAGACGGCGGGCGAGCTGGGCCGCACCGTAGGAGACGAGCGACGGCTCCGGCGAACCGAAGGTCGGCGCGCCCGACTGCATCGAGATCGAGGCGGCGAAGGTGCCGAACAGCACCGGCGCGCCCTTGCGGATAAGCTGGGTGAACGAGGCGCCGGCGAGAACCTCGGCGAGGATCTGCGTCAGCGTGCCGGCAACCGTTACCGGGCTCATCGCGCCCGACAGGATGAAGGGCGAGACGACGCAGGCCTGGTTGTGGCGCGCATAGACCTTCAGCGCGCCGACCATCGTCTCGTCGAAGACCATCGGCGAGTTGGCGTTGATGAGGTTCAGCGTCACCGTGTTCTGTTCGACGAAGTCCTCGCCGAAGACGAGCTTCGCCATGGCGATCGTATCCTCGGCGCGCTCCGGCGCCGTGACCGAGCCCATGAACGGCTTGTCGGAATATTTGATGTGGCTGTAGACCATGTCCAGGTGACGCTTGTTCACCGGCACGTCGACCGGCTCGCAGACCGTGCCGCCCGACGAGTGCATCGACGGCGCCATATAGGCGAGCTTCACGAAATTGCGGAAGTCCTCGATCGTCGCATAGCGCCGGTTGCCTTCGAGGTCGCGCACGAAGGGCGGGCCGTAGACCGGCGCGAAGACCGTCGCCTTGCCGCCGATATGGGCGTTGCGCGCCGGATTGCGGGCATTCCAGGTGAAGTCCGACGGCGCCGTCTTGAGCAGGTCGCGGCAGAGGCCCTTCGGGAAGTGCACGCGCTCGCCCTTGACGTCGGCGCCGGCCTCCTTCCAGAGCGCGAGCGCTTCCGGATCCTCGCGGAACTCGATGCCGATCTCTTCGAGCACGGTGTCGGCATTGCGCTCGATGAGCGCAATGCCTTCCTCGTCGAGCACCTCGTATTCGCGGATCTTCCGCGTGATATAGGGCAGCGACGGGCCCGGGCCGCCGCCGGTGCGGGAGGCGCGCCGTGCAGCAGCGCCCCGGCCCTCACCCCGCGAGCGGCGCCCGCCGCCCTCACCTTCCGGCTGCTCGTTCGTCAAACTCATCTGCGTGTTTCCTCATCTGTCCGGCGCCGAAGGACGCTCTCTCCGGCCCTATGCTAGCAAGCCGCCGAAGCGGGACGGGTCTCAATGCGCCAAGGCATGGCGCGCGCGGAATAGGCGCGGTGAAGCGACCGGGCACCGACGGGTTTTTGGCCCTGTCAATTCTTTCCAACAAAGGTTATCTCTTTTCAAGAGTTTGCCGCTGGTCGCTTTCACTGCTTGCGACGTCGTTTTCAAAATCGGATTCTCGGGCTTCCACGGCTAACACTCAACGATGATGGGCAGGCGCGCCGCCACCTGAGGAGACGAGGAAACACAATGTCTGACGATGAAATCATTCTCGCCGATCTCTCCGACGAAGAACTCGTGCAGCAGATGCACGACGATCTCTACGACGGCCTGAAGGAAGAGATCGAGGAGGGAACGAATATCCTCCTGGAACGCGGCTGGGCGCCCTACGACGTCCTGACGCAGGCGCTCGTCGAAGGCATGCGCATCGTCGGCGTCGACTTCCGCGACGGCATTCTCTTCGTGCCCGAAGTGCTCCTCTCCGCAAACGCCATGAAGGCCGGCATGTCCATCCTGCGTCCGCTGCTCGCCGCCACCGGCGCCCCGAAGCAGGGCAAGATGGTGATCGGCACGGTGAAGGGCGACATCCACGATATTGGCAAGAACCTCGTCGGCATGATGATGGAAGGCGCCGGTTTCGACGTCATCGACCTCGGCATCAACAATCCGGTCGAAAACTATCTCGAAGCGATCGAACGCGAGCAGCCCGACATCCTCGGCATGTCGGCGCTGCTGACCACCACGATGCCCTATATGAAGGTCGTGATCGACACGATGAAGGAAAAGGGCCTGCGCGACGACTATGTCGTTCTCGTCGGCGGCGCGCCGCTCAACGAGGAATTCGGCAAGGCCGTCGGGGCAGACGCCTATTGCCGCGACGCGGCTGTCGCCGTCGAGACCGCCAAGGAATACATGAAACGCAAGCACAACATGCTGGCGGGCGCCTGATACGCGCCCATTTGCGATCGGACGGCGTAGCGCCCTTGCGCCGGCACCGTCCGATCGCCAGATTCATTCCGCCGCGTTTGCGACGCTGTTGCCGGCGTCCTGCGTCGCATCGACGGCATTGGCGGTATCCTGCCCCATGCCGCGAATGGTGTTGCCGCAGGCGCTGAGCGCGAGAAGGGCGGCGAATACGATGCTGATCTTGGTCATGTGTCTTGCGGTCATGGTCGGAGTCCCCTGTGACGGATGTGATTGACGCAGAACTTCGGCTCGGAAGTCCGAGCGCAGAACGCACGAGCCGCGAAAAAGTTCGCGTCATCGCCTGCGGCGCGATCGCGCGCGAAATTCTCGCCGTCAGCAGGGCCAACGGTCTCGACCATCTCGACCTGCACTGTCTTCCCGCCATCTGGCACGCCTATCCGGACCGCATCGCCCCCGGCGTGAAGAAGGCGATCGAGGATGCCAGAAACGAAGGCTTCCGCCGCATCTTCGTGGGCTACGCGGACTGCGGCACAGGCGGGCTGCTGGACAGGGTCTGCGAGGACGAGGGCGTCGAACGGATCGCCGGGCCGCATTGCTATTCCTTCTTCGCCGGCAACGATCTCTTCGCCCGCTGGGACGACGATGTCACGGCCTTCTTCCTGACCGACTTCCTGGCGCGGCAGTTCGCCGCCTTCGTGATCGAACCCCTCGGGCTCGACCGCCATCCGGAGCTGAAACCGCTCTATTTCGGCAACTACACGAAGCTGGTCTATCTGTCGCAACTCGAGGATGACGCCCTAAAGGCGAAGGCGAGAGATGCGGCGGACTATCTCGGTCTCGCATACGAATACCGCTTCACCGGCTACGGCGACCTTGCGCCGGCACTGGCAAGAACCTGAGCCGCAACGGACGTTCACGATGCGTTAGCCTTTCCGTGCGGCGGCGCAGCCGGCCTTAACGCCCTGCTAAGTCCGACAGTCGATCCTCCGCAGCGCATCGGATGGAGGACGGAAGTGGCGATCGAGACCCGCGGGAAAGACAGGGCAGACGTGGAGACGGCCGTCGGCCCGCCTGCCCGCGACGTCCCCTCGCGCCGCCCGCTCGTTGCCATCCTGACGCAGGGCGGTCCCAATCCGGAGATCGTCGTCAACGCGCTGAAGACGCGCTTTCCCGATCTCGTCGTGATCGTCGAGCAGCCGGAATCGAAGGCGCTCTTCGTCCGCCGACGCGCAAGGAAGCTCGGCTGGCTGCAGGCGCTCGGCCAGCTTGCCACCATGATCGTCTCGAAATTCGGCAAGCGCTTCACGGCGGCGCGCGCCGCCGAGATCCTGCGCGACTACGACGCGGACGCGACGGTCGATCCGGCGGTGCGGCGTCTCTCCGTCGGTTCCGCCAACGACCCGGAATTCGCGGCGCTCGTGCGCGACCTGAAGCCGGCGGTGCTGATGGCCGTCAGCTGCCGCATGCTGAAGACCGAAACGCTTGCGGCGATGCCCTGCCCCGTCCTCAATCTCCACGCCGGCATCAATCCGCAATATCGCGGCCTTCAGGGCGGATACTGGTCGCGCGTCATGGATGACGAGGAGAATTTCGGCGCGACAGTGCATCTCGTCGATGCCGGGGTCGATACCGGCGGCGTGCTCTACCAGACACGCGTAAAACCCTCGCCGAGGGACACGATGCACACCTATCCGCTGCTCCAGACGGCGGCGGCGACGGCGATCGTCGTCAGCGCGGTCAAGGACGCGGTGGAGGGCCGGCTCGCGCCCCGTCCCGTCGACGGCCCCTCGCGCCAATGGTATCATCCGGCGATCTGGACGTGGTTCCGGCACGGTTTTAGCCGCGGCATCTGGTGATCCGTCGTTTCCACGAAATTCAGCGCGTCGTTTTTAAGCGAGGGGCGGTCGTGGCGAGTGAAGCCCGCGCCCCGGCCAGCAAGCATTGTCAGCGCGAGGAGAATTCGCGACATGGCAGACCGCATCATCGTCTACTGGCGGGACATCCCCGCCCAGGTCATCATCAAGCAGGGCCGCAGAACCGCCAAACGCGAGCTGTCGCTGCGCTTCACCGAAGCGATCGACATGTGCGCCATGCGCACGGGCGCGGCCGAGACCGACGACTATCTCGCCGAATGGCGCAAGGCCGACCCGGAGCCGGTGTCCGACGACCTTGAGGCGGAGGCCGACAGGGCCACGGCCGAACTCGAAGCCGCCTATGACAGGGAGCGGCTGGTCTCGCTCGTCAAGGCGGGAGGCCGCGACAATGGCTGACGCCGCGCCGAAACCCGGCAATGCCGCGCCGGCCGCGAAGGCGAAGACCGGCGCCTTCACGCCCGCCGGCGTGTCGCCCAGCCGCCGCGCCCGCCACAAATACACGGTCCGCCTCTGGGCGGTGCGCAATTCGCGCTTCCTCGAATGGTTCTACAGCCGGTTCGCCGACCTCTTCCTGCTGCTGCATCCGGTGTGGAACCTTTTCGGCTACCAGCGCGTCGAGCGGCCGATCACCTTCGTCGAGCGGCACGTGAAGGGTTTCCTCTTCGACTGTCGCATGTGCGGCCAGTGCGCGCTGTCGTCGACCGGCATGTCCTGCCCGATGAACTGTCCCAAGCAGCTTCGCAACGGTCCCTGCGGCGGCGTCCGGGCCAACGGCAACTGCGAGGTCGAGCCGGACATGCCCTGCGTCTGGGTCCAGGCGTGGAAAGGGTCGCAGAACATGACCAGGGGAAATGCCATCATGAACGTGCAGAAGCCGGTGAACCAGTCGCTCAGGGAAACCTCGTCCTGGCTCAGGGTGACGGCGGAAGCCGCCGCCGCCCGCGAGACCGCCGCCGGAAAGGACGCCTGAGATGGCGCATATCGACGAAAACCCGCTCGGCGTGCACCTGCCGCTCGATCCCCTGCCCGGCCATTCCTCGCTCGGCCGGCTGGAGCGCGTGCTGCGTCGCGGCGAATTCGCCGTCACGGCCGAGCTCAACCCGCCCGACAGCGCCGACCCGCAGGACGTCTACGACCGCGCCGCGATCTTCGAGGGCTGGGTGGACGGCATCAACGCGGTCGACGCCTCCGGCGCCAACTGCCACATGTCGTCGGTCGGCATCTGCGCGCTGCTGACCCGCATGGGCTATGCCCCGATCATGCAGATCGCCTGCCGCGACAAGAACCGCATCGCCATCCAGGGCGACGTGTTAGGGGCGGCCGCCATGGGCGTTTGCAACATCATGTGCCTGACCGGCGACGGCGTGCAGGCCGGCGACCAGCCGGGCGCCAAGCCTGTCTTCGACCTCGACTGCATGTCGCTGCTCGAGACCGTGCGCATCATGCGCGACAATGCGAAGTTCCTGTCGGGCCGCAAGCTGACGACGCCGCCGAAGGTGTTTCTCGGCGCCGCGATCAACCCTTTCGCGCCTCCCTATGATTTCCGGCCCTTCCGCCTTGCCAAGAAGATCGAGGCCGGCGCGCAGTTCGTGCAGAGCCAGTACTGTTTCGACGTGCCGATGTTCCGCGAATACATGAAGAAGGTGCGCGACCTCGGCCTGCATGAAAAGTGCTACATCCTGGTCGGCGTCGGGCCGATGGCGTCCGCCAGGACGGCCAAATGGATCCGCTCGAACGTGCCGGGCATCCACATTCCCGACGCGATCATCAGGCGGCTCGAAGGGGCCGAGGACCAGAAGAAGGAAGGCAAGCAGCTCTGCATCGACATCATCAATGAGGTGAAAGAGATCGAGGGCGTCTCCGGCGTGCATGTCATGGCCTACCGCCAGGAGGAATACGTCGCAGAGATCGTCCACGAATCCGGCGTCCTGAAGGGACGGCGCCCGTGGAAGCGCGAGGCGAACCCCGTCGACGACCTGGTCGCCGAACGCATCGGCCGGACCCGCGACGGCGTCGAGCAGAACCAGCAGGAAATGGCGGAGATCGCCGCCCATCATCCGCATTGATCCAAAGACCGCTTTGTAACGTCACATCCGCGCGATAGGTTTGAGGCCGACGCGCTTCGCCGAGAGGACATCCATGACCCGCACCATCGTCGCCTCCGCCACCCGCGAGATCATCATCGGCTTCGACCAGCCGTTCTGCGTGATCGGCGAGCGGATCAACCCGACCGGCCGCAAGAAGCTTGCCGCGGAAATGATCGAGGGCAACTTCGACACCGTCATCAAGGACGCGCTCGAACAGGCCGCCGCCGGCGCAACGATGCTGGACGTCAATGCCGGCGTCACCGCCGTCAATCCCAACGAGACGGAGCCGCCGCTGCTCGTCAAGACGTTGGAGATCGTCCAGGGGCTCGTCGACCTGCCGCTCTCCATCGACTCGTCCGTGACGGCCGCCATCGAGGCCGGCCTCAAGGTCGCCAAGGGCCGCCCGCTCGTCAATTCGGTCACCGGCGAGGAGGAGAAGCTCGAAGCCATCCTGCCGCTCGTCAAGAAATACGACGTGCCGGTCGTCGCGATCTCCAACGACGAGTCGGGCATTTCGATGGATCCGGACGTGCGCTTCGCCGTCGCCAAGAAGATCGTCGAGCGCGCCATGGACCACGGCATCAAGCCGCATGACATCGTCGTCGACCCGCTCGTCATGCCGATCGGGGCGCTGGGCGACGCGGGCCGCCAGGTCTTCCAGCTGCTCTACCGCCTGCGCAACGAATTGAAGGTCAACACGACCTGCGGCCTCTCCAACATCTCCTTCGGCCTGCCGCACCGCCACGGCATCAATGCCGGCTTCATCCCCATGGTGATCGGCGCCGGCATGACGTCGGCCATCATGAACCCCTGCCGCCCGCAGGAGATGGAGGCCGTGCGCGCCGCGAACGTGCTGAACGGCACGGACGCCAACTGCAGCAACTGGATCATGACCTACCGCGACTACAAGCCGGCGGCCGACGGCAGCCATGCCGCCCCGGCCGCGGCGGCACCTTCCGCCGGCGGCGGCCGTCGCGGCGGCCGCGCGGCTCGGGCGGGTGTCGGCGCGGGGAAGGAGTAACGTGGCCTCCCGCCGCATGCGCCGCGACGCCTCCAGCCTGATGCTGGAGGCGCCGTTCGTCATGGCGATGCGCATCCACGAGATGCAGATGGCGGCGCTGACAGGCACCGCCCAGAACAGGCCGGAACTGACCCGGATGGTGATGGAGAAGGTGGCGGCGACCGCCGAAAGCATGATCGCGGCGAACATCGCGCTGACCCGGGCGATGATGGGGGTTTTCTTCGTGGGCACCGGGACGCTGGCACCCGCGTCGATGGCCGTGGCGGGAGAAAAGGTCGCCGCCGCCGTGCTGAAACCCTATGGCCAGCGCGTCCGGAAAAACGCCAGGCGCCTCTCCCGCAAGACCGGCTGAAGCCCGCGAAACCCGGCATCTGCAAGAAATCATGCCGCTTTCCCTTTCCATGTCGGGAATTGAACAATCCGGCAAGGATTTCCGTTGCAGTCTCATCTTATGTCCGGGCATAGCGGCGCGTCCGCCCGTCCGGCAAAGGTTCGCCGGCGGCGCCCCTGCAGAAAGACTTGATCGATGCGGTACGACGGCACATCGGAAAACGAGGCCAACATGAGCGAAGCGGCACCGAAGGATCCCCTCGTCCTCTTCATGCCGTCGGGCAAACGCGGCCGGTTTCCGGTCGGCACGCCCGTGCTCGACGCGGCGCGCACGCTCGGCGTCTACGTCGAAAGCGTCTGCGGCGGGCGCGCCACCTGCGGCCGCTGTCAGATCTCGGTGCAGGAGGGCAATTTCGCCAAGCACAAGATCGTCTCGTCGAACGACCACATCTCGGTCAAGGGGCCGAAGGAGGAGCGTTACGAGAAGGTTCGCGGCCTTCCGGACGGGCGGCGGCTCTCCTGTTCCGCCCAGATCCTCGGCGACCTCGTCATCGACGTGCCGCAGGACACCGTCATCAACGCACAGGTCGTGCGCAAGGCGGCGACAGACCGGGTCATCGAGCGCAATGCGGCCGTCCAGCTCTGCTATGTCGAGGTGGACGAACCCGACATGCACAAGCCGCTCGGCGACCTCGACCGGCTGAAGGTCATGCTGGAGAAGGACTGGGGCTGGAAAGACCTGCTGATCGCGCCGCACCTGATCCCGCAGGTGCAGTCGATCCTGCGCAAGGGCAACTGGGGCGTCACCGCCGCGATCCACCGCGACATGGATTCCTCGCGGCCGTTCATCGTCGGGCTGTGGCCCGGCCTGAAAAACGAGGCCTACGGCATTGCCTGCGACATCGGCTCGACGACGATCGCCATGCACCTCGTCTCGCTGCTGTCCGGCCGCATCGCCGCCTCTTCCGGCGCGTCGAACCCGCAGATCCGCTTCGGCGAAGACCTGATGAGCCGCGTTTCCTACGTCATGATGAACCCGGACGGTCGGGAGGCGATGACAAAGGCGGTGCGCGAGGCGGTGAACGGACTGATCGGCAAGGTCTGCGAGGAAGGCGGCGTCCAGCGTGACGACATCCTTGACCTCGTCTTCGTCGGCAACCCGATCATGCACCACCTGTTCCTCGGCATCGATCCGACGGAACTCGGCCAGGCGCCCTTCGCGCTCGCCGTCTCCGGCGCGCTGCAATACTGGGCGCATGAGATCGATATTTCTGTCAACCGCGGCGCGCGGCTCTACATGCTGCCCTGCATCGCCGGTCATGTCGGCGCCGACGCGGCGGGTGCGACGCTCTCCGAGGGGCCCTACCGGCAGGACCGCATGATGCTGCTCGTCGATGTCGGCACCAATGCCGAGATCGTTCTCGGCAACAGGGCGCGCGTCGTCGCGGCTTCCTCACCGACCGGGCCGGCCTTCGAGGGCGCGGAAATCTCCTCCGGCCAGCGCGCCGCCCCCGGCGCGATCGAGCGCGTGCGCATCGATCCCGAAACGCTGGAGCCGAAGTTCCGCGTCATCGGCGTCGACAGGTGGTCGGACGAGGACGGCTTCGCGGACGCCGCAAGCGCCGTCGGCGTCACCGGCATCTGCGGCTCGGCGATCATCGAGGTGGTCGCGGAAATGTATCTGACCGGCATCATCAGCCAGGACGGCGTCGTCGACGGCGCCATGCAGGCCAGAAGCCCGCGCATCCTGCAGACCGGCCGCACCTTCTCCTATCTCCTGCATGACGGCGACCAGAAGATCACCGTGACGCAGAACGACATCCGTGCCATCCAGCTCGCCAAGGCAGCGCTCTATGCGGGCATCAAGTTGCTGATGGAAAAGCTCGGCGTCGACCATGTCGACACGATCCGCTTCGCCGGCGCCTTCGGCTCGTTCATCGATCCGAAATATGCGATGGTGCTCGGCCTCATCCCGGATTGTGACCTTTCCGAGGTGAAGGCGGTCGGCAACGCCGCGGGAACCGGGGCGCTGATGGCGCTCCTCAGCCGCAGCCACCGCCGCGAAATCGAGGAGACTGTCAGCCGCATCGAGAAGATCGAGACGGCGCTGGAGCCGAATTTCCAGCAGCATTTCATCGATGCGATGGCCATGCCCAACAAGGTCGATGCCTTCCCTGAACTCTCGAAGGTCGTGACGCTGCCGGAACGCAAGGTCCTGTCGGATGACGGCGGAGAAGGCGGCGGGCGCAGGCGGCGGCGCAACCGCGACTGACCGGCAAACGGCGCGATGCACGGCGGACCCGTCGTGCGTCCACCGAATATCCGCCCGCAGCTCTGCTTGAGCTGATGCCTGCCCCACTGAGCGAGAAAGATCCGGGAATGCCGCGCACCAGACACCTTGCCCTCATCCTTTGCCTCGTCATGCCGGGCCCCGCATTCGCCGACAGCTATGCGGCGATCAGCGGCACCGCGATGGCGGTGACGGGAGATATCGCGTTCGACGATTTCAGCATCGTCTTTTCGAACGGCGAGGAGATCGTCTTCGACGAGTTGGTCGGCGACACGTTCGTCGTCGACGGCGAGACGGTGAACGCATCGGTCTACAGCTTGAAGGAGCCGAAGGATCCGGAGCTCCTGAACGGCAATCGGCTCTGCGGCAACGGCGATGTGACCTATGTCGCCTCCTGGGGGGCCGAGAACGGCACGGACACGATCGTCGCCGTCTTCACGACCCAGGACGTACCGGAAAGCAGCGCCGACATGTGCGCCTCCTACACCTATGAATGAGCCGGCGGGCGGCGGCGGGACTGTTTCGCCGCCGCACCAGGTTCAGCAGGCGATCGGCAAGATCTCCTTCGGCCGGCGCTCGATCCGCGCGA
>NZ_JAKGBU010000037.1:0-28983 GCF_021555155.1 Rhizobium alarense
GGCGCGGCGCCCGGCGCGCCGGCGACTCGGCGCGAGCAGATCCTCGCTCTGGCTTTCGTGCACGGCACGGTCGCGGCCGAGCGTCTTTGCGAGATAAAGCGCCCGGTCGGCCGCCTCGAAGAGACCATCGATCGTCCGGTCGCCGGCGTGGTCCGCGATGCCGGCGGAAATGGTCACGGAGATCGTTCCCTCCCCGGCCGGCACCTGCCGAACCGAGATCGCCCGGCGGGCTTCCTCCACGAGAAGAAAACAATCGTCCGGATCGCCACTCGCTATGAAGACGGCGAATTCCTCGCCGCCATGGCGGCCGACGGCATGCGGCGCACCGAACGTCCGCGCAAGCTCCTCCGACACGCAGCGGAGCACCGTATCGCCAATGCCGTGGCCGTGTCGGTCGTTGACCGTCTTGAACCGATCGATGTCGAAAAGCACGAGGAAGCCGGGCGCGCTCGCGGTCTCCATCTGGTCGAGGAAGGCACGCCGGTTGAGCAGGCCGGACAGGGAATCCGTCCGGCTGAGACGGGCGAATTCGGCACGGGAAATCGAGAGTTCGTGAATAGCGCTGCCGACCAGCCAGGCGAGAAGCGCCGTGACGCTCGCTGCGATCAGGACGGTCGTGGTGCCGCCGAAGCGAATCGCCGACGGCAGCGGATAGGGGAGCAGGTCGAAATGCGCGAGCACCGCGGCGGCGGCGAGATAGGTGCCCGTTGCAAGCACCGTCGCCGTCAGCACCGTATAGAGCACGAAGGTCGAGATATCGGCGCGCGATTCGAAGCTGCCCATGTCGATCCGGGTACTGATCCAGTGCGCAAGTCTTCCGCGCATCGTCGTCTCCGTTCATCAAACGAACCGGAACCCTACGCGAATTTCTTTTAGTGTGATCTAATTCAATAATTAGAAATTTACGCGTCCGGACCCGCCTCAGAACAGGAAATAGCGCTGCGCCATGGGCAGGACCGTCGCCGGTTCGCAGGTCAGCAGCTCGCCGTCGGCCCGCACCTCGTAGGTTTCCGGGTCCACCTCGATATGCGGCGTCAGGTCGTTGAGAATCATCGAGGCTTTGGAGATGCCGCCGCGCGTGTTCTTCACGGCGACGAGCTCCTTGGCGACGCCGAGCCTGCCCTTGAGCCCCATGTCGAGCGCCGCCTGCGAGACGAAGGTGACCGACGAATTCGTCCGGCTCTTGCCGTAGGCGCCGAACATCGGCCGGTAATGCACCGGCTGCGGCGTCGGGATCGAGGCGTTCGGATCGCCCATGGGGGCTGCGGCAATCGTGCCGCCGAGCAGGATCATGTCCGGCTTCACACCGAAGAAGGCCGGGCTCCACATCACGAGATCGGCACGCTTGCCAACCTCGACGGAGCCGATCTCATGGCTGAGGCCGTGGGCGATCGCCGGGTTGATCGTGTATTTCGCGATGTAGCGGCGGATGCGCAGGTTGTCGTTGTCGCCGGTCTCGCCGGCGAGCCGTCCGCGCTGGCGCTTCATCTTGTCGGCCGTCTGCCAGGTGCGGATCGCCACCTCGCCGACGCGGCCCATCGCCTGGCTGTCCGACGAGATGATCGAGAAGGCGCCGATGTCGTGCAGGATGTCCTCCGCGGCGATCGTCTCCTTGCGGATGCGGCTTTCGGCGAAGGCGATGTCCTCGGGGATCGAAGCCGACAGGTGATGGCAGACCATCAGCATGTCGAGATGCTCGGCGATCGTGTTGACCGTGTAGGGCCGCGTCGGGTTGGTCGAGGACGGGATGACGTTCGCCTGGCCGCAGATCTTGATGATGTCCGGCGCATGACCGCCGCCGGCACCCTCCGTGTGGAAGGCATGGATGGTGCGGCCCTTGATCGCCGAGATCGTATCCTCGACGAAGCCGCTCTCGTTCAGCGTGTCCGTGTGGATCATCACCTGAACGTCATATTCGTCCGCGACGGAGAGGCAGCAGTCGATCGCCGCCGGGGTGGTGCCCCAATCCTCGTGCAGCTTGAGCGAGGTGGCGCCGGCCTTCACCATCTCGACGAGCGCCCCCGGCAGAGAGGCGTTGCCCTTGCCGGCGAAGGCGAGGTTCATCGGGAAGGCGTCGGCAGCCTCGATCATGCGCGCAAGATGCCAGGGACCGGGCGTGCAGGTGGTGGCGAGCGTGCCATGCGCCGGGCCGGTGCCGCCGCCCAGCATGCAGGTGAGGCCGCTCATCAGCGCTTCCTCGATCTGCTGCGGGCAGATGAAGTGGATATGGGCGTCCATGCCGCCGGCGGTGATGATCTTGCCCTCGGCCGCGATCGCCTCGGTGCCGGGGCCGACGATGATGTCGACGCCCGGCTGGGTGTCCGGGTTGCCGGCCTTGCCGATCGCGACGATGCGGCCGTCCTTCAGGCCGATGTCGGCTTTCACGATGCCCCAGTGGTCGATGATCAATGCGTTGGTGATGACGGTGTCGACCGCGCCGTCGGCGCGCGTCACCTGGCTCTGGCCCATGCCGTCGCGGATGACCTTGCCGCCGCCGAACTTCACCTCGTCGCCATAGGTCGTAAAATCCTTCTCCACCTCCGCGAAGAGTTCGGTATCGGCAAGGCGCACCCTGTCGCCGGTCGTCGGTCCGAACATGTTGGCATAGGCCGCGCGGGACATCGTGTAGGACATGGTCTCAGGCTCCTTGGGAGGAAGAGGTATCGATCAATTCGTTGTCGAGGCGGGCAAGCCGGCCGGCGGCAACGAGACCGTCGACCCAGCGCCTCTCCGCCGCAAGGGGGTGCCATTGCCAGCCCTGATGGCCGAAGCCTGCAAGCAGCACGCTGTCGCCCGCGCCGGCAAGGCCCTCCAGCACGTCGGCGACGACCACGAGGCCGGAACTCGGCACGACGTAGGGCGCTGGCGCGAAAGCGGCGAGCTGCATGTCGAGCGCCGTGTGGACCGAACCGGGGACGAGGCGGAAGGACCGCTTCGTCGTGGCGGCAAAGGTTGCAAAACCCTGGCTGTAGTCGTCGCAGAAATCATCCAGCTCCGGATGGCGTTCGCCAAGCGGACCACGCATGGCGGCAAAGGTCGCCGGATCGCGCACGCCCCAGAATTCCGACGCCATGCGGACGGGCTCGCTGCCTTTCCAGGCGCCGCCGGCAAGCATCGCGAGCGCCGGCCGGCCGGTGTTGCAGACGGCGACGATGTCGGTCCTGCGTCCCGCCGGGCCGACGGTGCGGCAGTCGTTGAAGCGGACGACGAGATCGGCCGCGTCGATCCGGGCGGCGGCTCCCTCCGGGACACTGCCGTTTCCGACGATCGCAATGGTCCGCGCCTTCGTCACCCCCGCCTCCGCCGTCAGTTGCCGTCGTTCTGGTAAAGCGCCTTGAGCTCGACCGTACGCTTGCGTGTCATTTCCGCACGGCAGCCGGAGACGAGCATCGGCTCCATCGATCCGCCGCGCGCGTCGAAACCCGCAAGCTCGCACTCGCCGTCGCGGTAGCCGATCCAGGCGCGCTGCGCCTTCTTCAGCGCCTCGACGGCACCGACATAGGTCTTGCTGATCTCGCCCAACTCCCTGTCGGTCTCGCGCATCGCGGCCATCGCCTGCTTGTAGGCCGCATTGAGCTCGGCATCGGCCGCCTCGAAATCCTTGCCGGCGCAGTAGTTCATATCCTGCTGCGCCATCGCATTTTCGCAATCGATCTCGGGTTCGGCATCCTGAGCAAGCACAGCGCCTGCGAGAACGCAGAGCATGCCGGCCGCGAGGAGATGCCGGAAATGCGTCATGTCAGAGCTTTCCCATCACGCCCTGCCGGAAGCCGTAGACCGCGCGCTTTCCGGCGAAGGGAATGAGCCTGACCGTACGGGTCTGGCCGGGCTCGAAACGCACTGCGGTTCCCGCCGGGATGTCGAGCCGCATGCCGTGCGCCCTGGCACGCTCGAAGGAAAGGCCCGGATTGGTCTCGAAGAAATGGTAGTGGCTGCCGACCTGCACCGGCCGGTCGCCGGTGTTGGACACCTCGATCTCGATGACCGGCAGGCCGGCATTGAGCTCGATGTCGCCGCTCGCGGCGATGACTTCACCTGGAATCATGATCTTCCCCTTTCACGCGACCTTGGCGGGCACGCAGCCCTCGGCCTTCAGGACGCGTCTGGTCGATGCCGGATACGTTTCGAGTTTCACGGCCGGACGGACCGGCCGGCGGACAAGTTCGCCGCCGCAGTTCGGGCACGTGCCGGCAAGGACGCCCACGGCGCAACCGGCGCAGAATGTGCACTCGAACGTGCAGATCATCGCCTCGCGGCTTTCCGGCGGCAGGTCACGGTCACAGCATTCGCAGTTCGGCCGAAGCTCCAGCATGGCGTCACCGGATCGGTTCGTGGACGGTGACGAGCTTGGTGCCGTCGGGAAACGTCGCCTCGATCTGGATGTCGTGGATCATCTCGGGGATGCCCTGCATCACCTGGTCGCGGCTGATGACATGGGCGCCGGCCTCCATCAGCTCCGCGACGGGACGTCCGTCGCGCGCGCCCTCGACGACGAAATCCGTGATCAGCGCGATCGCCTCCGGATGGTTGAGCTTGACGCCGCGCTCCAGCCGCTTGCGGGCGACGATGGCCGCCATGGCGATCAGCAGTTTGTCCTTTTCGCGAGGAGTGAGGTTCATCGGTTTCCGTCCGCTTCGATTACAGAGTCCAGACTTTCGGCACAGCGCCGCCATTCCGCAAGTGCGAAATGACCGGAATGAGCATTTTTCTCAAACTGAAACCGTCTGCGGCGACAAGGCGGGCGACAAGCTTGTCCTGCCAGACACTTAAGCCCGCGATCCGATCGCCGAACTCCCGCCGCAGCGGCGCGATCATGGCCTCCGCGCGCGGGCTGCAGAAGAGTATCGTGGCGAAGGCGCAGTTGCCGTCGAGCACTGCCCTGCGGGCCGAAAGCGCGGCAACGTCCCCGGAGAGCCGCGCCTCCTCGGCGTGGACGAGCCGGCCCTCGCGCCGCACGCGCCAGCTATCGCGGAAAAGACCCGTCTCCATGGCCTCGCCCATCGCCTTGCGGCCGAGCAGCACCGCTTCGACCGCGAGGAACTCGGCGTCCTCGGCAAGCTCGACGGACAGCCGGCGCGTCATCGAGGCGCGATCGAAGAGGATGGTTTCCTGCGGCAGCCAGTCGGCCCGCGCGCCGGAAGCGACGCGGATCACAACCTCGACGGTCGCCGTGCCGGCCATCGCCTTGTAGACCCGTTCGCAGGCCTGGGTCGTCAGGACAAGCCGCGTGCCGGCGGCCGCGTCGAAATGCCAGTCGAGATGATCGCCGCCGGTCAGTCCGCCGGCGGTGTTGATCAGCACCGCCTCCATGGCGGCGTCGAAGCTCTGCGGCAGGCGGATCTTGGCGCAACCTTCCTGGTAGAACCTGTCGAGCCGCGTGCGGCCCGCAAGGGTCTTCGTCACGAGCCTGCCCGTTCCCCGCGCGCGCTGCGCCCTTTGTCCGTCTGCCTGCACCGTTCCCCCTCTTGCAACCCCATGGCCGCCATCCGGCTCAGCCGGACCGTTCCGTCGCGTCGCCCGCCGTCAGCGGCATATCCGCGGGCGAGCGCGTGTTCCTGAAGAAGTCCCACATCCGGCCCGTCGCGTCCCGCTCGGACGTCACCTTGCCATTGGCGTCGAAGGTGCGGAAGAGCACGCTGCGCGCCGGCCAGGCATGGGTGTTTTCCTTGAGCAGGTAGGAGTGGATGCGGGCGCCGCCCGCACAGGTCTGGTACGACAACGCGGTCATCGCCGCGTCGGTCATGACATTGCCCTTGCCCTCGCAGCCGTCGAGTTCCGCCCAGCGCTGCAGCGCCAGTTCGCCGCCATACTGCCAATAGGGCTTGCCGCCGCCCTTGAACGGGTTCGTCACGTCCTTCATGCCGGAAAAGGCGATGATCGAGATCGGATTGCCCGGCTTGCAGGTCGCGACGTCCGGCTGCCAGACGCCATCGCGCTCGACCGGATGGCCGGCCCTCAGCCCCATGACGAATCCTGCCGCGGCAAAATCCGGATGGCCGTTGCAGACATACTGGGAGAGCATGCGCCCGCCGCCGGAATAGCCCGATGCGTAGATCCGCGTCGGGTCGATGCAATAGCTGTCCTTGGCGGCCTTCACGGCGTCCTGAATGAAGCGCTCGTCGTCGAGCGCACCGCCTGCCGTGACGCCCGGAACGTTCCAGGCATGCGTGCCGGGGAACTTGCCCTCGAGACTGCCTGCGAGCGCAACGGCGACGAAGCCCTCGCGGTCGGCCAGGGCGCTCCAACCGCTGCGGCGGAACTGTCCGGCCGGGCTCGAATTGCTGCCGTGGAAGTCGAAGACGACGGCGAGCTTCGACTTTCCGTCATAGGCGGGCGGGATCTGCACGAGCGCCAGCCGCTCAACGCCGCCGGATGTCACCGTGAATTCATGCCGTCCGGCCTCCACCGGCTCGCCGCATCCCGCGGCCAGCCCCGGCGACGCAAAGCCGAGCAGGAGGAGCAGTCCCGTCGCGGTCACGCGGACGGGACCCTCAGGCCGCAAGCGGCCACGCAACAGTCGTGTGTCCATTCAATCGCCTTGTCACTGCTGATCTTGGACGGCTTGGCATCGCGGCCCGCTTTCGGACCCGGTCACGCAGGACATCGGTTTTGCCATCATCACACCGTCAGATGCCGGCGTGCTTCCGGCGTGTCAAGCGTTTCGGCCGCGCCCTCATGGACAATTTCGCCCCGGTCCATGATGTAGACATAGTCCGCAAGCTCGCGGCAGAAGTCGAGATACTGCTCGACGAGCAGGATCGCCATGCCGGTCGAATCCCGCAGGTATTTGATGGCGCGCCCGATATCCTTGATGATCGACGGCTGGATCCCTTCGGTCGGCTCGTCGAGCACGAGGATTTTGGGACGTGTCACCAGCGCCCGGCCGATGGCGAGCTGCTGCTGCTGGCCGCCCGAAAGATCGCCGCCACGCCGGCCGAGCATCGACTGCAGCACCGGGAACAGGCTGAAGATGTCGTCCGGGATCGAGCGCTCCGAGCGCTTCAGCGGCGCGTAGCCGGACTCGAGATTTTCCTTGACCGTCAGGAGCGGGAAGATCTCGCGCCCCTGCGGCACGTAGCCGATGCCCTGCTTGGCACGGTTGTAGGGCGCCATGCCGTCGAGTTTCACGTCGTTGAAGGTGACGCTGCCGGCCGACAGCGGGTGCTGGCCGGTGATGGCACGCAGCAGGCTCGATTTGCCGACGCCGTTTCGCCCCAGCACGCAGGTGATCTTGCCCATCTCGGCCTTGATGGAGATGCCGCGCAGCGCCTGTGCGGCGCCGTAGTGCAGATTGGCTTTTTCGACCGTCAGCATGGATGATCTCCGTTCGAATGGGACGCCTCGCCCCCCACCGCAGCGCCAGGCATCGCCGCCTCTGAGAGCGAGGTCGCCCCGGTGCGGCCCATCATGTTCTCAAGCACGTCGCGCCCGTTGCCGCCATGAACGGGAGAAGAGGTGGCCCCCCATTCGAACGTCTGGCTCGGGAGGGCGACGCCCGGTGGTGGCGAGGGAAGTTCAAACGCCAGGGAAAAGAACACCGATCGCATGGTCATCGCCCCAGATAGTTTTCGATGACCTTCTGGTCGGCGCTGACGAAGTCGATGGAGCCTTCGGCGAGCACCGAGCCTTCGGCAAGGCAGGTCACCTTGACGCCGAGGTCGCGGATGAAGCCCATGTCGTGCTCGACGACGACGACGGAGCGGGTCTTGGCGATCTCCTTGAGCAGGATCGCCGTCTCCGCCGTCTCGGCGTCCGTCATGCCGGCGACGGGCTCGTCGACAAGCAGCAGTTCCGGTTCCTGCGCGAGCAGCATGCCGATTTCCAGCCACTGCTTCTGGCCATGGCTGAGGTTGGCCGCGAGGTCGTCCTTGCGGTTCATCAGCCGCACGGTCGAAAGGATTTCCTCGATGCGCGCCTTGTCCTGCGTGCTGAGCCGGTAGAACAGCGTCGCGAAGACGCCGCGGTTCCGGTTGAGGGCCAGCTCGATATTGTCCCAGACCGTATGGCTTTCGAAGACGGTCGGTTTCTGGAACTTCCGGCCGATGCCGAGCTGGGCGATATCCGCCTCGTCTTTCTGGGTAAGGTCGATCGTACCCTTGAAAAAGACTGCGCCCTCGTCCGGTCGCGTCTTGCCGGTGATGATGTCCATCATTGTCGTCTTGCCGGCGCCGTTCGGGCCGATGATGGCGCGAAGCTCGCCGGGTTCGACGACGAAGGACAGCGAGTTCAGCGCCTTGAAGCCGTCGAAGGAGACGGAAACACCGTCGAGATAGAGGATGCTGCGGGGTTTTGCCGTGTCTTCCATGGTCGTCACTCCGCAGCCAGGGGTTCGGCAGCCGGCAGGCTGCGATTCTTCTCAACGTCCGCCGCATCGCGGTATTCCTTGCGGCGGGCAAGATACTGCTGAACCGTGCCGACAATGCCCTTCGGCAGGAAGAGGGTTACGAAAACGAAGAGCCCGCCGAGCGCAAAGAGCCAGAATTCCGGGAAGGCGGCGGTAAAGATGCTCTTTCCGCCGTTGACCAGGATCGCCCCGATGATCGGGCCGATCAGCGTGCCGCGCCCGCCGACCGCCGTCCAGATGACAACCTCGATGGAATTGGCCGGATCGAACTCGCCGGGATTGATGATGCCGACCTGCGGCACATAAAGCGCACCCGCGACACCGGCCATCATGGCGGAGACGACGAAGGCGAAGAGCTTCATGTGCTCGACCCGGTAACCGAGGAAACGCGTGCGGCTTTCGGCGTCCCTGACGCCGACGAGGATCTTGCCGTATTTCGACCGCACGATGCCCGACGTGATGATCAGTGACACCGCGAGTGCGATGGCGGAGGCCGCGAAGAGCACGGCGCGGGTGCCGTCGGCCTGGATGTTGAAGCCGAGGATGTCCTTGAAGTCGGTCAGGCCGTTGTTGCCGCCGAAGCCCATGTCGTTGCGGAAGAAGGCGAGCAGCAGGGCGAAGGTCATCGCCTGGGTGATGATCGACAGATAGACGCCGTTGACGCGCGAGCGGAAGGCGAACCAGCCGAAGACGAAGGCGAGCAGGCCGGGCACGACGACGACCATCAGCGCCGCGAACCAGAACATGTCGAAACCGTACCAGAACCAGGGCAGTTCCTTCCAGTTGAGGAACACCATAAAGTCCGGCAGGAGCGGATTGCCGTAGGAGCCGCGCGCACCGATCTGGCGCATCAGGTACATGCCCATCGCGTAGCCGCCGAGTGCGAAGAAGGCGGCGTGGCCGAGCGAAAGGATGCCGCAGAAGCCCCAGACGAGATCAAGCGCCAGCGCCAGCAGCGCATAGGTCAGGTACTTGCCGAAGAGCGACACCATGTAGGTCGGCACATGCAGCGCATGGTCCGGCGACGTCAGCAGGTTGAGCGCCGGAACGAGTGCGGCAAAGGCCAGCAGGATGGCGACGGCAATGACGATATTGCGCCCGAGCGCCTTGGCGAGAAACGAGCTGATCATGCTTCCACCGCCCTTCCCTTGAGTGCGAAGAGGCCGCGCGGCCGCTTCTGGATGAAGAGGATGATGAGGACGAGAACAAGGATCTTGCCGAGAACCGCCCCCGCATAGGGTTCGAGGAACTTGTTGAGGATGCCGAGCGTGAAGGCGCCGACGAGCGTGCCCCAGAGATTGCCGACGCCGCCGAACACCACGACCATGAAGCTGTCGATGATGTAGCCCTGGCCGAGATTGGGCGAGACGTTGTCGATCTGGCTGAGCGCCACACCGGCGATGCCGGCGATGCCGGAGCCGAGCGCGAAGGTCAGCGCGTCGACCCAGGGCGTACGGATGCCCATGGACGAGGCCATGCGCCGGTTCTGCGTCACGGCGCGCATCTGCAGGCCCATTGGCGTCTTCTTCAGGAGGAAGAGAAGGGCGGAGAAGACGGCAAGCGCGAAGACGATGATCCACATGCGGTTCCAGGTGACCGTCATCTCGCCGATCTGGAAGGCGCCGGACATCCAGGACGGATTGCCGACCTCCTGATTCGTCGGGCCGAAGATCGACCGCACGGCCTGCTGTAGGATGAGCGACACGCCCCAGGTGGCGAGCAGCGTTTCGAGCGGCCGGCCGTACAGGAAGCGGATGATGCCGCGCTCCATGACGAGACCGACGAAGCCGGTCACCAGGAAGGCAAGCGGCAGCGCGATCGCCAGCGACCAGTCGAAGAGGCCGGGGAAGGATGTGCGGATGATGTCCTGCACGACGAAGGTGGTGTAGGCCCCGAGCATCACCATCTCGCCATGCGCCATGTTGATGATGCCCATGACGCCGAAAGTGATGGCGAGGCCGATCGCGGCGAGCAGCAGAACGGAGCCGAGCGACAATCCGTACCAGACATTCTGCCCGGCTCCCCAAATCGCCAGGCTGCCTTCGATGGTCGCGATGCCCGCCCCGATGTCCGGCAGCAGCGCCGGGTCGGCACTGGCGCGCGCACCGGACAGCAGGGAGAGTGAATCGCGCCCGCCGAGCGCGACGATCGCCGCGACGGCCGACTTCTTTTCCTCGACAGACCGGTCGGAGACGAGGACGGAGGCGGCACGTGCCTGTTGCAGCACCGTCTTTACCGCCGGGCTGGCTTCACCGGCGATAGCCGCCTCGAGCGGCGCGACCGCATCCGCCGTCGGGGTGCGCAGGATCGTCTGGGCGGCCTGAAGGCGGACATTGCTGTCCGGGCTCATCAGGGTGAGGCTGCCGATGGCGGCGCGAATGGTGCGGCGGAGGCTGTTGTTGACCCGGATCTTCGTCAAGGCGGATTTCGCTTCCTCGCCCGCCTCAGCCCCGGTGACCGGGTCGATCAGAATGAAGTTGGAGCCCGCCGGCTTGACCGCGAAGACCTGCTTGTCTGACTTGCGCTGGTAGAGGTCGCCCTCCGCATAGGCTTCGAGCGCCGGCACGATCGCTGCATCGCCGCTTGCCGCAAGCGCCTCGATCTGCTTGGCATTCTCCTGGAAACTGCCCTCGCCGAGCGCATTGAACCTGCCGCGGAGGTCTTCCTGCGCCCGCACATCCGTCGCCACGACGGTCAGGGCGACGCAGAACGCCACGAAAAGAAACTGGATGAAACGGTAAGTCAGCCCCACATGCATGGTCTTGCCCTCACGTCGCCGGAACGGGCCCGAATTGCTCGAGCGCTCAACGGCGCGGGTTGGAAGAGCCGGAGCACCCCGGGAGTAACCCCGGGATGCTTCGTTGAAAGCCGAAACGTCCGGCACCAATAGGCCGCTCGTGTCGGGCCCGGTCGCCCCAGGCAGCGATCAGGAACCCTTGCCGCCGCACTTGCCGGTTGCAACATTGAAGTTGCCGCAGGACATCGGCGCACGCCAATCGGAGATCAGGTCCTTGGAGTCCGGCAGGAAATCGGACCACTCGTCGCCGACCACGAGGCCGGGCGTTTCCCAGACTGTCTCGAACTGACCGTCTGCCTGGATTTCACCGATGAGCACGGGCTTCGTGATGTGGTGGTTCGGCATCATGGTGGAGTAGCCGCCCGACAGGTTCGGAACGGAGACGCCGATCAGGGCGTCGAGCACGGCGTCGGTGTCGGTGGTGCCGGCCTTTTCGACCGCCTTCAGCCACATGTTGAAGCCGATGTAATGGGCTTCCATCGGGTCGTTGGTGACGCGCTTGTCGTTCTTGGTGAACGCCTTCCAGGTCTTGATGAACTCGGCATTCGCCGGATTGTCGACGGACTGGAAGTAGTTCCAGGCGGCGAGATGCCCGACGAGCGGGGTCGTGTCGAGGCCGGCGAGCTCTTCTTCACCGACCGAGAAGGCGACGACCGGGATGTCCTCGGCCTTGATGCCCTGGTTGCCGAGTTCCTTGTAGAAGGGAACATTGGCGTCGCCGTTGATCGTCGAAACGACGGCGGTCTTCTTGCCGGCCGAACCGAAGGTCTTGATGTCGGACACGATCGTCTGCCAGTCGGAATGGCCGAACGGCGTGTAGTTGATCATGATGTCCTCGGGCGCGACGCCCTTGGCGATCAGGTAGGCCTCGAGGATCTTGTTGGTCGTGCGCGGATAGACATAGTCGGTACCGGCGAGAACCCAGCGCTCGACGCCTTCGCTCTCCATCAGGTAGTCGACCGCAGGAATCGCCTGCTGGTTCGGCGCCGCCCCCGTGTAGAAGACGTTGCGCTGGCTTTCCTCACCCTCGTACTGGACGGGGTAGAAGAGGATCGAGTTCAGCTCTTCGAAGACCGGAAGAACCGATTTGCGCGAGACCGAGGTCCAGCAGCCGAAAACGGCCGAGACCTTGTTGACCGAGACCAGCTCGCGCGCCTTTTCGGCGAAGAGCGGCCAGTCGGAGGCCGGGTCGACGACGACGGCCTCGAGTTGCTTGCCGAGAAGACCGCCCTTCTTGTTCTGCTCCTCGATGAGCATGAGCATGGCGTCCTTGAGCGTCGTCTCGGAGATCGCCATCGTGCCGGACAGCGAGTGGAGAATGCCGACCTTGATCGTGTCATCGGCGGCGAAGGCGCCGTGGAACGCGGTGGTCGAAAGAATGGCTGCGAGCAGTGCGCCGGCGGCGCGCGCCTTGATGGACATCGGATTGAACCCCTCTAGTTCTCTTGGCCGCAACGGGGCGGAAGTTGTTTTTAACCGTTGCTTAAAGAACTATCCGCCAGCCGCGCTGCACTGCACATACGTCATTCTACGTAGTTACCGGGGGCAACCACGCAGCTTTTCGGCACCGCACCAATTTTGCCGCCTCCGCAACTGTGTTACGAAGATGACGGAGACATGACGGAACGCAGGGGACCATGGCCGCACGCCAGCGCATCATTCCGATCCGCCGCGAGTACAATCGCTGGGTCGCAAACCAGACGCTGGAGGACTATGCGCTCCGCTTCACCGCAAAAAGCGCGCGGCGCTTCTCGTCCGACCGGATTTCGCAGACAGCGATCGGCGCCATCTCCTTCCTCGCGCTGGAGGCGATCGGCGGCGCGATCACCATGTCCTACGGCACGACGAATGCGATTGCCGCCATCCTCGTCGCGAGCCTGATGATCCTCGTCGTCGGCCTGCCGATCAGCCGCTACGCGATCCGCCACGGCGTCGACATCGACCTGCTCACGCGCGGCGCGAGCTTCGGCTATATCGGCTCGACACTGACCTCACTGATCTATGCAAGCTTCACCTTCATCCTTTTCGCGATCGAGGCGTCCATCATGTCGGGCGCGCTGGAGCTTGCGCTCGGCATCCCGCTCTGGATCGGCTACATCATCTCGTCGGTCGTGGTCATCCCGCTCGTCACCCACGGCGTCCGGCTGATCTCGAAGTTCCAGCTCGTCACCCAGCCCTTCTGGATCATTCTCAACATCCTGCCCTTCGTCTTCATCGCCTTCGCCGACTGGGAGAAGGTCGGCGAATGGCTCGCCTATTCCGGCCTGCACCACGCCTCCGGCCCGCCGGGCACCTATGCGGCCTTCAATATCGTCGAGTTCGGTGCGGCTTCGGCCGTCATCTTCGCGCTGATGGCGCAGATCGGCGAACAGGTGGACTTCCTGCGCTTTCTGCCGCCGGACGGGCAGCGCAAGCTGCATCACCGCATCGCCGTCTTTCTCGCCGGCTCCGGCTGGGTGATCGTCGGTGCGCCCAAGCTGATCGCGGGCTCCTTTCTGGTGGTGCTGGCGCTTTCAGCCGGCGTCCCCTCCACCCGGGCGGCCGATCCGGCACAGATGTACTACACCGCCTTCGGCTACATGATCCCGTGGGACATGGCGGCGATGCTGCTGATGGTCGCCTTCGTGGTGGTCTCGCAGTTGAAGATCAATGTGATGAACGCCTATGCGGGCTCGCTCGCCTGGTCGAACTTCTTCTCGCGCCTGACGCACAGCCATCCGGGCCGCGTCATCTGGCTCGTCTTCAACGTGGTGATCGCCCTTCTCCTGATGGAGCTCGGCATCTACCGGCTGCTCGAGGAGACGCTCGGCGTCTTCTCGATCATCGCCATGGCCTGGCTCTGCACGATCTCCGCCGATCTCTTCGTCAACAAACCGCTCGGCCTTGCACCGCCCGGCATCGAGTTCAAGCGCGCCCATCTCTACGACATCAACCCGGTCGGCCTCGGCGCCATGGCGTTGTCGGCCATGGTTGCGCTTGCGGCGCATTTCGGCGCCTTCGGCGACATCGCGGCCTCGCTCGCCCCCTATATCGCGGCCGTCGTCGCTTTCGTCGCCTCGCCGGCCATCGCATGGGCGACGGACGGCAAATACTACCTCGCGCGCAAGCCGCGCAGGAGCTGGCACCTGAAACCGTCGATCACCTGCTCGATCTGCGAGCATCCGTTCGAGCCGGAGGATATGGCCTGGTGCCCGGCCTATGCCGCGCCGATCTGTTCGCTCTGCTGTTCGCTTGACAGCCGCTGCCATGACATGTGCAAGCCGAAGGCCCGCTTCAACGCACAGGTCGCGAGCGTCGCGAAGATTGTACTGCCGGAACCGGTGACGAATGTTCTCGCTACCCGCCTCGGCCGGTACGGCATCTCGGCGGTGCTCTCGATCACCGGCATCGGCGTCATCCTGGCGATGATCGCCCACCAGGCCGGCGCCGGCTCCCCGGAAACCGCCGTCGTCGTCGAGCGCACGGTGGCGATCGTCTTCTTCGTCTTCGCCGTCGTTGCCGGCGTCGTCTGCTGGTTCTACGTGCTGGCGCACGACAGCCGGGTCGTGGCCGAAGAGGAGTCGTCGCGCCAGAACACGCTTCTCCTCAAGGAGATCGCAGCCCACAAGAAGACGGACGCGGCGCTCCAGCAGGCCAAGGAGACCGCAGAAGCCGCAAACCGCGCCAAGAGCCGCTATGTGGTGGGCCTCAGCCACGAGCTCCGCACGCCGCTCAATGCCGTCCTCGGCTATGCCCAGATCCTCGAACGGGACGACACCATCCCTGCGCCGCGCCAGGGTGCGATCAAGGTCATCAAGCGCAGCGCCGAACATCTCTCCGGCCTGATCGACGGCCTGCTCGACATTTCCAAGATCGAGGCCGGCAAGCTGCAGGTCTATTCGAACGAAATCAACATCCATGACTTCCTGGACCAGATCGTCGACATGTTCCGGCCGCAGGCGCAGGCGAAGGGCGTCGCGTTCGAACACCGCCGTTCCGTCAACCTGCCGACCTATGTCCGCGCCGACGAGAAGCGGCTCCGGCAGATCCTCGTCAACCTGCTCTCCAATGCGCTGAAGTTCACCGAGAAGGGCGAGATCGGCATCGGTGTCGACTACCGCAGCCAGGTGGCCACCTTCACGATCAGCGACACCGGCCGCGGCATCTCGGCGAAGGACCTGCCGCGCATCTTCGAGCCCTTCCAGCGCGGTGCGGCCGAGCACGGCCGCATGCCGGGGCTCGGCCTCGGGCTGACGATCACCCGCCTCCTGACCCAGACGCTGGGTGGAGAGATCGCCGTCACCAGCGAGCCGGGTGCGGGCACCGTCTTCAAGGTGCGGCTGATGCTGTCGGCGATCGAGCGGCCTGCCGCACTCAAGAATCCCGTCCGCCACATCCGGGGGTATACCGGCCCGCGGCGCACCATCGTCGTCGTTGACGACAATGCCGACCACCGCGACCTGATGCGCGAGGTGCTCGGGTCTCTCAACTTCGTGCTTTTGACGGCGGCAAGCGGCGCGGAGTGCCTCGCGCTGATCGAAGGCATCCGGCCGGACCTTTTCCTGATCGACATTTCCATGCCCGGCATGAGCGGCTGGGAACTCGTGACGAAGCTCCGCGATCTCGGCCATCCGGCCCCGATCGTCATGCTGTCGGCCAATATCGGCGACGGCAGCGCCATGGCCCAAAACGGCCACAACGACACGCTGGCCAAACCCTTCGACATCCGCCAGCTCACCGACAAGCTCGCGATCCACATCGGCCTCGACTGGGTCTATGACGACGAGACGAACCGCCGGGCGACGACACTCGACCGGATCGTCAATCCGGGCCGCGAGGACGTGCAGGAGTTGATCCGGCTTGGGGAAATCGGCTACATCAAGGGCATCGAGGCGAAACTCGCCGAGATCGCCCGCCAGCCGCGCCATCGCCCCTTTGCGGATGCGGTTCGGTCCTATGTCCAGGTCTTCGATCTGGCGGGCTACGACACATTCCTGAAGGCGCTTGACAGCGAGAGGATGGACCGTCCGTGACCGAGACCGGCAGCCCGCGCGACATCGTGCTTCTCGTGGACGATTCGCCGGAGGCGCTCGGCTTCCTCACCGAGGCACTGGAACAGTCCGGCTTCTCGGTGCTGATTGCGACCTCCGGCGCCTCGGCCCTCAATATCGTCGACCGGATCACGCCGGACATCATCCTGCTCGACGCCGTCATGCCCGGCATGGACGGATTCGAGACCTGCCGGAGGCTGAAGGCGGACGCCGCGATCAGCCAGGTTCCGGTTGTCTTCATGACCGGACTGACCGAGACGGAACACGTCGTGCGCGCGCTCGAGGCGGGCGGCGTCGACTATCTGACGAAGCCGATCAATATCGACGAACTTCGCGCCCGCATCCGCGTGCATCTCTCGAATGCCCGATCGGCGCAGAGCGCACGCGTCGCGCTGGACGCTGCCGGACGCCACCTGCTCGCGGTGCGCGGCGACGGCAGCATCCGCTGGTCGACACCGCAGGCGACGCGGCTCGTCAATGCGGCAACCGGCAGCGACGAGGGACTCGACACCGTCGTCAGCCATATCGCGCGATGGATGCGCGAAGGGCGCGGCCAGGCACGCGACAGCAGCTTCGCGATACGCCACGCGGGCCAGGCGAGCCTCCAGCTCGCCTTTCTGGGCGCGATCGGCGCCGACGAATATCTCTTCCGCCTGACTGCGGAAAACAAGATGTCCGACGACGAGATCCTGCGCCAGCATTTCGTGCTCACTCAACGCGAATCCGAGGTGCTGCTGTGGATCGCCAAGGGCAAGTCCAACCGCGATATCGGCGAGATCCTCGGCCTGAGCGCGCGCACCGTCACCAAACATCTCGAACAGATCTATGTGAAGCTCGGCGTCGAGAACAGGGCGTCCGCCGCGGTCAAGGCCGCGCATGTGCTGCACGAGGTGTGACGCCGTCGGCGGTTCTGCCGATCGGAAATGCCGTCAGGACGCTTCCTTGACCGGAGGCGTGTTGACGAGCCGCGCATTCTCGGCCGCGTAGATGTTGCGCAGTGCCTCGCGTTGCTCAGGCCCGAGAAGAACCGGCCGCGGGTAGTCGCGGTTCGAGAAATGCGTTTGCAGGAACCGGCGGACGAGTTCCCGCTCTTTCTTGGTGGTAACCACGCGGTTGATGTGCAGGGCCATTTCCAGCCCCTTGTCACCCAGCGAGATATTGACGGAATTGTCGAAGGCGAAGTCCTCGAAGGCCTCCCGGTCGAACGTCCCGAAACAGGAAAAGAACCGCTCGATGAAGCGGCTCTGCCCGCCGGAGATCTCGTCCGCGAACATCCGCACTTCGATCTTCGCCTTGGGGAAGGCGTCACGGATGGAATCGAGCACCGTCCTCCAGGAGAGCTTCGTGGTGTCGATGCCGCCGAGCCACTCGTCGAAGCTCATCGCGGCACCTTCGTTGATCCGCTGCAGATAATAGCTCTCGATGAATTCGTCCTGGTGTCGCAGATAGAAGACGATGACCACCTCGTCCTCGCCATATTCGCGGGCAAGTGCGCCGAGTGCCTGGTGCTTTCTGGGATAGAGCCCGTCACGGCCCGCCATGACCGGCCGTCCGAGCATGTCCTCATGCGAGATGATGAAATGCCGGCAGCCGGCATCCCAGGCATTGGCGACGTCCTGCCGCAAGGTTTCCACCCCCGCGGTCACCTTTGCCGCATCGCCGAACCCGAAGAGGTCGAAGGTGCGGCGCCGGGGCACGAAGGAAACGCCGTTGCGCATCAGGAGCGGCGTGTTCAGCCGCATGTAATCCTGGATCAGCGTCGTTCCGGTCTTGTGGGCGCCGAGATGAAGAACAATGGTGCCGGCGGGATTGGTCGTTTCTTGCATGCGTTTAACCGCCCCTTTACAGGCGAATGTCGGCGGCCGGCGACCGTCAAGGGTCCCCCGGTCGGCTCTTGTCATTCATGTGCGGTCTGTCCAGCCCCGGCGGGACACCGCTTTCCCCACTTATACGGCCCAGGCAAGGGACGGGCGCACCCGCCACCGCCAGAAGGCCGGTCACCCTTCGGCGAGAACGCCCTCGCCGATCAGGATTTCGCTCATTTCCCGCAGCGCGCCGCGTCCACCCTCGTGCGCAAGGACAACGGTCGCTGCGCCACGCGCCTGCACATGCGCATCCGCAGGCGCGAAACTTACGCCGCAGGCCCGCATGCAGTCGAGATCATTGATGTCGTTGCCGATATAGGCGATTTCCGACCATTCCAGCCCGTTCTCGGCGCGCCATGCGTCGAGCGCCGGCAGCTTGTCGAGCACGTGGTGCTGAACCTCCATGTGCAGTTTCGCGGCACGGGCGCGGACGACGGCATTCTGCTCGCGCGACAGCACCAGCAGCTTGAGGCCGTGCTTGCGCAGATGCTCGATGCCCATGCCGTCGCTGCGGCTGCATTGCACATATTCGTCGCCATCGGCACCGACCAGCACGCGGTCGTCGGTATGCACGCCGTCGAAATCGGTGACCACCGCCTTGATGCTGCGGGATGCGAGCCGGTGACGCTGCCCGTCGCCGGCACGCGCGATCGCCTCGGCGATCCGCCAGTCCTCGGGCGTGTCGATCTCCACCGTCGGCACGTCCATCGGAACGAGGATGCTGCGGCCGCAGAAACGATTGCCCTGGGCTCTGAACGCCGGCACGCGCATCGCGTAGATCGCGCCGTTTTCGCGGTAGCGCGGCGTCATGTCCTGGCGGCGCTGGCGCGGTTTCGTGTGATCATGAGTGATGCCTTCCGCCGCCCCGTCGGCGCCGATCTGCCAGATGAAGCCGTGGTCCTCGACGGCGCTGAAGGCGCTGTCGGCCCCCTGCTCTTCCATCGCCGCCAGGACCGCGTCGACATGCGCGGCGCTCGTGAAGGGCGACGTGCATTGCAGGAAGACGAGCACGTCCGGCTCTTCGCCCTGTCCGGCAAGCACGTCAAGCGCGTGCAGCAGGGCCGATTCGGAGCTGGCGGTCGATCCGGAAATGTCGCCCGGGCGCCGGATGGCCCGGCCTCCGTGCCGTTCGGCGACGGCAAGGATCTCCTCCGAATCGGACGAGACATAGGCCGCGGACACCCGTTCCGCCTGGCGGGCTGCCAGAACGGTACGGCCGACCAACGGGATACCGTTGAACGGCCGAATGTTCTTTCCGGGAAGGCCGACGGAGCCTCCCCGGGCGGGTATAACCGCGACTGCCTTCATGTCAGGACGCTTGGCGGATCTGGGCGCCGTGCTTTTCCTCGCGCCACTTCAGCTTGTCGCGCTGGACGAGTTCGACGTCGAGCATTTCCTTGTCCTTGTAGGCGACGGCCAGGCGTACGTTCTTCAGGTCGCGGCACAGGCGGCGCAGGCCGTCCGGCTCCAGGCTCGCGGCATGGTCCGTGCCCTTCCAGGTGCGGTCCAGCGTGAAGTGGCGCTCGACATATTCGAACTCCCCCTTGCCGTAGATGTTGCGGCCGATGATGCCGGCCGTCATGGCGGCGATGTCGGCGGCGATGCCGAGATGATGCCCGGAGAAGCCCACCGAGCGCACCTTGTCGCCGTAGCGTTCCTGCAGGCGGTTGATCTCGAGAACGCAGATGTCCGGGAAGGCCACCGGATAGCCCGAGGTGCAGGCGTAGAGCACCAGGTCCTTGGCGCGGCCGCGCTCCTCGTAGAACGCCACGAGACGGTCGGTCTCGTCATGCGTCGTCATGCCGGTCGAGACATGGATCTCACCGTCGAAATTCTTGCACAGGAAGTCCTGCAGCACGTAGTGCTGATTCGTCGCAGACGGAAGCTTGATGAGGTTCGGCTTCAGCGCCGCGATCTCCTGCGCCGAGGTCAGGTCCCACACCGACGTCGAATAGTCGATGCCGACCATGCGGCACTCTTCCTGCAGCTCCTTGTGCTGGCCGGCCGAGAACTCCAGGAATTCGCGATGCTCGCCATAGGTCTTGCCATAGGAATTGGCCGGAACCGGGTGCGGCTTGTTGTATTCCTCGGGCGTCAGAAGTTCGCGGTTGTGGCGCTTCTGGAACTTCGCAACATGCGCACCGCAAACCTTTGCCGCAACGCCGATCAGCTCCTTCGCGGTATCCATGCTGCCCATGTGATTGCAGCCGATTTCCGCAATCACCCGGATTTCATTCGAGACTGTCATGATCTCTCTTTCCTTGATCCCATTGACCCGCCGGACAGGAAAGACCCATTCAACGTGCAGGCGCCAGCAATCCCGACGATGTTCGGCGGGCTCTGCGCTTTAGCATAGGGCAATAGGCGATTCAACCGCAAGGGATCGGGGGTTCACGGCGGTTCGCACACGGGACAGGGTCACGCCCCGCACTGGCGAACCGGCCGTCTTTTTTGCCCCCTGGCCTATCTCAGAACGCCCGTGGCGGCACGAAGAGACAGATCGTCCTGCCCTTCTCCTTGCCGGCGACGGAGCACCAGTGGAACTCCCCGTCCGGCGAGACACGCACGCGGGTGTCGGTATAGGGGACGACCTCACCCGTGACATTGACGACATAACCGCCCGGCTTCTCGCTGATGGATTTTGTCGCCACCGGCCGGCAGTCGTTGTCCGAGCAACAGGAATAGGGATAGCTCCAGCCCGACGGCGCGTCATGGGCCCGGACCTTGTGCGCGGGAATGGCCATTGCGGCCGCTAACCCGGCGAGAAAAACGCCGGAGCGCCATGCCGGAATGGTCATCCTCGATGGCCGGACAATGGCAACGATTTCAGTGGCATTGGCAGAAAACACTCGGGATATGCTCATGCGACGCCTCCTGGTTGGGGACAATCCAGTTGTTCCTCCCCTTGAAGCGTTCTTCCCGGAAACCCGCCCGGCGCAGTGCTGCCGGACCGGCATCGATCGGCAACGGCCCTCTCCTCGCCGGCGCGTGCCGATTCCAGTACGCGATAGGATGATCGCCCAATCAATGGGCGCCAATCACGTCTGCCTTATATTTGTGCATACTCTTCTGATTCTCGTCGTCTGACAATATATGACAGCCAGATGTCGGCCCCGCCATCGCGGACATTAGCGAGAGGTGATACATATTTGCATCTGTCGTTGCGTCAGGCGACGCGATCCGGCGGCACCTGTCCGGCGAAAAATGCGGAAGCGTTTTCCACCACCTTCATGCCCATCGCCACACGCGTCTCCTCCGTCGCGCTGCCGAGATGCGGCAGAAGAACGACGTTGTCCATTGCTGCAAGCGCGGCCGGCACACGCGGTTCGTTTTCGTAGACATCGAGCCCGGCGCCGCGGATCCCGCCCCTTTGCAGCACGTCGACGAGGGCCGCCTCGTCGACGACATCGCCGCGTGCCGTGTTGATCAGGAACGCGGAGCGGCGCATCAGCGAGAGCCGCCGCCGGTCGATGAGATGCGTGTTTTCGCCACCACCGGGGCAATGGAGCGACACGAAGTCGGAGATGCCCAGCACCTCGTCCACCGTCGCAAGCTGCCGCGCGCCGAGGCGGGCCGCTTCTGCGGGATCCACCGTCGAGCGGTTATAGAAGACCACATCAATGTCGAAGCCGAAACGACAGCGTTTCGCCATCGCTCTGCCGATCCGACCGAAACCGATGATTCCAAGCGTCTTGCCGGTTACCCTGGCGCCGATCATGTGCGTCGGGCGCCAGCCCGTCCAGTTTCCCGAACGCAGTTCCCGCTCACCCTCCCCGGCACGGCGCGCCGCCATAAGCAGCAACGTCATGGCGATGTCGGCAGTGCAGTCCGTCAGCACGCCCGGCGTGTTGGTGACCGTGATCCCTTTTGCCCGCGCGGCCGCAACGTCGATATGATTGTAGCCGACGCCGAAATTGCCGATGAACCGGGCGCGGAGCGACCCGGGCACGAACAGCTCCGCCGGCAGCCGGTCCGAGACGGTCGGAAGGATGGCGTCGTGTGCGGCCAGTGCCCGGCCGAGCGCCGCCTGGTCGAGGGGCACGTCGGCGGGATTGAGGGTCACGTCGAAGCGCTCCGAAAGAACGGCCTCCACTGCTTCCGGCCAGCGGCGCGTCACCAGCACCTTCGGTTTCGCCATGTCGGCCTCCTCGTGTTCCTCCCGGAAGCAATAGGAAAGCCGCCTCGCTCTTGCAACGAAAAAGGGCCCGGCGAAAGCCGGGCCCCGATCTGCAGACGAGAGCGCCTGCGAAGCGAAGACTACTCGTTCTGGAAGTAGCTGTAGTTGCCGTCGTCACCCTTCTTCCAGGTGTACATGACGTAGTCGGGACGGGTGATGTCGCCCTTCTCGTCATAGCCGAGTTCGCCGATGGCCGTTGCGAACGGGCCCTTCGACTTGACGGCTTCGGCAACGGCCTGCGGATCGTTGCCGCCGGCAGCCTTGGCGCCCTCTGCGATGATCTGCAGAGCAGCATAGGCGTAGAGCGTGTAGGCTTCCGGCTCGAAGCCGGCCGCACGGAACTTCTCGACGAGTTCGACAGCGGCGGGGTTCTTGCGCGGATCCGGCGCGAAGGTCATCAGCGTACCATCGACGGCGTCGCCGGCGATCGAAGCAAGTTCGTTCGAAACAATGCCGTCGCCAGACATAAACTGGGCCGTGAGGCCCTGGTCCTTCAACTGGCGCATGATGAGGCCGGCCTCGGTGTGCAGTCCGCCCCAATAAACGACGGTCACGCCGGCTTCCTTCATCTTGGCGATCAGGGCCGAGAAGTCCTTGTCGCCGACCGTGATGCCTTCGTAGATGGCTTCGGTGATGCCGGCTTCGTTCATCGCAGCCTTGGTCAGGTCGGCAAGGCCCTGGCCGTAAGGCGTCTTGTCGTGAACGACGGCAATCTTGGCGTCCTTGAAGTTCGCAGCGATGAAGGCTCCGGCGACGGCGCCCTGCTGGTCGTCACGACCGCAGGTACGGAACGTGTTCCACAGGCCCCGTTCGGTGAAGGTCGGGTTGGTTGATGCCGGCGTGATCTGCAGGATGCCGTTTTCGGCGTAGATTTCCGAAGCCGGAATGGACACGCCGGAGTTGAAGTGGCCGATCACGAACTTGACGCCGTCGGCAACGAACTTGTTGGCGACCGAAACACCCTGCTTGGGGTCGGACACGTCGTCGCCGAGCACGATCTTGACCATCTCGCCGTTGATGCCACCGGCTGCATTGAGGTCTGCGGCTGCCTGCTCGGCGCCCTTCTGCAGCTGCGCACCGAAGGCGGCGTTCGGGCCGGTGAGCGGGCCAGCAACACCGACCAGCAGATCAGCCCACGCATTGCCGCTGAAAGCGACCATGGCAGTCAGCGCAACAGCCGACAATAGAGACTTCTTCATCTTGTTACTCCCAAGTTTTTAAGGCGGGTCGGTTTGGAATCGGCCGCAACACCCACCATCGTTGCGCCGATATTGTTATGCCGTGCCCGCGACGGGGCGCGGAGTTCCCTCTGTCATTTGGCCTTCCAGGAGAAGGGCGAGGCCTTCTCGTAAAGCCAGTAATACATATTCGTCATCTGCTTCGTCCGGTAGAAGCGATAGCCGGCGACAGCAAACAACAAAAGCACGATCGTGTCCACGCAATAGTACTGCAAAGTCAGCATGCTACCTTCGAAAAGCGCATGATGGATGAAGCGGATGGCCACCCCCAGCAGCAGCACATAGATGACGAGCGTCGTCATGCTCTGCCAGTTCTCGGCGCAACTCTTTCCCGTTCGCCAGGCCGTCCACCCGCCCATGAAGATGGTGATGAACAGGAACTGCAAGATGGACGGTTCCTCGTAGAGAATTCCCTGCATGTCGTCTCTCTCTCTCTCCTTCGCCGCCTCAGTGCCTGCCGCCTTCGAGATAGGCCGCGCGCACCTCCGGATTTGCCAGAAGCTCCTTGCCGCTGCCGCTCATGGTGACCTGGCCGTTGACCATCACATAGCCCCGGTCGGAGAGCTTGAGTGCGGCAAATGCATTCTGCTCCACGAGGAACACGGTCAGACCCTGCTCCTTGTTCAGAACCTTGATCGCGTCGAAGATCTGCTTGACGATCAGCGGCGCAAGGCCGAGCGACGGTTCGTCGAGAAGCAGGAGCTTCGGACGCGCCATCAGCGCGCGGCCGATCGACAGCATCTGCTGCTCGCCGCCCGAGAGCGTGCCTCCGCGTTGCGACTGGCGCTCCTTGAGGCGGGGAAAAAGCGTGTAGATCTTCTCGACGTCCTCGTTGAAATATTTCAGGTTGTCGAGGCTCGCGCCCATCTGCAGGTTTTCATAGACCGTCATGCGCGGGAAGATACGCCGGCCTTCCGGCGACTGCGCGATGCGGCGGCGGGCGATCAGATGCGTCGGCTGGTGCGTGATGTCCTCGCCGTCGAAAATCACCGTGCCGGTGCGTGCCTGGGGGCTGCCGCAGATCGTCATCATGAGGGTCGACTTGCCCGCGCCATTGGCGCCGATCAGGCAGACGATCTCCCCCTTCTTCACCTCGACATCGACACCGGCGAGCGCGCGGATATTGCTGTAGTAGGTCTCTACGCCCTTTACGCTGAGAAGAGTATCGCTCACTGCTGCGCCCCTCCCTCGTGTTCGATTTCCTCGATCACTTCTTCGACCTCATCATCTTCGACACCGAGATAGGCCGCGATAACCTTCGGATCGTTCTTCACATGGTCCGGCGTGCCGTCGGAGATCTTCTGACCGTATTCCAGCACGACGACGTGGTCGGAAATCTCCATGACGACCGACATGTCGTGCTCGATGAGCAGGATCGATGTGCCGGTCTCCTGGCGGATGCTGCGCAGCAGATCGTTGAGCGCCAGCGACTCGCGCGGGTTGAGGCCGGCGGCCGGCTCGTCGAGGCAGAGGAATTCCGGCCCGGTGCACATGGCACGGGCGATCTCCAGCCGGCGCTGCGCGCCATAGGGAAGGTCGCCCGCCGGATCGTCGGCGCGATCGGTGAGGTTCGCCTTGTCCAGCCAGAACTTCGCCTTTTCGATCGATTCGGCCGATGCCTTCTTGTAGGCGGGGAAGCCGAAAAGGCCGAGGACCGTGTAACCCGAAGCCTTCATCAGCGCGTTGTGCTGGGCGACGAGCAGGTTTTCGAGAACCGTCAAGCCGGTAAAGAGACGGATGTTCTGGAAGGTTCGGGCGACCTTGGCGTCGCGCGTGATCTCGAAATCCGACATCCGCTCGAGAAGGAAGGTCTTCCCGGACTTCTGCGTCATCGACAGCATGCCCATCGTCGGCTTGTAGAAACCGGTGATGCAGTTGAACACCGTCGTCTTGCCGGCGCCGTTCGGGCCGATCAGGGCGGTGATCTCGCCGCGGCGGGCTTCGAAGGACAGGTCGTTGATGGCCATCAGGCCACCGAAGCGCATCGACAGATGCTCGACCTTGAGAATGGAATCGTTCGTCATCGTATTCGTCTCGAGGGCCATCAGCCGTGCCCTTCCTTGGTAAAGCTGCCCGATACGGCCTTGCGTTCCTTGAGGAAGGCGGTCGGCTCGCGCGAGCCGACGAAGCCGCGCGGCTTCCAGACCATGACGACGACCATCGCCAGGCCGAAGATCAGCATGCGGTAGAGTTCGGGTGTGAAGTCGGGACCGAAGATGGCCTTCAGGAAGGTCATCTCACGCAGAAGCTCCGTACCGCCGATCATCACGACCGCGGCAACCGCGATGCCGGTGAGCGAACCCATGCCGCCAAGCACCACGATGGCGAGAATGATCGCCGATTCGAGGAAGACGAAGGATTCCGGCGAGACGAAGCCCTGGCGCACGGCGAAGAACGAGCCGGCAAAGCCGCCGAACATCGCGCCGATCGCAAAGGCGGTCAGCTTGGTCGTCACCGTGTTGATGCCGAGCGAACGGCAGGCGATCTCGTCTTCGCGCAGAGCCTCCCAGGCACGACCGATCGGCATGCGGCGCAGGCGGATCGTCACATAGGCCGTCAGCAGCGCAAGCCCGAGGATCAAATAGAAGAGGAAGATCTTGTAGTAGGCCGAGGACATCGGCAGCTCGAAAACCTTCGCGAAGTTGTTGGGTGCACCCACATCGAAGGACCAGATGCCGAAGACGGAGGCTTTCGGAATGCTGGAAATGCCGAAGGTGCCCTTGGTCACTTCCGTCCAGTTGATGAGCACGAGGCGGATGATTTCACCGAACGCGAGCGTCACGATCGCAAGATAGTCGCCCTTCAGCCGCAGCACCGGGAAGCCGAGGATCATGCCCCAGAAGGCGGAAAGGATGCCGGCAAGCGGGAGAAGGACCCAGAAGGACAGGCCGAAATGCTGCGACAGCAGCGCGTAGGAATAGGCACCGACCGCGTAGAAGGCGACATATCCCAGATCGAGCAGACCGGCGAGGCCGACGACGACGTTCAGCCCCCAGGCCAGCATCACATAGATGAGGATCTGGATCCCGAAATTGTCCACCCATTTCAGCGAACCCTGCACGCCGAAGAGCGCGACGGAGAGCGGTGGGAAGAGCACGAGCGCCACGATGGCGATCATGTTGAAATTGCGAACGAAGAAGCTCTCCGGCTTCTCGACGGCAGGTTTCGCGGCCCTGGTCGCCTTGCGCAATTCTATTGAGGGGCGGACATAGGCGATGACAAGGAAGCGCCCAACCGCGGCGACCGCGACGAAGATCGCCAGCAGCCCCCAGCGCTGGTTCAGCACCAGTTCGTTGCGGATGTTCTGCGTCGTCTCGAGGCCGACGAAGAGAACGAAGAGGCCGAGGGCGAGCAGGCCGGCGAAAACGGCCTCGCGCAGGGCCTTCGCCGTCAGGTTCCCGCCGGCGCTCTCATGAGAGTTGGAGATGTTGGCCATTATATCAAACCTTCTCGACTTCCGGCCGTCCGAGAATACCGGACGGCTTGAAGATCAGGACGATGGCAAGAAGGGAGAACGTCGCCACATCCTTGTAGTCGATGGAGAAATAGGCGGACCAGAGGCTCTCGATCAGGCCGATCAACAACCCACCGAGCACCG
Source organism: Rhizobium alarense (assembly GCF_021555155.1). Taxonomy (GTDB): domain Bacteria; phylum Pseudomonadota; class Alphaproteobacteria; order Rhizobiales; family Rhizobiaceae; genus Rhizobium_D; species Rhizobium_D alarense. The sequence goes on from NZ_JAKGBU010000037.1 coordinate 27,050, forward strand.
CGCCGGGCAGCGAGCCGATGCCGCCGAGAACCGCCGCCGTGAAAGCCTTGACGCCGGGAATGAAGCCGTCGCTGAACACCGCAACGCCGTAGTACATGAGATACATGGTCCCGGCGACGGCAGCGAGGCACGCCCCCATCACGAAGGTGATCGAGATCGTCCGGTCGACGTCGATGCCAAGCAGCGCCGCCATCTTGCGGTCCTGCTCGGTTGCCCGCTGTGCGCGACCGAGCGACGTCTTGTTGACGATATACCAGAAGACCGTGAGCAGGCTCGCCGTGAGAACAACGATGATGACCTGCTTCAGCGAAATCGAGATGCCGAAGACGTTGTAGACCGACGAGACCAGCGGCGGGATCGGCTTGTTGCGCGGACCCTGCGTGACCTGGATGAAGTTCGACAGCGTGATCGACATGCCGATCGCGGTGATCAACGGCGCCAGGCGGAACGACCCGCGCAGCGGCCGGTAGGCCACCTTTTCGATCGTCCAGTTCCACAGCGACGCGGTCAGCATCGCCGCAGCCATCATGACGAGCAGCAGAAGGACGACCGGAAGGCCGACGAAGACGCTGGTCAGGACGAGGAAGATGATGAGAGCGGCGAAGCCACCGAGCATGAAGATGTCGCCATGGGCGAAATTGATCATGCCGATGATGCCGTAGACCATGGTGTAGCCGATAGCGACCAGACCATAAATAGAGCCAAGCGTCAGCCCGTTGACGAGCTGCTGGACAAAATATTCCATGTCTATCCCCTGGATGCGATCCGAGCCGGCCGCATCTCTTGTTTTTGGCTTATGTGCTCTTTTTTTGAGCCCCTTTAGACGATGCGGATTCCATAACGCTTTCGAGACAAAAGAAAAGCCTAAAAGAAGCCGCATCGACAATTTCTTTGGCAACGGGGTGAATGTGGCGCATTTCCCGGCATAAAAAGAAAAAAATCGGCAGAAAATTGCGGCTTTTGCCCAAAACGATGCACGAAAGTCGGGAAACGATAGCCGGCGCCGTGACGGAACGAAGCCGGCGCCGGTGCCGGAAACGGCTCAGGAGCGCATGCGCGATCCCTGCGGATCGAAGAGCGGCTGCGGCTGCAGCCGGGCCGGCAGCATCTCGCCCAGCAATTCGATGGACCAGCCTTCCTCGACATCGGCGATCTCCTTCGGCACATAGCCGATCGCAACCGAGACGCCGGAGGCGTGGGCGAAGCCGCCGGACGTTACCCAGCCCCTGACCGTGCCATTGAGCGAGATCGGCTCGTCCCCGATGACGTCGGCATCCCGGGCGTCGACGACAAATGTTCGCAGCCGCATCCGGCCGCTTCCCCCAATCTCCTGCGCCGCGGCAGCCTTGCCGATGAAGTCCGCCGATTTTGCATGCGCGACGAAACGGCCGAGCTCCGCCTCCTGCGGCCCATAGAGCGGGCGATATTCGCGCGACCAGCTTCCGTAGGACTTCTCCAGCCGCAATGCGTTGAGCGCGCGCAGACCGAAGAGGCGGATGCCGAATTCCCGGCCCGCATCCATGATGCAGTCGAAGAGGTAGCGCTGGTATTCGGGCTTCATCCAGAGCTCGAAGCCGAGATCACCCGTATAGCTGACGCGGCCGAGGATCACCGGGGCCATACCGAGATCCATGCGTCGCACCGCCATGAAGGGAAAGGCTTCGGCGGAAAGATCGAGATGGGTGAGTTTCTGAAGCACCCTGCGCGCATCGGGTCCCGCAATTGAGAGACCGACAAGCGACAGGCCGAGCGCCGTGAGCGTGACGGACCCATCCTTCGGCAGATGCATTTCGAACCAGCGCATGTGATAGTCCTCGGCGATGCCGGAGCCGATCACCAGGAAGTCGTTCTCGCCGAGCTTTGCCAGCGTGAAGTCGCCGATGAGCTTGCCGTCCTCCTTCAGCATCGGCGCGAGCGTCATACGGCCGGCCGCC
>NZ_JAKGBU010000037.1:29083-46644 GCF_021555155.1 Rhizobium alarense
GCCGGCCGCCTTCATCCGGTCATAGATCGGGGTCGTCAGAAGCGGACGGGCTGCCGGCAGTTCCTCGTTCGGATAGCGGATCGAGAAGCGGCGGGAATAGTTCTCACGGACCTTGGCATTGGTATAGGCGAGCGTCGCGAAATCGCCGTAGCGCGCGACGTCCATTGCGAAGACATCGAAACCCGGATCGCCGTGGATCATCCAGTTGGCGAGCGCCAGGCCGACGCCGCCGCCCTGGCTGAAGCCCGCCATAACCGCGCAGGCCGACCAGAAATTCGTCATGCCGCGCACGGGGCCGACCAGCGGATTGCCGTCCGGCGAGAAGGTGAAGGGGCCGTTGATGACCTTTTTGATGCCCGCCCTGTTGAAGGCGGGAAAATGGCGAAAGCCGACTTCGAGCTCGGGCGTGATGCGCTCGATGTCTTCTTCGAGCAGTTCGTGGCCAAAGTCCCACGAGGTCGTCAGCGGCGACCAGGGCCGGCACGCCTTCTCGTAGGTGCCCATCAGCATGCCGTTGTGCTCCTGGCGCAGGTAGATCTCGCCGTCGAAATCGACGCAGTGCATCAGTTCCTTGCCGCGCGACCGGTTGAACTCGATGACCTCCGGCATGTCCTCGGTGATGAGATACATGTGCTCCATGGCGAGCACCGGCAGTTCGAGCCCGACCATGCGGCCGACCTCGCGCGCCCAGAGCCCGCCGCAGTTGACGACATGCTCGGCAACGATCTCGCCCTTGTTGGTGATGACCCGCCAGCTTCCATCCTCGCGCTGCACCAGATCCTCCACCCTGGTGTGGAGATAGATCTCGGCACCGTTCTTCTTTGCCGACTTCGCATAGGCATGGGTCGTGCCGTACGGGTCGAGATGCCCCTCGACCGGGTCGAACACCGCGCCGACGAACTGGTCGGGATCGAGAAGCGGCATCAGGTCGTGGGCTTCCTTCGGTGTCAGAAGTTCGGCTTCCAGTCCCATGTAGCGCCCCTTGGCGAGGATCGACTTCATCCAGTCGAATCGCTCCTTCGTGGCGGCGAGCATCATGCCGGAGGTCATGTGCAGCCCGATGTCCTGGCCGGAATAGTCCTGGATCTCCTTGTAGAGCTCGACGGTGTATTTCTGCAGCTTCGCGACGTTCGGGTCGCCGTTGATCGTGTGCATGCCACCGGCGGCGTGCCAGGTGGAACCCGAAGTCAGCTCGGAGCGCTCGACGAGGACCAGGTCCGTCCAGCCGAACTTCGTCAGGTGATAGAGCACCGAACATCCGACGACGCCTCCACCGATGACGACGACCCTGGCGTGGCTTTTCATGGGCGATCTCCGTGCCGGGCACGCCGCGGTGCCCTTCGTTGTGACGTGAAGCTGAATTCCGCGGCTGCGATGCCGGCTCGAACGCCCCGGCAGGAAGACATGATGCTAGTGCGAACCGGCAGGGGGTTAAAGCCACCGGAGCGAAGGCGGATGACGCGTTTCGGCCATAGGCCCCGCGGGCCCGTGCCGGCAGGCGGGCTGCGGCGCATGCGCGCGATCTCGTGTCATTTCTGCACTGCGACCGCTAAAATCCAGCGCGGAACAACAGCGCCGGTGTCGAAACGGTTGCTTTCATGAATCCGACTTAATAAAGCCATTGCGATTTCGGTATGCGTCAGCTGCGCGATCGAAGATCCGTCAAGGAGTACGCAAAACCAATGTCCCTCACCCACCTTCAGCGCCTTGAAGCTGAGGCCATCCACATCTTCCGCGAGGTTGCGGCGACCTTTGCCAATCCGGTCATGCTCTATTCGATCGGCAAGGATTCGTCGGTGATGCTGCATTTGGCCATGAAGGCCTTTTATCCGGCAAAGCCGCCATTCCCCTTCCTGCATGTCGATACGACCTGGAAGTTCCGGGAGATGACCGCGTTCCGTGATCGCATGGCCGCCGAACTCGGCATCGACCTGCTCGTCCATATCAATCCGGACGGCGTCGCGCAGAAGATCAGCCCCTTCACGCACGGCTCGAACGTGCACACCCACGTGATGAAGACGCTGGGGCTGCGTCAGGCGCTGGACAAGTACGGTTTCGACGCAGCCTTCGGCGGCGCGCGGCGCGACGAGGAGAAGTCGCGCGCGAAGGAGCGCATCTTCTCGTTCCGCAACAACCAGCACGCCTGGGATCCGAAGTCGCAGCGGCCCGAAATGTGGAAGACCTACAACACCCGCGTCGGCCCGGGCGAATCAATCCGGGTGTTCCCGCTGTCCAACTGGACGGAGCTCGACATCTGGCAGTACATCATGAAGGAGAACATCCCGATCGTGCCGCTCTACTTCGCCGCCAAGCGGCCGGTGGTGGAGCGCGACGGAATGCTCATCATGGTGGACGACGACCGCATGCCGCTCGAGAAGGACGAGAAGGTGGAGCAGCGTCTCGTACGCTTCCGCACCCTCGGCTGCTACCCGCTGACCGGCGCGATCGAATCCGACGCCGATACGCTGCAGGACATCGTGCGCGAGATGCTGACCGCGCGGACCTCCGAGCGCCAGGGCCGCCTCATCGACAAGGACGAGGCGGGCTCCATGGAAAAGAAGAAGCGTGAAGGATATTTCTGATGACTGCCGCCTTTAGCCAGGACGTTTCCGGCGACATGCTGGAGTACCTTGCGGACCAGGAGCAGAAATCGCTCCTGCGTTTCCTGACCTGCGGCTCCGTCGACGACGGCAAGTCAACGCTGATCGGCCGCCTGCTCTACGACACCAAGCTGATCTTCGAGGATCAGCTCGCCGCCCTGGAGCGCGACAGCGCCAAGCACGGCACGACGGGCGAGGACATCGACTTCGCCCTGCTCGTCGACGGGCTCGAAGCCGAGCGCGAGCAGGGCATCACCATCGATGTCGCCTACCGCTTCTTCGCCACCTCGAAGCGCAAGTTCATCGTCGCCGATACGCCCGGCCACGAGGAATATACCCGCAACATGGCGACCGGCGCCTCGACGGCCGATCTCGCCATCGTGCTCGTCGACAGCCGCCAGGGGATCCTGCGCCAGACCCGACGCCACTCCTTCATCGCCTCGCTGCTCGGCATCCGCCATATCGTGGTCGCGGTCAACAAGATCGACCTCGTCGACTTCGACCAGGCGGTCTTCGACAAGATCGTCGCCGACTACATGGATTTCGCCAAGGACCTCGGATTCAAGACGATTACGCCGATCCCCATGTCGGCCCGCTTCGGCGACAACGTGACGACGGCGTCGGAAAACATGCCGTGGTATGAGGGCAGGACGCTTCTCGAGCACCTCGAGACCGTGCCGGTCGAAAACGACTATCTTGAAAGGTCGTTCCGCCTGCCGGTGCAGCTGGTCACGCGCCCCAACCTGGATTTCCGCGGCTTTTCCGGCCAGGTCGCCTCCGGTCGGGTCTCGGTCGGTGACGAGGTGACCGTCGCCAAGTCCGGCCGGACCTCCCGCGTCAAGGAGATCGTGACCTGGGACGGCAACCTCGAAACGGCGGTCGAAGGCCAGGCCGTCACGATCGTGCTCGAGGACCAGCTCGAAGCCTCGCGTGGCAACATGCTCGTCTCGCCCGGCGACAGGCCGCACGTGGCCGACCAGTTCATGGCGCATGTCATCTGGTTCCATGCCGATGCGATGATGCCGGGTCGCAGCTATGTTCTGCGCACGGAGGCCGACAGCGTCAGTGCCACTATCACGACGCTCAAGTACCATATCGACATCAACACCTTCGCCCAGGAAGCGGCCAAGTCGCTGCATATGAACGAGGTCGGCGTCTGCAACATCTCGACGCAGTCGCCCATCGCCTTCGACAGCTACAGGGACAACCGCGTCACCGGAAACTTCGTGCTTATCGACCGCTTCACCAACCAGACGGTCGGGGCGGGCATGATCGACTTTCCGCTGCGCCGTTCCCAGAACGTGCACTGGCAGGCGCTCGACATCAACAAGGAGGCCCGCGCGACGCTGAAGCACCAGAAGCCGGCGGTGCTCTGGTTCACCGGCTATTCGGGCTCGGGCAAGTCGACGATTGCCAACACGGTCGAGAAGCTCCTCCATGCCAAGGGCCGCCACACGTTCATGCTCGACGGCGACAATATCCGCCACGGGCTCAACCGCGATCTCGGTTTCACCCAGGAGGATCGCGTCGAAAACATCCGTCGCGTGGCGGAGGTCGCCAAGCTGATGACGGAGGCCGGTCTCGTCGTGATCGTCTCCTTCATCTCGCCGTTCCGTTCGGAGCGGCAGATGGCGCGCGATCTCTTCGAGCCCGGCGAGTTCATCGAGGTCTTCGTGGATACGCCCCTCGACGAATGCGCCCGCCGCGACCCCAAGGGCCTCTACAAGAAGGCGATCGCCGGCGAAATCGACAACTTCACCGGCATCAGCTCACCCTACGAGTCGCCGGAGAGCCCGGAAATCCACCTGCATACGATCGGCCACGAGCCCGTCGAACTAGCGATCCAGATCGAAACCTTCCTGAACGGCCAGTAAAGGCGCCGGACAGGCAGCATCGGAGGGCGATGCCGGAGCCGGCATCGCGACGGCACGCATGAAAGATCTTATCGAAACATTCGAGGAAGCGGCGATCGCGGCGGGCAAGGCGATCCTCGAGGTCTATGAGTCCGGCCCGAACGTGGCGCTGAAGGACGACCAGTCGCCCGTGACGGAGGCCGACGAACGGGCGGAAGCGATCATCCTTCGCCTGCTCGCCGAACGCTTCCCGGAAATCCCGGTCGTTGCCGAGGAATCGGTGGCGGCAGGGCGCGTTCCCACCATCGGCACCGGGCCGTTTTTCCTGGTGGACCCGCTCGACGGCACGAAGGAATTCATCAACCGGCGCAACGATTTCACAGTCAACATCGCCCTCATCGAAAACGGTGCGCCCGTTGCCGGCATCGTCTATGCCCCGGCACGGGGGGTCGCCTATACCGCCAGCCGCGGCCGGGCCTTCAAGTTCGAGGTCACGTCCGGCTTCGCGATCGCAAACCGGACGCCGATCACCTGCCGCCGACGGCCTGCCTCCATGACCGCGGTTGCGAGCCGTTCTCACAACAGCCCGGAAACCCTCGCTTTCCTGGAGCGGCACGGCGTCACCGACTGCACCTCCGTCGGCTCCTCGCTGAAGTTCTGCCTGGTCGCGGAAGGGACCGCCGACGTCTATCCCCGCTTCGGCCGGACCATGGAATGGGATACCGCCGCGGGTGATGCCATTTTGCGGGCCGCCGGCGGCCAGGTGACGACGGTTGACGGCAGGCCCTTCGTCTACGGCAAGGTCGACCAGAAGAGCGACAGCGACTTCGCGAATATGAATTTCATCGGTTGGGGATCGGCCGAGGACCAGTCGGCGTCATAAATCCACCGCATTAAAGGGGGAAACGGCATCCGAAGCGCCCCCGTCCCGCCCCGTGCCGACGAGGATCGGCGACGGACTGCTTGTGCACCGCCGCAACTTACAATAAACTGCGCGCGGAACAGGCACTGGATGCCCAATGATGCGCGACTTTACGAGTGGATCCGACGTGAAGAACGACAATCTTACATCATCGCCGGAACTCCTTCGTCCCGAACCGCCCGTTTCCGATCCCCGCAGCAATCTTCTCGACATGGCGAAGGAGCGCGCCGCACGGCGCGCCGAACGCCAGAAGCGGAAGCTCATGCGGCAGGCAACGCAGAACGAAGGTGGTCGCCGCAGCGAACTGGACGAGGACGACGACGCACAGATCCTCGGGCGACGCAAGCCGACTGGAAACACGACCGCCAAATCGATGCTCGAACTGCCGAAGATGCAGAAGAAGCGCAATCGGCACCCGATCGCGCTCCTCTTCTTCGCTCTTGCCGTCGTCCTGCCGTCCCTTGCGACCGCCTTCTACTTTGCCCTCATCGCAACGCCGCAATACGAGGTGGAAGCACAGTTTGCGGTTCGCGGCGCCACGCAGAACACGGCCACGGCCCTCGGCCTGACGGCGCTGGTTGGAACATCGGTGCAGACGGGCGATTCCTACATCGTCGCCGACTACATCCAGTCCCTGCAGATACTTGAAGATCTGCGCGACAAGGCCGGCGTCGATGTGCGCGAAATGTACGCGCGCAACAATATAGACTTCTTCTACCGGCAGACGACGGACCGTCCGTTCGATGAATTCGTATCCTACTGGCGCGACATGGTGCAGGTCAGCTTCAACTCCACCACCGGAAACGTGACGCTGCAGGTCTATGCCTTCTCGCCGACCGACGCCAAGTTGATCGCAGACGGTATCCTGAAAGTCTCCGAACGCCTCGTCAACACGCTGTCGGAAGACTCCCGCAGCCAGATCATCGGCGTCGCGAACCAGCAGGTGGCGCGCGCCGAGGTGCGGCTGCAAAAAGTCAGAACGGAACTCGATGACTTGCGCCAGCGCGAACAGGCCATCGATCCTCAGGCGCTTGCAACGCTCGAATCTCAGATCATCGGCAGCCTCGAGCGCGACATCGCCAGCATGAAGACGCGATATAAGGCGCTGCTCGATACCGTCAATGCTGACGCACCCTCGGCTCGGGTGCTGGAACGGCAGATCGCAGCTGCGGAAGCACAGCTGACCGAGCAGAAGACGCGCGTCGGTACGGGAACCACACCGAAGACCGATCGGCGCGGCGCTGCGGAAGCCCGCAATATTTCCGAACTCATGAATCAGTTCAGCGCTCTGACCCTCGAGCAGGAATTCGCAACCAAGGCCTACATGGCGACGCTTGCCTCGCTCGAAACCGCCGTTCAGGATGCGCAGAAGCTCGATCGTTACTTCGCGATCTATGTGCGTCCCAGCAGTCCCGAGGTTGCCCTCTACCCCAAGCGGCTGCAGACGACCCTCATGCTGGTCGCGGCCTTCCTCGCAATCTGGCTGATCGGGTATTTCTGTTTCCGGTCGATCAAGGATCACGCGATCTGACGCGCGATCTCGTGTCGCTTCTGAGCGTGTCTTGAGCCCATGGAATATGTCGAAAAAGGTTTCCGTTACGCACTCTCGGAAAACATCCGGATCGTCACCACGCTCGTCATCCGGAATGCGCTGACGCGCTTCGGAGACGGGCCGATGGGCATTTTCTGGGCGCTCGCGGAGCCGGGCGCGATGATCGGCATCTATCTTCTCATGCACGGCGTGATTCGGGCCGCCATCCCCTTCGGCGACAACGCGATTCTGTTCTTTCTGACCGGCATTCTGGCGTTTCGGATGACTCGGGCGATCTCGGCCAAGACCGAAGGTGCGATCTCGCAGAATCAATCCATGCTGACGTTTCCCCTGATACGCCCGCTCGACACGGTCGTGGCGGCTTTCCTGTTCGAACTCATTCTCTGGGCCGTCATCAGCACGATTTTCATCACGTTCGTAACCGTTTATCTCGACCGATCAGTGATCGTATATCCGCTCGAATTCACGGCGTGCCTGATATCGATCATCTATTTCGCGTTCGCGTTCGGCGTCTTCAACGCAACGTTCGGCGTTATCGTGCCGCTTTGGAAAACAATCCTGGGCATGTTGGGCCTGCCGCTGATGATCGCATCCGGAATTCTTTTCGTGCCATCCTCGATGCCGCCGGAATTCATCACGATCATCTGGTGGAATCCGTTCCTGCACTGCGTCGAATGGTTCCGGTCGACCACCTATCTCGACTATCATACGGTTCTCAGCAAAACCTATCTCTGGTCCGTCTCGACGATCCTGCTGACCACGGGGCTGGCGCTGGAGCGATTGTTCCGCAACCGGATCATCAACGAATGATCATCTTCGAAAACGTCTCGAAAGCCTTTCCGAAGCCGGGCGGCGGCAAGAAGGTCATCCTGAGAAATTTCACGGCGGCTTTCCGGCCGGGTGTGAACATCGGGATCCTCGGCCGGAACGGCGCCGGCAAGTCGACCCTGATGAACCTGATCGCCGGCGGCGACATGCCGGATCGTGGCCGCATCATCCGTGATGGCCGCATCTCCTGGCCGCTGGGTTTCAAGGGTGGATTGCTGGGGAAGCTCACGGGCAACCAGAACTGCCAGCTCATTGCCGACATCTACGGCAAGGACCGTCGCGCAGTCGTGGACTTCGTCGCGGACTTTTCGGAACTCGGCACCTATCTCGACACTCCGGTAAAGACCTACTCTGCCGGCATGAAGGCACGGCTCGCCTTCGGCATCTGCATGGCGATCGATTTCGAATACTATCTGATCGACGAGGTGATCGCCGTCGGAGACTCGACATTCAAGAAGAAGAGCAAGGCGGTTTTCGAGGATCGCCGGGAGAATTCGACCTTGCTCCTCGTCTCTCACTCGTCCTCGCTGTTGCGCGCATTCTGCGACATCGGTGGCGTGCTCGAAAATGGGGAGCTTACCTTCTACGACGACATCGAGGAGGCGATCGAGGTCCACGAAGACAATCTGAAACGCGGCCTGCGCGGCAACGCTCAATAGCACGGAACCGCATGCTGTCCGCGCGCTGTGCCGCGTGGCTCCTCCAGCAGCCCGCTGCCGATCCATTGCGCCGCCGGCTTCCTCGTTTTCCCCGCCCATAGCGCGCACCCTATCCTTGAAGCAGTTGGAGCCCGAGGCGCTCTGCACCGCATGAAAGGATGCGAAATGGACGAAACTCCCGCGCTTGCGCTTCCCTATATCCTGCCTGCACAGGCCCAAAAGCACGTGACGCACAACGAGGCCCTCGACATTCTCGACGCGACGGTTCAACTGGCCATCGACGGCGTACTGAACGATCCGCCGGCGGCGGCGGACGACGGCGCGACCTACGGCATCGGCGATGCGCCGGTTGACGGCTGGGCGGACCATCCCGGCGCACTCGCGCGCCGGAGGGACGGCGTCTGGCAGTTCGTCCAGCCGCGGCACGGCTGGATTGCCTGGGATCGGGCGCAGCAGCGCCTCCTCATTCATGACGGCCTGGCCTGGTCGCCGTTCGGGATCGTCGGCAGCGTGCCGCGCCTCGGCGTCGGCACCGGCGCGGATGATACGAACCGCCTTGCGGTCGGCGCGCCCTCGAGCCTCTTCACCCACGCGGGCGACGACCACCGCATGAAGATCAACAAGGCATCGGCGGCGAATACGGCCTCCCTGCTCTTCCAGTCGAACTGGAGCGGCCGCGCGGAAATGGGGCTCGCCGGCACGGACGGGTTCAGTCTTCGCGTCAGCCCCGACGGAGCAAGCTGGTCCGACGCGCTGACGGTGTCGGCGAGCGGCTTCGTGGCGACCCCGGCGCGCCCCGTCGCGCATGTCCATCTGGATGCGGCCAGCTACGCGCCGTCAGACGGCGGGCGAACGGGATTCGACAGCTGGACGGTGCTTGCGGGCGGCTTCGAGCTCGGACCAACCACGGACCTTGTCGCGGGGCAGCGGTTGCTGGTGCCGGAAACCGGTCTCTATCTCCTGGTGCTTTCGGTCGTTGCCACGACCAGCGCTGCCTTCGGCATATCGATCCTGCGCAACGGCTCGGTCACACTCGCAAGCATCGGGACATCTGCCGCGCAGACGATCGGCCGCAAGAGCACGATAGCGACCCTTGCGGTACTGGATGCAGGCGACTGGATCGTGCTCGACCATGAGGGAACTGCCGGCCTGTCTTTCGGCGCGGATGCCACCAGCCTCGGCATTGCTGCATTTGGGTAAGTGAGGTGGCCGCGCATTTCGCGCCGTGCCCCCAATTGCGGCCGGTCAGACGGCGGCGCCGCCCTGCAGATCCTGCCGGAACGAGCCGGCGACGACGACGGCGCCGTCCGCGGTGGGCCGGGGCGTGCTCGCACGCTCTCGTACCGCAGCCTGCAGCTTCGCGAGCAGCGCATTCGCCGCGGCCTCCATGCCCTCATAGGCGTAGAAGTCGCCCGCCTCGAGACAATTGTCCTTGACCCAGGCGAGGTAGGTCTTGCGCAGCTCCGCCGGCGCCACCTTGTCGCGGGTCCAGAAGCTGTCGAGGTCGATGCCCTTGGTGATGCAATAGGCGAGCTCGGGATGGCGGTACAGCGCCTGGCCCATGACGGCAAGCGGAATTCCATGGAAGATCGCGGACAGGCCGGACGTGCTGTTGATCGTCACCATGCCTGCCGCATGACGGGTCAGAAGGCCGAGCGAACCGCCGTCGAGGATGTGAACGCGGTCGGCCACGTCGTTCAGCAGGCTGACCTGACGAATGAACTGCCAGTCGCGGCTGTGGCCACGCTCCATGGGATGGATCTTGAAGACGAGCTGGTAACCGGGCGGCGCGTTGCGCGCAAAGGAGACGATCGACTTCAGGATGAGTTTCTGATTGTTCCAGCTGCCCGCGGCGCGACCGAGCTGGCTGTCATCGTGCACCTGCAGCGGGATCACGAAATACTTGTGATCGTGGTGCTCCAACAGCTTTTCGATGCTCCGGTAGTTGTCTGCGAGGTTGCGAAACTTCCGGTAATAGTTCTTGAACCAGTAGAAGGCCTCGGAGGCGAGCGCCCGCTTCTGCTTGTGGAACAGACGCCGTTCGCCGACCGTGGAAAAGAGGCCGCGCAGAGAGAAATACAGAAATGCGTAACTCGCCATCGCGCCGAAGGAACTCGGATAGGAAACGACCTTGCGCTCGGCCTCGCTCGCGACGAATTCCTCCGGCGGCAGCTTTCCGGCAATGGGCGAGCGCCAGTTGTTGCCGCTGAACTCCATCGTAACGTAGCCGGGCCTGATATAGCCCTCTTCCAGACAGATGACGGGAATGCCCTTCCTCTCGCATTGCGCACTGGCGATGCGATGGATCTCACGCTCGCAGCCGAACAGCACGACAAAGTCGAAACCGTGTTCGGCGACCATCTCGGAAAACCAGGTTTCCCAGGCGTCGAGCGTGCCGGAGAAATTGAGATTCTTGTCCTTGGCGGTGAAGATCCTGTCACCGGCATTGAAGGACACTCGCCAGGCATCGAACCCATTGCTGTTCAACAGAGCCTGAACCTTGCGGAAGAACGGGCCGACCGGCCCCTGCAGCAACAGCACGCGGGGCGCATTCTTCGACGGGAAGGGTCTGTTGAAACGACGCCGCAGGTTCAGATAGACCAGAGGCGAGGACCGGCCTCCGGCGGCCTGCTTCGTTTCAGCCGCCGTACCGCGTGCGCGAGCCATAGTATCCTTGTTTTCGGTCATGATGCTCTGGCATATCGGGAATCTGATCGGACCCGGTCTTTGCATAAGCCTTAGGCAGAATCAACCGATCTCCGGCGTCCTCGCCCGCTCCGCCCGTCAATAATTCTTAAAGCGTGACATCTTTGCCAGCGAGCGAGACGATCACCGTCGGCCCCCGACGGTGGCCCCGCGCACCGTCATCCGAGCCGTCGATCCCGGACCGCCACGGCCATCCTGTTGACGACGCGTGCAACGGAATCGCCGAGGCGGGCGGTGATGATGCGGTTCCGCGGCTGCGCCGCCGCGATATCGGCGACGAGATCCTCCGGACGGCACGGCAGGCGGCTCACCGGGTGGACATAGAGCGGATAGGCGATGAGGGTAGCCGCGACCAACGTATCCATATCGACCGCCACGTTGCGACGCGCTATCGGATGACGGTCCTCCGTCAGCCCCCAACCGGCATAGAACGGCATGCCATGCACGCCGACCGCCTTGCCCCGGATCAGCGCTTCGAAACCGGTGAGCGACGTCATGGTTTCGATCCGGTCGGCCCAGCCGATCCAGTGCATGATATCGCCGGTGCGCACGATCTCGTCGGCTGCATCGGGGACCTGTCCGCCGGACCTTACACCGGAGGTAACGTCCGGATGCTCCTTGTAGACAAGAAACGCATCCGGGTAGAGCACGCGCACCGCCCGAACGAGGTCCGCATTCGTCTTGATCCACGGAGACCCGAAGCGGATCGAGGCATCCTTCTCGACCTGGCCGGGCACCAGAATTTTCAGCCGGCCGGCCTCGACCTGCGGCAGGTCCACCGCAGCGCCGACATTGTATTTGCTGACGCCGCGCTCGATGATCTGCTGCCTCAACGCCGCGGCGCGCCGTCGAAGCCCTGCATCGAACGCCCGGCCGGCAATCAGCGCCTCCAGCCGGCTCTCGCCACGCGCGTCGTAGTAGACGTGTTCGCCGTCGAAGACCACCGAGGACGGCATGGCGAGATCGACGCCGAGACCGCGCGACCGGATGAAACCGTCTTCGATGCGGAAGCCGGACGCCTGCCGCGGCAGCGGACGGTCCGACCCCCAGATCGCCACAGCGGCGCCGTTCGCCGTTGCCTCGCGCTCCGCCTCGGCAAGGTCGCGGCAATGGATCGGCTCCCCCTGCATGCCAACCAGGAAAGGTGCCAGCGCGCGGCGCTTCCAGGGCGAAAGGCCACCTGTGTAGACTTTCGCCTCGAGCCGCGCCCGTTGATCGCGAACCGTCAGCATCTGCTCCACCGCACGCTCGAGCGAACAGGGCGTGCGGTCGTGCAGGTCCAGATAGCGGCTGTACCTCAGAAAGGCGCCGGCAAAGATCTCTTCAACCGTCAGCGGCGCGCGCGGCTTTGGTGCGGCAACCCAATCGGTTGTGACGCCGCGGCCGGAATAGTAGGTGACGCCGAAGCAGTGCACCGGCCGCCCCGCCATCAGCGCCTCGAAACCGAGCTGGCTCGACACCGTATAGACGCACTCGGCCTCTTCCAGGAGAGGCCAGGGGTTCATCCGCGGCGGCACGACGATCTCGATGCCGGCGTCGCGCGCGGCGCGGCGCAGGAGGCTGCGATCGCCGGCCGCCGGATGGGTGCGCACGACGAGCGTGGATGCGGGATGCGCCTTCATCGCTTGTCTCAGCATCCCGGCAAAGCTCTCGTGCGAAGCAAGGGCACCCGGGATCGAGGCATCGCCGGCCACCTGGTCTACCAGCAGCACATAGGGCCGACCCTGCGGTATGCCCGCCTCGCGCAGTCCGACGAGGGGACTGTTGTTGTATTTGGAAAGACGGTTGGCGCGCAGCACACCGATCATCTCGGACGCGCGGGCGAGGTCGTCCTGTGTCACCGGAGCGGCAAGCACATCATCGATGTCACTTCCGCCGCGCGCGTCGAAATAAATTCCCCTTCGGTCGACGACGAAGGAATGGGATGGCTCGCCCGCGCCGGGCGAAAAGCCTTTCAGGAAGCCGTCCTCCAGCAGGATCCTCTCCTTGCCGAAGAGGCCGGCCAACCTCGCCGCGCGGAGACCGGAGGGCCTCTGCCCCCACCCGATAAAACCATCGATGCGAAAAGGGTCGGCCAGCGGCCAGAGGACGACGCGCGCGCCGAGAACGGTCTCTATGTCCGAGCGGATGCGCCAGAGGACGAGCGACATCACTGCGTAGGTCCTGGACATCTCTTTCGTCACGCTCTTCCCGTCATCATCCATGCCTGCATGCGGGTCACTCCGTTGCCTTTGCACAAGGATGACGGCGAGGACGCCGGCACAAGCCGCGAGGACGCACCGCGACGCGGAGCGTCAGGTGTCGCAAGCCTACACCTGCGACCCGGCCGACGCTATTCCGTGACGCGATGGATGTTGTAGGCGGTCGTGCTGCCGCCATTGATGATCTGGATGAACTTCTGGAAGTCCGTCGCCGGGTGGCGCGCGAGGTAGATCACGTCGCGATGCCGTATGGGGAAGGACTGCGCGACGATGTAGCTCTGCGTCTCTGCGAGGTCCAGGCGATAGACGATCGGATACCGGCCCTGCTCGTCCGGCGCCAGCCCGCGCGACAGGAGATCGCGGAAGCGGTCCTCGCCGACAACCTGCCGGTAGACGCTCTCATACTCGTAGCGGAAGACGAAATATCCGCCCGGATCGGCGGTGGAGAAGTTGCCGCCGCCCGCGAGCGCCGCTGCCTCCACCAGGCTGAGGCTTGCCCCTGCAAACTCAATCTTGCCGCTCTTGGAGGTCTGGCCGAGCGCCGAGAAGGTCTGCGGATCGAAGGTGACGTAAATCTGATCGTCCGGCTTGACGATGATGTCTTCCTTCGGGTTCTCGACCAGCGACTGGAGCAGGATCGTTCCCGTGCGACCGCCACGCTTCAAGGTGACATAGGTATCGTATGGCGGCTTGTTCGGCCCGCCGGCGCTCGCCAGCACTTCGCTGAGATGCTGGGCATTGAGACCTAGCGGCACGATCGAGGCCTTGCGCACGTCGCCAAGCACCGAAACGGTTCGCGATTGATTGCCGGCCAAGGTGACGATCACATCCGGTTCGACCGCTTTTGCCTTCAGCGCCTCGACGATCGTGTCGCGCGCCGAATCGAGGGTCATGCCGGCGAAACGCACGGAACCGACATAGGGAATCTGGCCGCGACCGTCCGGCTGGACGACGACGGGAATGTCGGTCGACTTGCGTTCCGCCGTCGAGAACAGCCCGTCGGGGCCTGCTTCGAAGATCGTGACACGCAATTCGTCGCCGACGCCGATCACGGGCACGCCGCCGGCGCCGCCGAATCCGAAGGTGCGCGACAGGCTGGGACGCCCAAGTGCCGTAACACCGTTGGCAACGCGCTGGTCGATATCGACCACGTCGAAGACGAGCTTGGTCTTCGGGATTTCATAGGACTTGCCGCCCGCTCCTGCGGCGATGACTTCGTGCGTCAAAGGGCCGTCGTTGGGAACGAGGCAACCGGAAAGCGTCAAAAGCGCCGTTCCGAGAAACAGCCGCATCACCGACCGCGCGAGCCCCGTGTGCGTCCCGCCGATGCCATCAGTCTTCAACATCACAATGCAATTCTCCGAAGCGCAATGCCAGTCCGCATCACGCCCAATTCAGACGCCGGCCCGCACCCATCAATGTCGCAGATGCAGAAGCGCAATGTCTCACCATCGTCCAAGCGAAGACAGCCGCACGGTCTCTTCGCTCTCCCAACATGGAGCAAATCCCTTGCACATTCGTTACGGCAAGAAAAGATGATTTCTGAAGGGCCGGTCACAAAACCCTTCTCCTTCAAAGGTTTTTTCCTCAGGTGCGGCAAAAAGGCTCCAACCGGCGAAAGCGTCGGACCTGTCGCCACCGTCACCGTCACGGCGCCGCAACGTGACCGCCGTCCTTGGATCTTCCGCAGTCAAAAACCTCGAAAATCCACGAATACCCCCAGAAATCCGAATTTTAAACCGGAGCAAAGTGTGACACTTTATCCGGCCATATGCACCCATATGCACAGCTTCGAGGTTTGCATGGACAACGGACTGGACGTGCCCGCCCTATCGAATCACCGAGAACGGGAAATCCTGGAGGAACTGCGCCTTGCGGGCGGCTCCAGCCGGATCCAGTTTCTTGCAGAGCGTCTGCATGTCTCGGAAGAAACCATCCGGCGAAACATCAAGACCCTCGAGGCAAACGGCCTCGTCACGAAGGTGCACGGCGGTGTGCATATGTCAAAGGGCTCGATCGAGCCGCCGCTCCACTTCCGCATGGGCGAGAACGCCGAGGCCAAGCGCATCATTGCGGCGAAGGTGGCGACCCTCATCGAAAACGGCGACGCGCTCTTCCTCGACATCGGCTCGACAACGGCCTTCATCGCCGTCGCACTGCAAAAGCACCGCGAACTCTTCATCGTGACCAATTCCCTGTCGGTGGCGCATGCGCTGGCGACGCGAAACAACAACCGCATCTTCTTCGCCGGCGGCGAACTTCGCCGTCACGATGGGGGGGCCTTCGGCGCCGAAGCCGTGAGCTTCGTCGAGCGCTTCAACGTCCAGCACGCCATCTTGTCGGTCACCGCGATCAATGCCCAATCCGGCTTCATGATCCAGGACATGCAGGAGGCCGAGATGTCGCGTGCCGTCGCGCACCATGCGCAGAACCGGATCATCGTCGCCGATTCGCGGAAATTCGGGCGGATCGCACCGATCACCATCGCCGAGCCGCAGACCTACAATATGCTGGTGACCGACGCAGAGCCGCCGGAGGACATCCGTGCAATGCTGGCGGCCAACAATATCGAAGTGCATATAGCCGACGCCCGGAACTCTTAGGCCGCAGGCAGCACAAGGCCCGGCAAGACGCGTACTACGCCACTGCGGAAAGCGCGGCGACGCAATCCTGAGAAACGCCCAGGGAGACTGCCGCCGTATCGTGCACATGCACGGCCAGGCCGCGCCGGCGCCATGCGAGGGCCATCTCCGAAACGGCCGCGTCGTCGCCCTCGACGAGGTGAACGAGCGTGCATGCCGATGCCGGCAGGTCCGACGTCGCGCAACCGTCGCGGTGAACGACCGAACGTTCCGCCTCCCGACGACCGAGCTCGAGGATCACGGCCGGAACGCGCCCGTCATGAAGAATGCGGTCAGCCGACTGCAGCAACCGCACCACCCGCATCGACAGCAACTCGGGATCCCGGCTCCGCAGGCGCACGACATGCATCTGCCGGTCCTCCCCGGCTCCGGCGCCGCTCCGCAACAGGCTCTCGAACGCCTCTGCCGTGAGCACGTCACCGGACGAAAACGCGCGCGCGACGAACATTTCCCAGAAACGGCGGCGCGACGAGCCCGGCTGGAATGCCCGATTGACGGTCTCGCGCAGCCGCTGCGCCAGTGCCGCCCATTGCGGCAGGCTGGCCGGCAGCACCGACTCCACCTGCCGGCGGATCGCCTGGGCGAGCACCGGCGCCGCGCCGTCGGTCGAAATACCGATGACGACGGGCGAACGGTTGACGATGGCGCCGAACTGGAACTGGCAGAAGGCAGGCTTGTCGACGACGTTCACGGGCACACCCGCGTCAACGGCCATCCGGTGGAACCGTTCTGCTTCCTCGTCGTCCCCGCAGTCGCCGACGGCCATGGCAAATCCGGGAAAGTAGGCATCGTGCCACGAGCAGTCATGGTGGACGAAGCTCCCTTCGGGGAGGGCCGCCTGGCGGATCAACAGGGCGGCCATGATCGCTCCGACCTCGGACGCGGGGGCAAAGACATGGACTTCCGCGCCGCATGCCGCGAGAAGTTCCGCCTTCCAGGCGGCACCGTCCGAACCGCCCGCGAGCAGCACCGGACGGCCGTCGAGCGCCCAGAAGACAGGAAGCTTGGCAAGCCGCCCGATGCGGGCGGTGTATGAAGCGGCGACGTCACTCCGCCGCGGCGACATGAAGCCCATTGAGGATTCCCCTGATCTCGGCGCGGCAGGAGCCGCAATTGGTTCCGGCCTTCAGCACCTCGCCGACCGCCTCGATCGTGCGGCAGCCCTTCGCAGCGGCGGCGACGATCTGGTTGACGCCGACGGAGAAGCAGGCGCAGACCGTGGCGCCCGGATCCGGCTGGTCGGCACCGGGCCTGCCGGCAACGACCGCAAAGCGTTTGCGGCCGTTGCCATGCGGTTCCGTCAACTGGCCGACGGCCCAGTTTCGCGACACTGCGACGGGTTCGCGGGCAATGAACAGCGCCGCGACAAGCCGATCGCCCTCGAAGAAGGCAAGCCGTCGGTCCCCCGTTTCCCTGTCGGCATAACCGAGCGCTTCGACCGTGTCGGCCATCCGGCCTGCCGCGCGGCACCAGGCCATCCAGTCGCCCGGCTCGACGCCGAATGCCAGTTCCGTGCGCCATCCGCCCTCGGCCCGGGCGACGGCCCAGTAGGACGCATCGGACACATCGGGCCGCTCCGCCCAGACCGCGAAACCATA
>NZ_JAKGBU010000038.1:0-27809 GCF_021555155.1 Rhizobium alarense
GGGGTCCGGCGCCTCGACGACGGTGCCGCCTTTCGCGCGGATGCGTTCGGCGAGCGCGTACGGCGCCTGATCCGGGTCGATCAGGAGGCGCGCGCCGGTCGCGGCGAGCGCGTCGATCGCGCCTTCGAAGGCCGATGGGGGCAGCAGGTCGCAGAGCTGCGTCAGATAGGCCTCCTGCTCGATGCCGGTCTTGCGCTTGTCGAGGAAGAGTTGCGGCCGGCCCTCGGCGGGCACGATGGCGCGGGCGAGCGGATGCGGCGTGTGCGGCACGTCGCTGCCGCGGATGTTGAAGATCCAGGCGATGGAGGAGGGGTCGGTGACGGCGAGTGCGTCCGCCTTGAGGCGCGTCGTCTCGGCGGCCATGGCGACGAGCTTGTCCCTGGCGAGTTCGCCGGCATGGTCGAGCGCCTGGATCGTCACGCGGCCGAGCGGCTCGGCAGGGCGTGCTTCCCAGATCCGGTCGAGCGGATTGTCGGCGAGCGGCACGAGCTCGCCCCCGGCCGCCTCCAGCGCCGCCTTCAGCCGTCGTACCTCGCCGCCCGTATGCAGCCATGGATCGATGCCGAGCCGAAAACCCTTCGGGGCGTTGGTGCGCAGCCAGAGGTGCGGCGGCTCGTTGACGAGGTCGCCGCCCGAAAAGACATGGCCGTCCACCTGTTCCGCGAGCTGTGTCACATAGCGGCCGTCCACGAAGACGATCGCCTGGTTGCGGGTGACGAGGGCGACGCCGGCCGAGCCGGTGAAGCCGGTGAGCCAGGCCAACCGCTCGGCCGAGGACGGCACATACTCGCCCTGGAACTCGTCGGCGCGCGGCACGAGGAAACCATCGATGCCGAGGCCGTCGAACGTGGCGCGCAGCGCATCGGTGCGCGCGGCGCCGAACTGCGGCGTGGATGTGACGTCGAAACTCTGGAACATGGGAGATACCCGTCTTTGCCGCAGTGCGGCGTGAATCACCGGAGGCAATCTAGAACATTTCGCGCGAAATGGGATTCGCGTCCGCAGCTTTCCCGCAACGGGGTCTCCGGCGCGTGTCAGGACGGCCGGGCGAGATAGCCTTCGATCTTTGCCCGGGTAAGCCGCTGGTTGTTGCGGTACCAGTCGTCGTCCGAGAAGAAGATCGGTTCGTCCGGATCCCAGCCGCTCATCGAGAAGTCGGACTGGCCCGCAAAGAAGGCGACGAATGCCTCCTCGTCCGGCCATAGCGCGATGGCGGCACCGAAATAGGCGCCGCCGTCCTGGACGTCGCAAAGCATCACGCCGCCTTCGGTCCGGATCAGCCCGTGGCCGCAGAAATCCCGATGGAATTCATGAATGAGGCCCGCGCCGTCGGGCCGGGCTATGACATCCTGCCAAAGCCCTCTGGCGAGCGTCGCGCCGAGCGGGCGACGATCGAGCGCGTCGCGCAGTTCCTCGCGCCGGCGCTGCATCTCCGCGGCAGGGTTCGCCGTCTGCGGCGCCGCCGGCAACCGCCGTCGATCGGCAATCATTGCACCGACGACAAGGCCGAGCACCGCAAGGATCACAAAAAGGGCAATGAGCGGGATGATCGTTGCGGCCATGCGAGCGGACCCTTCAGCAAACGCCGACTTTCAGTGGTCTTGGATTGGACTTATGCGTGGCCCGCATGGCTCCCATGCCGCAAACCCTCTGCCTCGAATTTTCGGATCGGCTATAACACTCCCATCGAAGCGAACATGAAACGCGCTTCAAGCGAAAGGAAATGAAAATGTCCTCCAATTTCTTCCGTGCCGCTGCCCAGCGTTTCGTCGAAGCCCGTCAGCGCCAGGCTGATCGTCTCATTGCCCAGGCGCTTGCCGGCTATGACGAGGAGACCCTGAAGCGCCTCGGTCGGTCGATGCAGTCTACCCGCCGTTAAGGCGAAAAAGCTAGGTGTTCCGATCAGGCGCTTGCCCGGTCACTCCTCCTCCCTCCTCCGGGGAAGCGTTCGGAACACATAGGTCCGCTTGAGCACTCCTCCTCCTCAAGCTCGCGGGCGTGACCGGTTCGCCGGTCCACAGGCGGTGCCTCCGGCACCGCCTTTATTTTTTCCGGAAATGCCGCTCAGGGCCGGTCGAGATGGATCGTCACCCAGCCGTTGCGCCAGATGGTGCGGACGTGCCGCAGGCGCGCGCCGCTATAGGCGGCGATGACCTTGCGGCGCTGCTCCGCCAGGATGCCGGACAGGATGACCTGGCCGCCGGGCGCCAGATGGGCGGCGAGCTGGGGTGCCATGCGCATCAGCGGGCGGGCGAGGATATTGGCGATGACCAGGTCGAACGGCCCGTGGCGCCGGAAGGCCGTGGAATGGAAGCCGGGCGCCGTTTCCAGCGCCAGCCCCGAGGCGATGCCGTTCAGCCGCACATTGTCCCGGGCGACACGTGTCGCGACCGGGTCGATATCGGTGGCAAGCACGCGGGCGGGGATGAGTTTGCGCGCGGCGATCGCCAGCACGCCGCTGCCGGTGCCGAGGTCGAGCACGCGCCGCGGCCGGCGGCGGCGGATGACGTCCTCGATCATTTCCAGGCAGCCGGCAGTGGTGCCGTGATGGCCGGTGCCGAAGGCCTGGCCGGCATCGATCTCGATCGCGATCTCGCCGGCGTGCACCTTGCCGCGGTCGTGGGAACCGTGGACGACGAAGCGTCCGGCCCGGACCGGCTGCAGCCCTTCCAGCGAGCGGGCGACCCAGTCCACGTCAGGCAGAACTTCCCGCCTCATCGGAAGGTCCGGGAAGGCCTCGCGGACGAGCGCCGAGAGGCGCGGCGCGACCTCGGCCTCCTCGTCCGTCATCATGTAGAGCGAGGCCTCCCAAATGTCGGCCTTCTCGTCGATCTCCATCGTCGCCATGGCCAGACCGTCTTCTTCGAAGACATCGGTCATGAGGTCGAGGATCGCTGCGGCCTTGCTTTCGGTGGTGGTGAAATAGAGACGGATTTCGCTCACGATATGGGGGTTCCTGATTGGCTGTCACCGCCTAGCATGGCAGCCCACCGGGGCAAAGGGGGACGGCCGCCGGTCCCGTCATTTCAACCCTTGAGGAGATTTCCGAGTTTTTCGACGGCGACGTCCGGATTCTCCTGGTAGGCGATCGTTCCCCGGAAACGGCCGTCCGCATCCAGCAGGAACACCGAGGCGGTGTGGTCCATCGTGTAGTCGCCGTCGGGCTTCTTCTCGTCGAGCGGAACCTTGCGATAATAGACGCGGAACCCCTTGACCATTTCCAGCACCTTGTCGGCCGGTCCGGAAATACCGGTGATGCGCTTCGACACGTTGGAGATGTATTGCCCGAGAAGCTCCGGGCTGTCGCGTTCGGGGTCAACGGTGACGAAATAGGCCTGGAGCTTCGTGCCGTCGGGGTCGACCTTCTCCATCCAGCCGTTGAGTTCGAACAGCGTCGTGGGGCAGACCTCGGGGCAATGGGTGAAGCCGAAGAACAGGGCGGTCGGCTTGCCGGTGAAGGCCTTTTCGGTGATCGGAGCGCCCTCCTGTGACACGAGCTGGAAAGGCACGCCGAAGGGGCCGTCGGCAAGTTGCTCGCCCGTGCGGGTCATTTCCAGCGTGAGCCAGCCGGCAAGAACGGCGAGCAGGGCGATGGCGGTCCAGAGGACGATGCGGACGGTTTTCATCAGGGGCTCCACGGGCAGGTCGCCGCGTGACACGGCAGTCGCTGCTTCATAGTCGCCGCGCCCGCGTCAGGCAAAGGGGCCGATTGCCGCAAGCGCGGCGCCTCGCGCGAATGTGATGCCGAGCCGCCGCCGGGGGAGGACTCAGAGGCACCAGGCCAAGCCGCTCTCGGCCATGGTGAGCAGGATGCCGGCGCCATGTTCGATCCAGCCGGCAAAGCCGAGCACGGCGAGAGCCGCGGCCCCCGTCGCGAGGACGGCGATGGCGAGAAGGCGGAGAAGGGGCGGGCGCGTTGTGGTCATTCTTCCAGTATAGCCCGCCGGGGCCGAATGCGAAAGCCGCGACGTCGGGGCCTTGCGAAGGCTCTCCATCCCCGGTCATCGCATCCGAATTTCATTAAGTTTTGCTAAAACGCAAGTTTCGCCACTCTTTTCTTAGGGTTTACTTAATCTCTCTTTGCAACGCTCAAGTTCGTGTGAAAGGCCGGATTCGGCCTCGCGGGCATGAGGCGCGCGGACCTTTCGAAGGTCACCCATTGTCTCCCATCCGATCAAACTGCGGGGTCCGGGCATACCCGGCTCGCCAACTGGACGCGCCATGTCAAACAACGCAGCACTGATAAGGTCCCTTTCCGTCAATCAGCGTCTCGGCAGCCTCGCGCTCGCCTCGCTCTTCGGTTTCGGCAGCCTCATCGGTGTCGGCTGGTACGAGAGCACCCTCATCGACGGCGCGCTCATGCGGGCGGTCGAGACGCAGGCCAAGATCGACCGCGTCGAAGCGATGCGCCTTGCTAACCTCGATCTCGTGCTCGTCGCGATGGATAGCATCATCGACCGCGAGGAGAAGGCGATCCAGCCGGAACGCCTGGAAACGATCGTAGGTTCGCTCAAGGTGCTGAACGGGGGCACTGCGGAAGCCAGGCTTCTCGCCGCGGACCTCGGGAAGGCGGATATCCTTGCAAATTTCGACGCGGATCTCGCGGAGGTGACCAAGGCGATCTCCGTCGACCTCAAGGCGATGATCGAACAGGGCGCGCCGATCGAAGCCTTCGCGGCGATCGACGATGCGATCGACAGCGGTGGCGAACGGATGAGCGAGGCGCTGCGCACGCTCGCCGAGGAGGGGTCGGCATTCCTGGAGACCAAGGTCAACGACGCCCAGGCGGTTTCGACGCGCTCCGTCGACATCCAGATCGGCATCGGGCTGCTCGCCATGCTGACGATGATGGGACTGCTCGTCTATCAGGGCAACATGCTGCGTCGCGGCATCTTCGCGGTGCGCGACAGCATGAAGCGCATTCTCGACGGTGATTTCGAAACGGCAGTCGGGGCGACGGAACGCGGCGACGAGATCGGCGAGATGGCCCGTTCGGCCGAAGCCTTCCGCCTCGCCGCCGTCGAAAAGCGCGCGCTGGAGACGGCGAGCGACGAGAGCCGCCGCCAAGCGGACGAGGAGCGTCGCAACCGGGAGGCCGCCGGTGCCGAGGACCAGCGCGAGGTCCGCAAGGCCGTCGACGCGCTGGGCCGCGGCCTGACGCGGCTTTCGGACGGCGATCTCTCCGTGACGATCCTCGAGCCTTTCCGCTCCGACCTCGAACAGCTCCGGCTCGACTTCAACAGCACGGTCGAACGGCTGCGCCACCTGATGGTGGACGTGAAGGAGAACACCGGCTCCATCCAGACCAACAGCCGCCAGATGCGGGCGGCAGCCGACGACCTTGCCAAGCGCACCGAGCAGCAGGCCGCCTCGCTCGAGGAAACCTCCGCGGCACTCGAGGAAATCATGTCGACGGTACGGGCCGCGACGAGCCGCGCCGAGGAAGCCGGCAAGATGGTGGAAGGCACCAAGGCGAGTGCCGAGGAATCCGGCCGCATCGTCGGCGACGCCATGTCTGCCATGCAGCGCATCGAGAATGCGTCAAACGAGATCGGCAAGATCATCAACGTCATCGACGAGATCGCCTTCCAGACCAACCTTCTGGCACTCAACGCCGGCGTCGAGGCAGCCCGGGCCGGCGAGGCCGGCAAGGGTTTCGCCGTCGTCGCCCAGGAGGTGCGCGAACTCGCCCAGCGTGCGGCAGGTGCGGCCAAGGACATCAAGACGCTCGTCGGCAAGTCGGGCGAGGAGGTGCAGACCGGCGTCCGCCTCGTGCAGGCGACGGGCGAATCGCTCACCCGCATCGGCGGCGACGTCGTGCGCATCAACGACCACATGAAGTCGATCGTCACCGCCGCCCGCGAGCAGGCGACCGGTCTTCAGGAAATCAACGTCGCCGTCTCCGCCATGGATCAGGTGACGCAGCAGAATGCCGCGATGGTCGAGGAGACCAATGCGGCGAGCCACACGCTGGCGCAGGACGCGGAGACGCTGATGCACCTCGTCGGCCAGTTCCAGATCGGCGGCGAAGCGAAGCCCGCCGCCGGTAACCCGAAGGCGGCGACGGCCGCCTCCCGTCCGACCCCGTCTCCGGCAAAATCCCTTCTGAACAAGGTTGCCGGAGCGTTCACGAGCAACGCGGTGCCGAAGGCAAGCGCCCAGGCAGCCGCCGACAACTGGGAAGAGTTCTGATCCATGTCCAATGCCATCAAGCAGTCCGGCGCCTATCTCGAAATCGTCTCCTTCCATCTCGGAGACCAGGAATTCTGCATCGACATCATGGCGATCCGCGAAATCCGCGGCTGGGCGCCGGTGACGCCGATGCCCCATACACCGCCCTATGTGCTCGGCCTCATCAACCTGCGCGGCGCGGTGATCCCGGTGATCGACATGGCTTGCCGCCTCGGCATGAAGATGACCGAACCTTCCGAGCGCTCGGCGATCATCGTCACCGACATCGCCGGCAAGCTGGTCGGGCTGCTCGTCGAGCAGGTCTCCGACATGATGACCATCAAGAGCGAGGACCTGCAGCCGGCGCCGGAAATCATCCCGGAAGCCCAGCGTGCCTTCTGCCGCGGCATCGTCGCGCTGGAGAAGACGATGGTCTGCTTCCTCAACCTCGACACGGTCATCGCCGACGAACTGGCACAGGCTGCCTGACGGAACGCCACGGACGGGTGGTCAGAACGCCCCGGCGGATTTTTCCGCCGGGGTTTCCGGCGTCTGGACAAAGTGTCTCAGGCGGCATGGCGTGGCAGGCAGGGGTGGAAAGCGGCGTCGACCGGCGATAATGTGCGCTGCACAACCGGCCGCAAGCGCGTCGCGCTCACGGTCGTTGCACAAGGGCCAGCCGCGGAGCGTTTCATGAAGTGCCTTCTCCTCGTCGATCTCCAGAACGGCTTCTGCCCGGGCGGAAACCTGCCGGTGCCCGACGGCGACGCGGTGATCGCCATTGCGAACCGGCTCGCCGGAAAGGGCGGCTACGACCTCGTCGTCGCCTCGCAGGACTGGCATCCGGCGAACCATGGCAGCTTCGCCTCCAACAATCCGGGCAAGGCGCCCTTCGAGATGGGCGAACTCGGCGGCAAGCCGCAGATGATGTGGCCGGACCACTGCGTCGCCGGCACGCGCGATGCCGACTTCCACCCGGATCTCGAGGTCGGCCGTATCGACTACGTCCAGCGCAAGGGCACCAATGCGCACGTCGACAGCTATTCCGCCTTCCGCGACAACGACCAGCAGGCCGAGACCGGTCTTGCGGACTACCTGAAGGAAAAGAGCGTCACGGAACT
The DNA here is from genome assembly GCF_021555155.1 of Rhizobium alarense. Taxonomy (GTDB): domain Bacteria; phylum Pseudomonadota; class Alphaproteobacteria; order Rhizobiales; family Rhizobiaceae; genus Rhizobium_D; species Rhizobium_D alarense. The sequence continues at coordinate 7,293 of NZ_JAKGBU010000038.1, forward strand.
CGACGTCTGCGGACTTGCCACCGACTACTGCGTCAGCGCCTCCGCGATCGACGCGGCGGCCATGCTGCCGGGTGTAACGGTGCGGTTCGTGGAGGACGCGAGCCGGGGCATCGCGGAAGAGACGATCGTGGCGGCGAAGGCGGCGATGGCCGGGGCGGGCGTGGCAACGGTGACGTCGGGGGAAATTGTCGGAGGGTAGCGCCGTCAGTTCCGCGCGCGTTCACGCGGGCGCACTCATTGGACCAGGTCGAAGTCCGGTATCCTGGCAATCTTGCCGTTCAGTTCCTCGGTCGGTCCATCGAAGCGCATGGCGGGCAACGGTCGTTTCGCCGTGTTGGGAATCAAATTCGATTCCAGTCCTTTCGGGTCCTCCGGGCCGACGTAGATCATCACAACGCCGTCGGCCGCAGGCCCGGATTCCGTTCTGACAATGACAAATCAGATGAATCATCCAACCAAGAGCTGTTTACTGACGGTTTCGGGGCGAAGGAGGCCTTAACGTCGTGGACGTCAAAATCGAAACGTCGCGCCTGACGCTCCGACCGTGGGGGGCGGACGACATCGAACAGCTCACGCTGGGCCTGAACGATCTCAAGCTCGCACGGTGGCTGGCTTTCGTCCCTCATCCCTATTTAACGTCGCACGCCAGAGATTGGATCAAGCGATGTCAGGAGATCTCGAACGCAGGCCCCCGGCCGACCGCGTACGAATTTGCGGTTGACCTCAGACCCGAGCGACTGGTGATCGGAGGGGTCAGCCTCAACAAGATAGACTGGAAGGCCGGGACGGGGGGCGGAGGAATCTGGATCGCCGACCGGTATCAGGGACACGGCTACGGGCGCGAGGCGTTCGAGGCGAAGGTCCGCTTCGCCTTTTGCGAATTGGGCCTGACGAAATTGGTCAACGGTTACTTCGACGGCAACGAAAACTCCTGGGCGATGCAGCGCAAATTGGGGTATCGGCGCGTCGGCGAGGTGACGAGCCGTTGCATGGCTGACGGTCGGCAAACGATCGAACATGTAACGACGTTGCTGCGCAGCGATTGGGAGGATCGCGAGGGCCAAACATGCAATCGGGCGTGACTCAATGGCCAACCGCCTGGCGTCCGGCCGAAATCCGTGTTTTTCCGCCTAGTCCGGCTTCCCCTCTGCCCATTTCACCGCCTGCCCATAGAGCGGCACGGTCGAGATCGACATCTTTGCCGAGCCGTCGGTCAGTTCGCGGGAATGGGCGAGGTAGATGAGCGTGTCGTTCGCCCTGTCGTAGATGCGGGTGACGACGAGCTTTTTCCAGACGAGCGACAGGCCCGACTTGAAGACTTCCTCGCCACCGTCGTCGAGGTCGATGTCGCCGATCTCGATCGGGCCGGTCTGGCGGCAGGCGATCGCGTTGTTGGAGGGATCCTCGAACCAGTTGCCCTTCTGCAGCCGGTCGAGCACGCCGCGATCGAAATAGGTGACGTGGCATGTGACGCCCTTGATCTTCGGGTCGCTCACCGCATCGATCAGGATGTCGTTGCCCATCCAGTCGACGCCGACCTCGCCGACCGTCCCGGCGGCGGCGGGGAGGGCGGCAAGGAAAAGGGCGGCCGCGGCGGCGGCGCGGAGGGGGGCGAAGGTCATCGGGCGGTGCTCCTGTTGCTGCAGAAGAGATAGGACGCCCGACGGCCCGCGCCAATGGCGCTCAACCCCTGGCCGCTGCGATCGTTGCGCGCACCGCGTTCCCGTCGGTCAGCGTCAGCTCGTATTCCCGGTCCTTCTCCGTGCCGCCCATGCCGACATGCGGATTGCGGAAGCGCATGGCGCTGGCGACCGTGGTGAGCGCCGCGAAATGCAGTTCGGCGAGACCCGCACCATCGCGCACGGCGCGGATGTTTCCGGCATCGAGCGCGCCGCAGCCCATGACGACGAGGCGCCCGGCGGCGAGCGCGACGGTCTGCCTGAGGATGTCGAGGCCCTCGACCGCGGTGTCGCGCTGCCCGGAGGTCAGCACCCGGTCGATGCCGCAGCGCACCAGCGCCTCGACGGCGTCGGCGACATCCGCCGTCATGTCGAAGGCGCGGTGGCAGGTGACGGACATCGGCCGTGCGGCCTCGACGAGCGCTGCCATGCGCTCTTCGTCGATGCGCCCGTCCGGCGTCAGGCAGCCGATGACGACGCCGGCGACGCCTTCGCCGCGCAGCGCGACGATGTCCTCGCGCATCGTCTCGAATTCCGCGTCCGAATACAGGAAGTCGCCGCCGCGCGGCCGGATGATGACATGGACGGGGATGCGCGCTGCCCGGACCGCCGCGCGGATGGTCGCGAGGCTCGGCGTCAGGCCGCCCTCCATCAGGCTCGCGCAGAGCTCGACCCGGTCGGCGCCGGCGGCCTGCGCGGCGAGGAAACCGTCGATGCCTTCGACGCAGATTTCGATGAGGGGACTGGGCATGAACGATCCTTCCGTGTGATTCCGCCGGCAGCGTAGCGCAGGAGCGCCCACGCGGAAATCATGGCACGGGGTTTGGGACGCGGATTCGGAAGGTTCGGCGGCTGCCGGCGGCAGCGGGTCGCCCGGACGACGACCGATGCGCCTCATCCGTCTCGGCGGTGCGCGTCGGGGCCGGCCGCAGACGGCGCCTTCCGCCCGCCTCTTACCGCCATCCGTGCACGTTTCGTGGGCCGCGGCCGCGCGGCCCCGTCGTCAATCCTGGCGATTCCGCCGAATGCGCCCAATCCTGTAAAGGGTTTGCTTACCATATTTCGCCATTCTTTGCTGGAAGGGAGGCCGTCACATGTGGCGACCACCTGCGAGTGTTCCGGCCGTCTGTCCTCGGTCGGGTCGGGTAACGTGTTTGGGTACGAGTATCATGGCGTCTTCTGTTGCAGGGCCTCAGCCGGTCCGATCGCATCGTACATCGCGCACCCGCTCCGGCCGGTCGCGCGTCCTTTTCTGCACCCTGTCCCTGGCGGCCTGCGTGACCGTTGTCGTCGCAGCCCTCGTCGCGACCTTCGCCCGCCTTGGCGGCGCGGCACCTGCGCTGCTGCAGCAGGGTCTGCGCGTCGAGGCCAGCCTCGGCGACCGCGTCGCCCTTCGCGGCGATCGCGACGGGCATATGCGGCTGATCAGGGTTTCGAAGTTCTCCCGCCTTTCGCCGCCGAGCGACGATGAGCTGCGCCAGGCGCGGCTGACGCCCGACGTGATCCTCGCCCATCACCAAAAGCAGGTGGCGCTCGCCTCGGTCAGGGCGGTGAAGCACTCCTTCGAGGTCGCCTGGAGCCGGGCGGTCGCGACGGCAAGGGCCGAGGCCGACCGGATCATTGCCCGCGAGCCGCCTGTCGGCGGCCAGGCCCTGCTGCTCACCGCGCTCGTCGAGAACGTTTCCGCGCGCGAGGACACGCTCGGTCGCGTCTTCGACCTGGTTCTGCCGGAGGCGACGGCGCAAGCCGTGCCGGAGACCATTCCCTTGCCCGAGACGCGGCCGGAACTTGCCGTCGCGACGGTGGAGGAGGAGGACGAACCCGCCGGACGCCGGCGCGCCACCGCGCGCAAGCCGAAGACGGAGGAACTCGCCTATGCCAAGCCGGACCGCTCGCTGCTTGACGGCCTGCGCGGCAGCAAGGGCGGCTGGCCGGGAAGGGGCACCCGGGTCGCGATCTACGACGTCGCGGCAGCGACGGTGCACATGCCCGACGGCACGAAGCTGCGGGCTCATTCCGGCATCGGCCGGATGCGTGACAACCCGCGCTATTCGCATGTGAAGATGAACGGGCCGACGCCGGCCGGCATCTACAGGCTGTCGATGCGCGAGACGCGCTTCTACGGCGTCGAGGCGCTGCGCATGACGTCGATCGACGGCACGGATCCGAAGAACCGGACGGGGCTCCTGACCCATACGAACCTGCTGCGCGGCCAGATCGGCTCGCACGGCTGCGTCGCCTTCCAGAACTACGCGCCGTTCCTGAAGGCCTTCAAACGCGGTCATATCACCATGCTGGTCGTCGTCGACCGGATGCCGAGCTCGTCGACGCAGATCGCCGCGATCTACCGCAAGGCAGGCGCCTGAGCGTTCAGCCGCCGGGCGCTTCCGCCCAGCGCCTGACAGCCGCTGCCATGCTCGCCAGATGGTCGGCCGCGGAAAAGCCGGACATGCGCTGCCGCGGCTTCAGGTCGTGGTCGCCGTCCTCGAGCCAGAGAACGCGTATCGCATCCGACAGCGCGTAGCCGGCGACCTCCTCGCGCGTGCCGAACGGGTCGCGCGTGCCCTGGCAGACGAGCGTCGGTGTCCGGAGCGTGGCGAGATGGGCAGTCCTAAGCTGTGCCGGCTTTTCGGGCGGGTGGAAGGGATAGCCGAGGCAGAGGAGCCCGGCGATGCGGCCGGCCGCAAAGAGCTCGTCGGCGACGAGGCTCGCGACACGTCCGCCCATCGACTTGCCGCCGATGACGAGCCGTCCGGGGGCGGACAAGGCGGCGACGGTGGCCCGGTATTCCGGCACAAGGGTTTCGGCCTTCGGCGGCGGCTTGCGGCTGCCGTCCCGCCGCGCCGCCATATAGGCGAATTCGAAGCGGGCGACGCGGAGGCCCTCGTGCGCCAGCGCCGCCGCGGCGGCGTTCATCGAGGCCGAATCCATCGGCGCGCCGGCGCCATGGGCAAGGAGGACGGTGACGGGCGCCTCGGGTGGGCCGTCCACCAGGAATTTTCCGCGCATTTTTCTGCCTCCCGCATTTGCCCGCCGGGCCGCGGTCCGGCCGCATCGCCCGTCCGGCCGGCACCGTACCTGCATGCCGGCAATGCTGTAGCATCTCGCGGCAAGGCTGTCCCCGGGGCGTCGCGCCGGCGGTCGCCCGCCTGTCAAAAATCCTTCACACGGCTGTGGAATAAGCCGAAGGATCAAGCCGGTGACGGCGGAGCGCATGGGGGCGGACGATGGACGACTTGAAGGACAACGGCATCCGGCCCGACTGGCTCGAAGCGGAACTCGCCGACACGATCGACGAGGATTACGAACTCGAGCTCTCCGAGCCGGCGCTTTCCGAGGAAATCCGCCGGATCTACAAGACGGCGCATCCGCCTTCCATGCCGCGCATTGCGTATTTTCGCGCGCTGCTGAAGCTCCAGTCGGAACTGATCAAGCTGCAGGACTGGGTCGCCTATCACGGGGAAAAGGTCGTCGTGATCTTCGAGGGGCGCGATTCCGCCGGCAAGGGCGGCGTCATCAAGCGCATCACCCAGCGGCTCAATCCGCGCATTGTGCGCGTCGTGGCGCTGCCGGCGCCGTCGGACCGCGAGAAGACGCAATGGTATTTCCAGCGCTACGTGCCGCACCTGCCGGCCGGCGGCGAGATCGTGCTTTTCGACCGCTCCTGGTACAACCGCTCCGGCGTCGAGCGCGTCATGGGTTTTGCCAGCGAAGACCAGGTCGGGCAGTTCTTCAACGACGTGCCGGAATTCGAGCGCATGCTCGTTCGCTCCGGCATCCGCCTTGTCAAATACTGGTTCTCGATCACCGACGAGGAACAGCAGATGCGCTTCCTGATGCGCATCCACGATCCGCTGAAACAGTGGAAGCTCTCGCCGATGGACCTGCAGTCGCGCGTGCGCTGGGAGGGTTATACCAAGGCCAAGGAAGAAACCTTCGCCCGCACCAATATTCCGGAAGCGCCCTGGTACATCGTCGAGGGCAACGACAAGAAGCGCGCCCGCCTCAACTGCATCGACCACCTCTTGACCCAGATCCCCTACGAGGACGTGCCGCACGAGGAAATCACGCTGCCGGAGCGCGTGTTCAATCCGGACTACGAGCGCAAGGTCCTGCCGCCGGAACTGTATGTGCCGGAGAAGTATTGAGGCGAAATTAGTCTCTAAATATCGGCTTTAGAGTCTTTGCTGGTCCGCTTGGTTGTATTAATATTAGAAATAATTTATACAATTTTGCCTTCAGTAAAACTGCGAAGAATGGATAGTGCCGAAACGGGTAACGGATCACTTATAAAAATAAATTAATTTCCGCTTATTATGGATTCTGAACTGCGGGGGATTTGCAGAATCTAATGAAGCGACCTCCAAGATCAGAGACCCTGTTTCCCAATAGATCTATGCCGCCTGATGACGTCATTGTAGTGAAGATGCTTTTGTCAGTATTTATCATTCCTGCTTGATAAAGGTCGCCGAAGGCATTTTTGATAACTTCAATATGGATGCCGGGAATCGCGATCGGGAAAAATTGAGAAAAACCGCCAAATATTTGGGTCGGTGGAATGTTGCGTGCGTGAAGATACGGTATTGGATCAGCCATAAAAGACAAAATACGTAGATGTATTGCTGAAAGTCTATTCACCAGCGTCAAGAAATGGGTTTGTTCATCGTCGATAATATTGCTGCCTGTTGCAGAATTTACGAGAATTCCTCTGAACGCTTCAAGCTTTTCATGTTGGTAATTTTCAGCAACGCCTCTAAAGCAGTGCTCGAAAATAAATGCGAAATTTTCCGTCGACAATGTTTGTTCATTTACGCGATTTGCTAGAAACGTAAGATCATTTGATATTGTGTCGACAAATTCTTCTAGGCGCTTCTGTTTTGCGGAAGGTATGTAGTCAGTCATCAGAGAGGCAATGCCGCCGCAAAATGGTGCAGTGGCCAGCCCGGCCTTAAGTAAATTTAAGATGTGCTCTGTCGCGTTCCGGGGATTCGCTGCGCCAATTGATTGCGTTACTTCGTAGTCTCTTCTTTTGGTCACCGGTTTTTTCCTTCAATAGCGACGACGTCTACGTAGCAACATTCTCACGCCCGCTCCACGAACCCGTCCAGCACCCGCTTCTGGCCCGCCCGGTCGAAATCGATCGTCAGCTTGTTGCCCTCGATCGAGGCGACGTTGCCGTTGCCGAACTTCATATGGAAGACCCGGTCGCCGACGGTGAAGCGGGAGGGTTCGGTGGCGGCGGATTTGGCGACGAGTTCGCCTTCGATGGTGCGGGCGCGGGGGCCTGATTCACCGTAACCGATGCGCTCCACCGCGTGGCCGGAGCGGCTGCCCCAGTTGTCGCGGGTGGCGTCGGTCTTGTTGGCCTGGGCGCGGCGCCAGCCGGGGGTGCCATAGGCGTTCTGGAACGGTTCCTGCTTGTCGAAGCGCGACTGGCCGTAACCGCCGCGCCCGTAGCCGCCATAGCTCTGCTCGACCTCGGCGACCTCGACATGGCCTTCCGGCAGTTCGTCGAGGAAACGCGAGGGCAGGGTGGACTGCCAGAGGCCGTGGATGCGGCGGTTGGAGACGAACCAGATGTGGCAGCGGCGTTTGGCGCGCGTCAGGCCGACATAGGCGAGGCGGCGTTCCTCCTCCAGCCCCGACCGGCCGCCCTCGTCGAGCGCGCGCTGGTGCGGAAAAAGGCCTTCCTCCCAGCCGGGCAGGAACACCGTCTCGAATTCCAGTCCCTTGGCCGAATGCAGCGTCATGATCGAGACGGCGTCGAGGTTCTCGTTCTGCTCGGCATCCATGACGAGCGAGACGTGCTCCAGGAAGCCGCGCATCGACTCGAAGGCCTCCATCGAGCGCACGAGCTCCTTGAGGTTTTCAAGCCGGCCCGGCGCTTCCGCCGACTTGTCGGCCTGCCACATGGCGGTATAGCCGCTCTCGTCGAGGATCTGCTCGGCAAGCTCGGTGTGCACCGTCGTTTCGAGCAGGCTCTGCCAGCGGCGGAAATCGGCGACGACGTCGAACAGCGCCTTGCGCGCCTTCGGCTTCAATTCGTCCGTCTCGACGATGTCGGCGGCGGCGGCGAGCATCGGGATGTCGCGGGCGCGGGCATAGTCGTGCAGGTTGCGAACGGTCGTGTCGCCGAGGCCGCGCTTCGGCGTGTTGACGATGCGTTCGAAGGCGAGGTCGTCGGCCGGCTGGCAGACGAGCCGGAAATAGGCCATGGCATCGCGGATTTCGAGCCGTTCGTAGAAGCGCGGGCCGCCGATGACGCGGTAGTTGAGGCCGAGCGTGACAAAGCGGTCTTCGAACTCGCGCATCTGGAACGAGGCGCGCACCAGGATCGCCATGTCGTTCAGCTTGTGCTTGCCGCGTTGGAGCTGCTCGATCTCCTCGCCGACTGCGCGCGCCTCCTCCTCGGAATCCCAGGCGGCGTGCACCACCACCTTGTCGTCGTCCGGGTCCAAGCGGTCGGTGAAAAGCGTCTTGCCGAGCCGGCCTTCGTTATGGGCGATCAGATGGCCGGCGGCGCCGAGGATATGGGCGGTCGAGCGGTAGTTGCGCTCCAGCTTGACGACCTTGGCGCCGGGAAAATCCTTGTCGAAGCGCAGGATGTTGTCCACCTCCGCGCCGCGCCAGCCATAGATCGACTGGTCGTCGTCGCCGACGCAGCAGATATTCACGCTCACGGCCGCACCGCGCCTGTCGGCGCTGGCCTGCGCGGGCGCGGGCGAAACGTCGCCCGGCCGGCTATCGCCGGCTCGGTCTGCGGCCGTGCGGGTGGTGCCTTTCGGTCGCTGTGCCAGCAGCCTCAGCCACATATATTGCGCGGTGTTCGTGTCCTGGTACTCGTCGACGAGAATGTAGCGGAACCGCTGGTGGTACTCGGCCAGCACGTCGGGGTTGGCGCGGAACATGCGGATCGGGTGCAGCAGCAGGTCGCCGAAATCGCAGGCGTTCAGCGTCTTCAGCCGGTTCTGGTAGGCGGCGTAGAGCTCGCGGCCCTTCCCGTTGGCGAAGGCGCGGGCATCGCCCTCGGGGATCTGCGCCGGGTCGAGGCCCTTGTTCTTCCAGCCGTCGATCATGCCGGCGAACTGTTTGGCCGGCCAGCGCTTGTCGTCGATGCCTTCGGCCTGGATGATCTGCTTGATCAGCCGCACGACGTCGTCTGTGTCGAGGATCGAGAAGTCGGACTTCAGGCCCACGAGTTCGGCATGGCGGCGCAGGAGCTTGACGCCGATCGAGTGGAAGGTGCCGAGCCAGGGCATGCCCTCGACGGCGCCGCCGACCAGCAGGCCGATCCTTTCCTTCATCTCGCGTGCCGCCTTGTTGGTGAAGGTGACGGCGAGGATCTGGCTCGGAAAAGCGCGGCCGGTGGCGAGAATGTGCGCGATGCGCGTCGTCAGCACGCGCGTCTTGCCGGTGCCGGCGCCGGCGAGCACGAGCACGGGGCCGTCGAGCGTCTCGACCGCCTCGCGCTGCTCGGGGTTGAGGCCGGAGAGATAGTCGGGTGCCCGGTTGCCGTCCCGTGCCGCCATGGCGCGCGCGGCGATGCCGCCTGCGGGCTTCCCGTTCGGGGGCAGCGGCGTCTTTGCAAGCGCCGGGTCCTCGTCGAAGAAGGGGATATCGTCAAAACCGCTCATCATGCGGCCCAATGTAGTGATTCGGGATCGAAAGGCCAGTTTGGCGTTCTTCTTTTATTCCGCTTTCCCGCGGTCTGCGTCGAAAACGGCATCCACCGGCACCTGCAGCGCGGTTGCGAGCTGGTTCGTCTTCGCGGCGAGCGCGATGATGTGCAGGAGTTCCGCATGCTGCGCGTCCGTCATGCCCTTCGCCCGGGCGGCCGCGGTGTGCGAGTGGACGCAGTAACTGCAGCCGTTGGTCGCCGAGACGGCGATGTAGAGCATCTCCTTGACGAGCGGATCGAGGTTTGACGGCGTCGCCATCACGGCCTTGACCTCTGCCCAGGTCGTCTCCAGCAGCGGCGGATCGAAGGCGAGATAGCGCCACATGTTGTTGACGAAGTCCGACTTGCGGGTGGCGCGGATGTCGTCGAACACCGCTTTGACGCGCGGGTCGGTTTCGGGGGCTGCGGCAGGGGTGACGGTGCTCATGACGGTCTCCAGCAAAGGCCGGCGGATCGCTCCGCCGGCCGGTTCGATATCAGACGAGCGCCAAGACGCGTGCCGGACCGCCCGTTCCGCCACGCACCTTCGGCGCGCCCACGATGAGCGTCGCGCCCTTCGCCGGCAGGTCGTCCAGGTTGGCGACGGCCTCCAGGCCCCAGTGGCCGGAGGCGAGCCAGGCATAGTGCGTCGCGAAGTCGGGTGAGATGCCGAAGTCGAGCGACAGCGTGTCGGAGGCGATGCCGACGGTGTTCGTGTTCTCCATCAGATACTGCGCCGCTTCGACATGGAAGCCGGGAAAGTGGATCTTGCCTTCAGCATCGGCATTGCGGAATTTTTCGGTGCCCATATGCGCCGCCCAGCCGGAATTGAGCGCCACGCAGGCCTTTTCAGGGATCTCGCCATTGGCCGCGATCCAGGCTTGGATGTCGTCAGGCGTTAGCTGGGCGTCCGCGCTGGCCGCCGCCTTCTCCCTGATGTCGATGACGACAAGCGGCACCACGAGGTCGCCGACCGGGATTTCCGCGACGGAATTGCCGTCTTCGGAAAAATGCAGCGGTGCGTCCATATGGGTGCCCGTGTGTTCGTTCACGCGCAGTTCGAAGAGGTTGAACTTGTGTTCGGCATAGTTGAACTTCTGCTCGCGGAAGAACTGCTGCTCGCCGAAGAAGGTGGGAAACGCTTCATGGAGATCATGTGTCAGGTCCGAGACCTTGACGGGCGGTGCAGCGGCGAGCGCCGGGCTGAGGAAACCGGAATTGGCCGCCGCCGCGGCGACGGCGCCGGTCGCTGCCGCCCGGAACAGGCCGCGGCGGGACAACATGCGGTCTTTCACGGAATCGATGACGCAGGCGTGACACATGGACGTTCCCTTTTATGGTAAGGTGAAGATCAACGAATGCTGAAATATGACGGCCCGGGGGCAGAGCAGGCTAACAAGATCGGCCGCGGCGGTCCAGCAGGACGGGCTCCGGCGGATGGCGATCCAGGTCCGCGAAATTCTTACATTTATGTAATGATTGCATTCTCTCATTGCCGGTTCATCGACGAGACACAATACTTGCCGTAAATCGGCGACGCTGATTTGGACCTTGTCGTGCGGAGACCTGTATGCGCCTTTGGAAGCAGTTGATCATCGGCCTCGTCGCCGCAGCGGCGGGCGTTCTGCTTTGGGGACGGTTCGTTCCGGGTGCCGGCGACATGTTGAAGGCCGCGGGCCTTCCGGAACAACTCGTGGCTGCGATCGCTCCACAGGGTGCAACAGGCGGCGAGGGCCGCGGGCGCCCGCGGGGCACCTTCGGCGGGCCGTCGCTCGTCGTGACGCGGCCGGTCGAAATGGCCCTCGTCAACGACCGGCTGAGTGCGATCGGCGACGGCGAGGCCATCCGGACGGTGATCGTCACGCCCTATTCAACGGGCAACCTCGTCGAGGTGGTCGTGAAATCCGGCGATCGTGTCGAGCAGGGGCAGGTCATCGCGAGGCTCGACAGCGACGAGCAGCGCATCGCTGCCGACCAGGCGCGGCTGACGCGCGACCGCGCGGCCGACAAGGTGAAGCGCTACGAGGGACTGCGGACCTCCTCGGCGGTGACCCCGGTCCAGGTGGAGGACGCGCAGGCCGAATTGCGCGCCGCCGAACTTGCGCTGCAAAATGCCGAACTGACGCTCAGCCGCCGGGCCATCCTGGCCCCCTATGGTGGCATCGTCGGCATCATCTCCGTCAATCCCGGCGACTATGTCACGACGTCGAGCGCGATCGCCCGCATCGACGACCGTTCGAAGATCCTTGTCGATTTCTGGGTTCCGGAGCGCTTCGTCGGGGTGATCGACACCGGCGCGCCGATCATCGCGACCGCGATCGCCCGCCCCGGCGAAACCTTCACGGGCTCGATCCAGGCGGTGGACAACAGGATCGAGCAGGAGAGCCGGACGCTCAGGGTCCGCGCCGAGATCGACAACCCCAAGGACATCCTGCGGGCCGGCATGTCCTTCCAGGTCGGCATGCGTTTCGAGGGAGACCGCTACCCGAGCGTCGATCCGCTGGCACTTCAATGGTCTGCCGAAGGCGCCTTCGTCTGGCGCGTGCGTGCCGGCAAGGCCGAGCGGGTGCCGGTCAGGATCATCCAGCGCAATCCCGACAAGGTTCTCGTGAACGCGGAACTGGTCTCGGCCGACGAGATCGTCATCGAAGGGCTGCAGCGGCTTCGCGACGGTGGTGACGTGCAGATCGTCGGTAGCGACAACCAGCCAGCACCGGCCGTGGCGGAGGGGACCTGACGATGGTGGGCAAGGTGCCGGATCACACGGCTCATGGCGGCCAGGCGGGCTTTACGGCGCTCTTCATCCGCCGCCCGATCTTTGCGCTTGTCGTCAATACGCTGATCGTCGTCGCCGGCCTTGCGGCGCTGAACGGCGTCGAGATCCGCGAACTTCCCTCCGTCGACCGGCCCGTCGTCTCGGTGACGACGGATTTCGATGGCGCCTCGCCCGAGACCGTCGACCGGGAACTGACCGATGTCATCGAGGGCGCCGTCTCGCGGGTGCAGGGCATCAACGACATTTCGTCGGAATCCTCCTTCGGCCGCAGCCGTGTCACCATGCAGTTCTCCGATACAACCGACGTGGGGCAGGCGGCCAACGACGTGCGCGACGCGCTCGGCCGGGTGACGAACCAGATTCCGGACGGGGCGGACGAGCCGCGTGTCGTGAAGGCGGACGCGGACAGCCAGCCGATCATGCGCCTGGCGCTGACCTCCGACCGGCTGTCGATGGAAGACCTGACGCTGCTCGCCGAAAACGAGATCGCCGACCGGCTGGCCGCGGTGGAGGGCGTGGCGGACGTGGCGGTCTATGGCGAACAGGAAAAGGTGTTCCGGGTCGACGTCGACCAGGCGAAGCTCGCAAGCCGCGGCCTGACCATCGCCGATCTGCACGACGCGCTGTCGACGGCCTCCTTCGACGTGCCTGCGGGCTCGCTCACCAGCCGCAACCAGGACATCACCGTGCGCGCGACGGCGGATCTTGCGACGCCGGACGATTTCGAGAACCTCATGCTGAACAACCGGGTGCGGCTGCGCGATGTGGCGGTCGTGACGCTCGGGCCGGACGACGGAACGACCGCGCTTCGCGCGAACGGCCGGCAAGGCATCGGCCTCGGCATCATCCGGCAGGCCCAGTCGAACACGCTCGACATTTCGGCCGGCGTGCGTGAAGCGGTGCAACGCCTGGAATCGATCCTGCCCGAGGGAACGACGTTCCGGGTCACCAGCGACGATGCCGTCTTTATCGACGGGGCCATCCACGAAGTGGAAATCGCGCTTGCCGTTGCCATCCTCATCGTGACGCTCGTCATCTACCTGTTTCTGCTCGACTGGCGCGCCACCCTGATCCCGACGATCAGTATGCCGATCGCGCTCCTGGGTACGATCGCGGCGATCTATCTGTGCGGTTTCTCGATCAACATCCTGACGCTGCTTGCGATCGTGCTGGCGACGGGGCTCGTGGTGGACGATGCGATCGTCGTGCTTGAAAACATCGTCCGGCGGCGGAGCGAGGGGCTGGGTCCTCGCGCCGCCGCCGTGCTGGGCACGCTCGAAGTGTTCTTCGCGGTCATCGCGACGACGGCGACGCTTGCCGCCGTCTTCATCCCGCTCTCGTTCCTGCCCGGCCAGACGGGCCGGCTGTTCCGCGAATTCGGCTTCGTGCTCGCCATCGCCATCCTGCTGTCGTCTTTCGTGGCGCTGACGCTCTGCCCGATGCTGGCCTCGCGCATGCTGAAATCCGCCGATGCGCATAGCCACAATCATGGGCTGCTGGGGCGCTTCGGTGCGTTCTGCGCCGCCTTCTACCGGCGGACGCTGCGCGCCTGCCTCAATGCACCGCTCGTGGTCTTCATGATCGCCGCGGTGTTCACCGCCTTCGGTGCCGGGTCATTCTTCACCGTGAAGTCGGAGCTGACGCCGCGCGAGGACCGGTCGCTCGTCATGATGCGCATCAATGCGCCGCAGGGCGTTTCGCTCGAATATGCGCAGGACCAGATGAAGCTGATCGAGGACAGGCTGCGTCCGCTCTTCGACAGCGGCGAGATCGTCAATATCTTCTCGATCTCGGGGCAGGGCGGTTCGACGAACAGCGGCTTCATGGTGCTGACGCTCGCTCCCTGGGACGAGCGCGCCCGCACCCAGCAGGAGATCGTCGCCGATATCGACAGGGCGACGGCCGCCGTGCCCTCCGTGCGGGCCTTCGCCATCCAGCCGAACAGCCTCGGCATCCGCGGTGCCGGCAACGGCCTGCAGGTGGCGCTGGTCGGCAACAATTACGACAGGCTCGGCAAGGCGGCTGCCGAACTCGTCCGCAAGATCGAGGACAGTGGCCGTTTCGAGAATGTCCGGCTGAACTACGAGGCGAACCAGGCGCAGCTTTCGGTGACGATCGACCGGGAACGGGCCTCGGACCTCGGTATCGACATCGCCGGCATGGCGTCGGCGGTGCAGGCGATGCTGGATGGAACGAGCGTGGTCGACATCTATGTCGAGGGCCAGGCCTATCCCGTCGTCATGTCCTCCACGACCAATCCGATCAACGACCCGACGGATCTTGAAAACATCTTCCTCAGAACCGCTGACGGGCGCACCGTCCCGATGTCGACGATCGCGACGATCGAGGAAAAGGCGGTGGCGCCGCAACTCTCGCGCGAACAGCAGCTTCGCGCCGTCTCGCTTTCGGCCGGCCTCAAGGGGGATCTGGCCCTCGGCGACGCCCTCGGCATGGTCGAGGCGATGGCCGAGCCGCTCCTGCCGGAAGGGTCCCGTCTCATTCCGATGGCCGAAGCCGCGACGCTGGAGGAGAATTCCAACGGCCTCTTCATCACCTTCGGCTTCGCCATCGTCATCATCTTCCTGGTGCTTGCGGCGCAGTTCGAGAGCTTCGTCTCCGGCCTCATCATCATGGCGACGGTGCCGCTCGGGCTCGCCTGCGCCATCTTCGCGATGATCTTCACGGGAACGACGCTCAACATCTACAGCCAGATCGGGCTGGTGCTGCTCGTCGGCATCATGGCGAAGAACGGCATCCTGATCGTCGAGTTCGCCAACCAGCTCCGCGACCGCGGCCAGGATGTGCGCAGCGCCATCGAGGATGCGGCCAATATCCGGCTCCGGCCTGTCATGATGACGATGATCGCGACCGTCGTCGGTGCCGTGCCGCTCGTGCTTGCCAGCGGGGCCGGCGCCGAGGCGCGCATTGCGCTCGGCTGGGTGCTCGTCGGCGGCCTTGGGCTGGCGACTGTCGTCACGCTCTACCTGACGCCCGTCGCCTATCTTTCGATCGCCCGCTTTACCGCGCCCCATATGGACGAGGAGAAGCGGCTGCAGCACGAAATGGACCATGCCGCTGGCCTGCAGGCCGGGCAACCGGCGGAGTGACACGGCTTCGCCGCTCCAGCCCCATGAAGTTCCAACTGGACAGCCGCGCCGCAATTTGCACATTACGCCCGGACAGTCGGGAGGATGGGCTATGGCATTGACGGATATAAGGATCGGCCCGCGCGACGAAGCGGCGATCTCCGCTGCGGCGGACGCTTTTCGCGCAGCCTTCGGAGCGCGGTTCCAGACCGGCGAGGCGATCCGCCGCCAGCACGCCCACACCACCACCTATATCCCGCCGCAACTGCCGGACGGCGTGCTGTTTGCCGAGCGCGCCGATGACGTGAAGCGCGCGGTCGGCATCTGTGCGGCGCATCGCGTGCCGATCGTGCCGTTCGGCACCGGCTCCTCGCTGGAGGGGCAGGTGAACGCGCCGAATGGCGGTTTCTCCATCGATTTCAGCGGCATGAATCGGGTTCTCGAAGTCAATGCCGAGGATCTCGACTGCACCGTCGAACCCGGCATCACGCGCGAGGAGCTGAATGCCTATCTGCGCGACACGGGTCTGTTCTTCCCGATCGATCCCGGCGCCAACGCCTCGATCGGCGGCATGGCCTCGACCCGTGCCTCGGGCACCAATGCGGTGCGCTACGGCACGATGAAGGACAACGTGCTGGCGCTGACCGCGGTGACGGCGACCGGCGAGGAGATCCGCACGGCGCGCCGGGCGCGCAAGACCTCTGCCGGCTACGACCTCACCCGCCTTCTGGTCGGCGCGGAGGGCACGCTCGGCATCCTGACCTCGGTGACGCTGCGGCTCCAGGGTATTCCCGAGGTGATCGCCGGCGGCGTCTGCGGCTTTCCGACGCTGAAGGACGCCTGCAGCGCCGTGATCATGACGATCCAGCTCGGCATTCCCGTCGCGCGCATCGAGCTGCTGAACGCCTTGCAGATCAAGGCCTGCAACGCCTATTCGGGTCTTGCGCTGCCGGAACAGCCGACGCTCTTCGTCGAGTTCCACGGCAACGAGGCGAGCGTCAAGCTCCAGTCGGAGCAGTTCGGCGAGGTGACCGCCGAGTGCGGCGGCGGCGACTTCCAGTGGACGTCGGATGCGGCCGAAAGGGCAAGACTCTGGAAGGCGCGCCATGACGTCTACTGGGCCGCGAAAGGCCTGCGACCCGGCCATGCGGTGATCGCCACCGACGCCTGCGTGCCCATCTCGCGCCTCGCCGACTGCGTCGCCGAGACGGAAACCGATATCGAGGCGCACGGCCTGCTGGCGCCGATCGTCGGCCATGCCGGCGACGGCAACTTCCATGTGAGCCTCGTCTTCGACGACAAGGATCCGGGGGAAGTCGAGAAGGCGGAGGACTTCATCGCGCGCCTTGCCGCGCGGGCGCTGGCAATGGACGGCACCTGCACCGGCGAGCACGGCGTCGGCCAGGGCAAGCGCGGATTTCTCGCGGCCGAGCTCGGCGGGTCGGTCGATGTCATGCGCCAGATCAAGCGGGCGCTCGACCCCGACAATATTCTCAATCCGGGCAAGATTTTTTCCCTCGACTGACGGATTTCCGCGCTATCCTGCGCGGGATCGACAAAGCTTAAGACAGGATCGCGGTTTGCTCTCACGGATCATGTTGTTTGTCGGCGGTCTCGTGGTGGTGGCCCTTTTCGCCGCACTGCTGGCGCCGTTCTTCATCGATTGGACCAGTTTCCGGCAGGATTTCGAGCGGGAGGCGAGCCGTATCCTCGGCCGCAAGGTCGTCGTTCACGGCAGCGTCGACGCGCGCATCCTGCCCTTTCCCTCCGTGACGCTGTCCGATGTCCGCGTCGGCGAGGAGGACGGCCGTCCGATGATCGAGGTCGCCCGGTTCTCGATGGATGCGGAACTGGCACCGTTCCTGAGCGGCGAGGCTCTCATCTTCGACATGCGCGTGGAGGAGCCGAAGGCGCGCGTGCGTCTCTTCCCCGACGGCACGCTCGACTGGGCGCGGGGACGCCGCACGGACATCCCGGCCAAGACTGTCGTCCTCGAGAAGGTGACGATTTCCGGCGGCGAGATCGAGTTCGTCGACGAGCAGACGGGGCGCACGCGCCATGTGACGGACCTCTCGGCCAATGTCGCCGCGCGCTCGCTCGCCGGGCCGTGGCGCGTCGACGGACGCGGCGCGCTCGACGGCGCGGCAGGTGCCTTTCAGGTGTCGAGCGGCGCGATCGACGAGAAGGGCGCGCTTCGGTTGCGTGCCGCCATCGTACCGGATGCGCTGGCGTTCAATGTCGACATGGAAGGTGATCTGAAGCTCGTCGAATTCCGGCCGCGCTATGACGGGACGTTCACGGTATCGGAGCGCCGTGACGATCAGGCGGCAGCCGCGACGGAACCGCTGGACACGCTCCGGGTCACCGGCGGCTTCGAGCTTTCCAACGAGCGGCTGCGCGTCCCGGACTACCGCCTGGAGCTCGGTGATCCGGCAGATCCCTATATCGTCACCGGCGAGGCGACGCTGGACACCGGCGCCAAGCCGGACTTCCTGCTGACGGCGGACGGCCAGCAGATCGACGTCAACCGCATCGGCAACAGCGGCGAAAGCGGCAAGACCGGCCGCGATTCCCATCTCTCGGCGCGCCAGCGGCTGCAGGCGCTGCTGGCCATCGCCGCCGATATTCCGGTGCCGCAGGTGCCCGGCGAGGCACGCATCAGCCTGCCGGCGATCCTTATCGGCGACACGACGATCCGGGATGTCGCGCTGGCACTGAAGCCGGACGGCGACGGCTGGCTGGTCGAGCGCGGCACGGCGCAGCTTCCGGGCCGCACGACGATCGAGGCGGACGGGCGGCTGACGCTCAAGGAGAACCGGGCCTTCGTCGGCAACCTGCTCGTCGCCTCCAACCAGCCCTCCGGTTTCGCGGCCTGGGCGGCGGGCTCGGTCGATCCGGAAATCCGCAGGCTGAAGACCGCCGGTTTCTCCGCCCGCGTCAACCTCACGGACGAACTGCAGCGGTTCGAAAACCTCGAATTCGCGGTTGATTCCGCGACACTGACCGGGCGTGCGGAGCGCGAGTCGCCCGTCGACGGCGGACCGTCGCTCTCGCTCGAACTCAAGGGCAACAGCATCGACGTTGCCTCGCTGCGCGCGCTGACCGGCATGGCGGCTGGCGACAGTTCGCTTGCGACGCTGCTCGATCATTCGATCGCGCTTGACCTGAAGGTCGACCGGCTGCAGGCCTTCAGCGAGGACGTCGACGGCGTCGACGCGGTCGTCGCGCTGAAAGACGGGCGGCTCTCGATCGAGAGGCTGCGCATCGATTCGCTCGCCGGCGCCGCACTGGCCGTCGACGGCAATGTCGGCGGTGCGCTCGACGATCCCGCGGCCGGGCTGCGCATGACGCTGCGCGCAGCGCAGATGCGGCCCTTCGCGGCCCTGCTGTCGCGCCATCTTCCGCCGCATCCGGCGCTTGCGCGCTTCCTGCAAAGTGCCGGCTACTATGACGGCGCCGATCTCGCGGGCAATCTTTCTGTCGCCGACGGGGCAGTGGCTGCGTCCGTTTCGGGTACCGCCGGCGAGGGACGCCTCGACCTCCGGCTCTCGGCGCCGAGCCTTGCCGACCTCACCGCCGGCCGGGTGCTCAGTGCCGAGGCGACGCTGGAAAATCCGCGCACCGTCGTGCTCGCCGGTCAGCTCGGCCTTGACCCGTTGCCGTTCGATGCAGAGGAAAACGGCATCGTTACGGCCCGGATCGATCGGGCGGCGGAGGGGCCGGCTGCCGTATCGTTCGCCTTCACCACCGACCGCACCTCGCTGACGATGGAGGGTGAGGGGGAGCTTTCCGCCGATAACTTCCTCACCGGCACCTACCGTGTGGCATTCGACAGCGAGGACGCGGAACCCTACCTTCTGATGAACGGCATCGCCCTGCCGCAGACCGGCCTCGGCCTGCCGGCGGAAGTCAAAGGTAACGCGGCGGTGACCGAAGGTGCGCTGACATTGACGGATGTCTCGGGCAGGCTCGACGGCAATGCGCTGTCGGGCGACCTGTCGCTGGAGCGCGGCGCCGGCTTCCCCAGGGGAACCGGGCGGCTTTCTGTCGATGCGGCAGATTTCGACTGGCTTGCGGAGGCGATCATCGGGCCGCTGCGCGACGAGAGCGGCGGAACGCTCAACGGCGGCGCGCTCGGCCGGCCGGCATGGGACGCCGCCGACGTCGCGATCGACCTGTCGGCAACACGGTTCACGCCGGGGCTGTTCGGCCCGGTGGACGGCCTGACGGCGCGCCTCGTCTGGCACGGCGCGGACCTGTCGCTCGAAGACCTCAAGGGCCGCTGGCTCGGCGGCAGCGTCAGCGGGCGCGTCAAGCTTGCCAAGGCGGAGGAGAACGGTCTGCTGGAGGCTCGGCTCGAACTTGCGGATGTCGATCTGGCCGAGCTCTCCTGGAGCGGGGAATACGGTCCCGTGCTGACCGGCCGCGGCGATCTGACGATAGCGCTCGATGCAAGCGGCACGAGCGTGGATGGTATTGCGCGCTCGGCAAGCGGCTCGGGTGTCGCCCGGCTGCACGGCGTCAAGGTGATGGGGCTCGACACGATGGCCTTCCCGGCCCTCCTGTCGGCTGCTGATGCGATGGAGGGCGAGATCACGCCGGAGAGGGTGGAGCCGATTGCCGAGGCACAGATCCTGAAGGGCGAGACGCTGCTCGGCGGCGTGTCGATTCCCTTTTCGATCGTCGGCGGCACGTTGCGCGTCCAGTCGGTCTCGGCCGGCGACGGCGCGGCGCGGCTCACCGGGGCGGCCGAGATCGGCCTCGTCGACCGGACGCTTGCCGCCCGGACCGAGCTGCGGTTTCGCGCCGGCGAGGAGGCGCTTGCCGGTGCCGAGCCGGAAGTGTCGCTGGCCTGGTCCGGACCGCTTGACGCCCCGGCGCTCGACCTCGGAGCGGACGGCCTTGCCAACTATCTGTCGCTTCGCAAGTTCGAGATCGAACGACGGCGTGTCGAGACGCTGCAGGCGAACGTTCTCGAGAAGCAGCGGCTGCGCCGCGAAGCGGCGCTCTACAAGGCCAGGACGGACGCCCGTGCGGCCCGCGCCGAGGCGATCCGGCTGCAGGATGCGGAGGAGGAGCGCCGGCGCACCGACGCACAGCAGCGGCTGCAGCGCCAGCGCGACGAACGGGCCGCCGTGGAGCAGCGCGAAGAGCAGCGGCGACGGGAGGCGGACGAGGCGCGACGGATGCGCGATGCGGAGGAGGCCGCCCGACGCCTTGCCGAGGAGCGCGCCGCGCAGGAGGCCGGCGAAGCCGGGCGTGACGACGGCGCGGCGCGCGAGGAACTGCCGCCCGTTTCGGACGGCCTGAATCTCAATT